>JBBSKP010000009.1:0-52242 GCA_038256175.1 Mycobacteriales bacterium
GTGAGAGAGTTGCATCTGCGAGATGCCCTTCGTTGTGGCCGAATAAGATCCTCAGGAAATCTCATTCTCCCACTACGACAGGGCATTTCGTCGTTTCAACCCACCCTCACCCAAATGCGGATCGGTGCATCCAGGCTTAGTCCGCTGTCTCTTGCTCTTTTTCCCTGGCTGCCGCCGCGGCCTCGATCCCGCCGGCCATGCGCAACGGAACTTCCTTCCAGAACAGCACCAGGATCAGCGCTACGAGCGACACACCGGTCGCGGACAAGAACACGGTCGACATCGATTCCGCGAATCCGACCTTGAACGGGTGCGCCAATTCTGGGCTCAGCTGCTGAATGATCGAGCTGTCTTTGAGCACCGCGCCGGCCGCCGACACATCGTGTTTGACAAGGCCGGACGCAAGGGCCGCATCCGCGGGGTTGTCGCTGTGCACGGCCTCGACGATGGCCTGCCGGAATGCGGGATCGTTCGCCGACGCCTCCAGTTCGGTAGTGATGTTCGGGGACAGCCCCGAAAACAGGATCGACAGGAATATCGCGACGCCGAGCGTTCCACCGATCTGCCGGAAGAACGTGGCGGCCGCTGTCGAGACACCCATATCCTTGGGCGGCAACGCATTCTGCAGCGCGAGCGTGAGTGGCTGCATCAGATTGCCGAGCCCGAAACCGGTGATCAGCATGAACACCATCGCAACCCACAGCGGCGAATCCGCCGTGATGTAGTGCAGCAGGAACAGTCCGAGCGTCAGCATCGAGGCGCCGATCAACGGGTATGCACGGTAGCGCCCAGTCCGTGAAATCAGCTGGCCAGAGATGATGGACCCCAACATCAATCCGAGGACGAGCGGCAGCATCTGCAAACCCGCGGCTGTGGGGCTGGCACCGCGAACTACCTGCAGATACTGGGGCACCAATGTGATGCCACCGAACATCGCGGCACCGACGACGATCGAAATCACAACGCCCAGTGCGAATGTGGTGTTCTTGAACATCCGCAGCGGGATCAGCGCGGCATCGCCCAGTTTCGATTCGACCAGGATGAACCCGAGCACGCCGACGACGCCGACGATGTAGCAGGCGATGGATCCTCTACTCCCCCAACCCCATTCGCGACCCTGCTCGGCGACGACAAGAATCGGGACGATTCCGACGGCGAGCACGAATGCTCCCCACCAGTCGACGCGAACGGTGGACTTGGTGATCTTCGGCAAGTGCAGCACCCGGAAGACGACGGCAAGTGCGAACAACCCGATCGGGACGTTGACGAGAAACACCCAACGCCAGCCGCTGACCCCGAGAATGGTTTCCTGCCCTGCGAACAAGCCGCCGAGAACGGGGCCGATAACGCTCGAGGTGCCGAACATCGCGAGGAAGTAGCCCTGGTATTTGGCGCGCTCGCGCGGACCGACGATGTCACCGAGAATCGTCAACGCCAACGACATGAGGCCACCGGCGCCGAGTCCCTGGAATGCGCGGAACGCGGCGAGCATGTACATCGATTGCGCGACCGTGCAGAGGATCGAGCCGATCACGAAGATGATGATCGCGGCCATGAAGAACTGCTTACGGCCGTACATGTCGGACAACTTGCCGTACAGCGGAGTCGCGAGTGTGGCTGTGATGAGGTACGCCGTGGTTACCCACGCCTGCAGCGAGTAGCCGTCGAGGTCGTCGGCGATGGTTCGGATCGCGGTCGACACAATCGTCTGATCGAGTGCAGCGAGGAGCATGCCGAGCATCAGCCCACTCATGATCACGAGGATCTGGCGATGCGTGAAGCCGGCTGGCGACTCGATTTCGGATGTTTGCGGTGACGTCACAGTCGGTCTCTTTCCTGAGTCGTTGCCAGAGCGGCGGATCGGATCGCCGCGATCATCTCCGGCCGGTGGCGCTCGTAGTCGTCGACGAATTGCGCGAGCAGGCGGACAAATTCCTGCCGGTCGGGATTCGACCAGTCGGCGATTACCCGGCCCAGGTTCGCCGTTCGCCTATCACGCATGTGTTCGACCAGTTCGCGGCCACTAGCGGTCACCGCAAGCACACTTGCGCGTCCGTCGGCTGGATCGGCAAGGCGTTCGACAAGCCCGCGTTCGACGAGACTCGCGATCTGCCTGCTGACCGTCGACGGATCCGTGTACATCGCGTCGGCCAATGCACCCGAGCGCATCGGTCCATCGGCGAGCAGCCGAAAGAGGCAGGTGTACGCCGCAATATCCAGTTCGTCTCGAGAGATGGCCGCGATCTGAGCGACCGTCCGTTCTCGAATCCGCTGCAGGCGCACCATCTGGTTGCCGATCTCGTCGGCGAACGGCTCGGTTGCCTCGCTCACGATCCACCCCACACTTCATTGCTTGCGCCACCCAACTAGTTGCGCAACGCAAGGATGTACTGAGTGAGGCGTACGTGGCAAATCGTTTACAAGGCTTTACTGACCCTTGAACTCCGGCGTGCGCTTCTCGAAGACCGCCTTGATCGCCTCGGTCAGATCGTCGGAAGGCAAGAAGGCCGCGTTCCATGCCGCGACATAGCGCAGACCGTCGGACACGACGCCGGCACGCTCGCGTCCGAGCACGTCCTTGATGCCGTGCACGACGAGCGGCGGGTTGGCCGCGATCTCGCGGGCCGTCGCGTGGGCCGCAGCCAATGCTGCCTCTTGATCGGCGAAAACGCCGCTGACCAGCCCGATCTTCTCCGCCCGCGCCGCGTCGATGTCCTTACCGGTGTAGGCGAGCTCACGCAGGTGGCCGTCACCGATGATGGCGGGCAAGCGATGCAGCGACCCGATGTCCGCAACGATCGCCACCTTCGCCTCACGGACACTGAACTTCGCGTCCGCACTCGCGTACCGAATATCCACCGCGGCGATCAGGTCGACGCCACCCCCGATGCACCAACCCGAGATCGCGGCGATGACGGGCTTACGACAGTCCGCGACCGCGGTGACCGACGCCTGCATCCGCTTGATCGTGTCGTGAAAGGCGGTCCGCGGAGCGGCCAACGCGCGATCGGCGAGCAGCGGAGCGAAGTCGGAGCCCATCGCAACGAGATCGAGACCGTACGAGAAGTGCTTGCCGGAGCCGACAAGTACGATTGCCCGAACATCCGGATCGGTATCGAGCTCACCGAAAATCTCGGGTAGCTCGCGCCAGAAGTCGGGACCCATCGCATTGCCCTTGTTGGGACCGATCAACGTGACCTGAGCGACATGGTCCTTCGTCTCGACGGTGAACGCCTTGAGTTCATTCATTCGGTCAGCGTAGCGGCCGAACAGATGCCCTGTTACGCCACGTTAAACCTCTGCAAATTCGCTGCTCCAGCCTAGAAATGAGTACGTGTTGCAGCGCAGGATCGGATGTGTCGATCCATTTCCCTGCTGTCGGAGGTCCACATGTTGATGCATCAGGGAATCGGGCTGACCACTTTCAACACCTTGCCGCGCAGCAAAGCCGTGCATGCGCTGTTCGAATGCTGTTGCTGCGTGACGTGGGCGCAGAAGGTAGCCGACGCGCGGCCATACGAGTCGCACGACGACCTGCTCGCCAAGGCCGACATCGAACTACTCGCCTTTTCACAGGCAGATCTCGATCGAATATTCGAATCCTGCGTGCATTGCGAGGTCGCCGAAAACTCGATCGATGAGCTTGCCCGGGTCGCACACGAACGTATTGCCAGGATGCTGGGTCCGATAGGCGGCTTCCCCGAGTACTGAATATCGCGCGATTGCCGCTCGTGGTCATAGTCTGTGTTCATGCGGAAGCTGCTGCACCCGAATGCATCACACGTCGCCGACACTTTGATCGCCCGTGGACACCACGGTGTGATCGTGAACCAACCTGAATCGACGCACACGGCCGCACAAGCAGCGCAATCCCTCGGCGTCGATATCGGCGCAATCACCAAATCGCTGATCTTTCTGCTGGACGACGATCCGATTCTGATACTCGTCTCCGGTGCGCACCAGGTAAATCTCGCCCGCACGGGTCCGCGACTCGGCGGGACCCTGACACGAGCCGACGCCGCCGTCGTCCTGCACGCAACGGGGCAACCGATCGGCGGTGTTGCACCGGTCGGGCATCCGACGAATCTCCCGACGTTCGTCGACAATGCGCTTTCCACACATCCCGAACTGTGGGCAGCAGCGGGACATCCGAGCACCATTTTCCGCACGACGTTTTCCGAGTTGCTCCGGATCACTGCCGGCCTCGCCGTCGATGTCGACTGAATCGGAGGCTTCGCAAGAATCGGGCCCTGGTAGGGTCGCGCCATTATGAAAACCGGGGGCTGGCGTCGGCGCCACGTATACTTGCGCCGTACGGCGTCGAGCATGTGTTCGTAATCGATCAATTCGATTACAACATCATCTTCTCGAGCCCTCACGGGCGGTCCGGAGCACTCCAATGGCTGAGTCCACAAACCATCCAGCAGACGCCGAAAACCTGAACTTCGACGCGATTCCCGATGATCCGAGCGGGATTACGGGCGAACAGTATCGGTCGGCCATGCGGCATTACCCGGCCGGCGTCACGATCGTGACACTCAATTCTTCTGCAGGTCCGGTGGGCTTCACCGCAACCTCGTTCGCGTCGCTGTCACTCGCGCCCCCACTGGTGTCGTTCAACATCGCGCACACGTCGTCGAGCATCAAAGCGTTGCACTCAGCGGATTCGCTGGCCATTCACTTTCTCGGTGAGCACCAACGCCATCTGGCACAACGATTTGCCCGTGCCGCCGAGCAACGCTTCACCGACCACTCACTCTGGACGAGCCTCGACAGCGGCGAACCGATCTTGTTCGGAACGCCGATCTGGTTGCGCATCAGCGTGCATCAGCTGATACCCATCGGCGACCACACGTTGGTGATCGGTCTGGTCACTCGTGTGCACGACGCAACGGCGGACGAGCCCGCCGCCGCGCCGTTGCTCTACCACGACGGGCGGTACTACCGCGCAACTCCACTCGGCGAGTAGCCGGGCTCAGGACACGAAAGCGTGACTGACTGCCGCGCCGCCGAAACGTACGACGACGTCGGCCAATTGCTCGCTGCGGAACACCAAGCCTCGTGCTGTCAACGACGGAACGACGTCGGAGACAATGCGTTCGAGAGTGCCTGGCAACGACAACGGCAGTAGCGTCACGCCGTCGGCGACCTCTGCGGCCTGGATATCCGAGATCAAGCTCGCCAGACCCTGCGGTGTCCCCACGTAGGTGACCGAACTGTCGGCATGTCGCGCCGGCCGAGCCGAGCCAGTGTCCGGCAGTTGGGAATCGAGCTGAGCAAGCTCGGCGCGGGCACTCGCGGCCTGTCCGGCGATAAGAGTTTCGACGTCGAGCAGGACGGTCACCGAATCGGGGTCTGCACCGCTCGCCGCGATCTCGGCGCGAATTCCGTCGCGGAGCCGCTTCGCCTCCCGAAGATCGCGGGCGCGCACCCTGACCACGTTCGGCGGGTGCGCAACCAAATCGAGCGGCCCAGCCGGCGCGGGCGGGCTGGTCAATTCGATCCAGTAATCCGACTGTGCCAGTGGACTTCTCACATCCGCTCTACCCCCGGCGGCCGGATGATGACCACGGTCGGTCAGTTCGAGCGCAACCCGAAGGGAACGCGTCCGAATAGCTGTAGCTGATGACATGGGTATTCCTCGAAACTGCATAGAGGTGGCTGACCGAGCTGACGGTGAAACGTCAGCGCTGACAGCTACCCGACGCGGTACGGCAGAGGTCGACATGCCGGCGACGCTGGAATACCTGGGCATGACGAAGACTGCACTCGGCGATCTCGCCGACGACCCATTCGTCTGCCATGCAGCTAGCGTACCTGGATCAGATGCACGGCGCGGATCCGTCGGTGGCCGTCGCAGACCCGAACGCGTCCGGGAACGACCTCGTCTCAGGAGTCGGGTTCCAATGGCCGTCGACCTTCGCGTAGTCCCACGACGGTCCGTTCGCGACAAGTGCCGCTATGGCCTCGAGGAGACGGTCGACATCGGACGCGCCGGTCCCCAGCCCGATGCTCGCCCGAACGGCGCCATCGACGCCGAGACGCTTCAGCAACGGATGCGCGCAGAATCGACCGTCCCGCAGGCCGATACCGTGTTCTGCCGAGAGATACGCGGCAACCTCGCCGGGTTCGAAGCCGTCGATAGTGAAAGTCACAATCCCGACGGAATCAGCGCTGTCCTGCCAGATCTGCAGCAGCCGAACACCGCTCAGGCAGGCAAGTCCTGCTCGCAGTCGGTCGGAGAGCTCTCGTTCGTGCCGCTGCGTGACCTCGGAATCCAAGGCACACAACGCATCGCAGGCGGCGGCCAGCGCAGCGACGCCGAGGACGTTGGGGCTGCCTGCCTCGTGTCGCTGTGGCGCACACGCCCATTCGGTCGACTCGAGCGTGACTTCTCGCACCGCTCCGCCGCCGGCCAGGTACGGCTGCGATTTGTCGAGCCAATCCCTGCGCCCGACAAGCACTCCGGCGCCGAAAGGTGCGTACAGCTTGTGCCCGGAGAAGGCAAGATAGTCGACGCCAGCCGCGGTGAGGTCAATGCGTCGATGCGGGGCCAATTGCGCCGCGTCAACGAGAATGCGCGCGCCGCATTGGTGGGCGATCGATGCCAGCCGCGCGATCGGAAGCACTTCACCGGTGACATTCGATGCGCCGGTGACGGCAAGCAATGCCGCTGGCCGGCTGCACAATTCGGCGACAAGATTGCGAATCGTCTCCTCCACCGTGTCGGCCGCCGGAACCACACGGCAACCGTTGCGCTTCCACGGCAACAGATTTGCGTGATGTTCAATGTCGAGCACCACGGTGTCACCGGGGACGCACGCTGCGAGCAGGTTCAGCGAGTCCGTCGTGTTGCGGGTGAAAACGACGACCTGATCGTCTGCTGCGTTGACAAAGTCGGCAACCGAATTGCGTGCCGCCTCATAGGCATTCGTCGAAACACGAGACGCGTACCCGGCACCCCGGTGCACGCTGGCGTAGTACGGCAGCAGTTGCTGCAGGCGGTCGGCGACCTGCGCCAAGGCGGGTGCGCTTGCCGCATAGCCGAAGTTCGCATACGCGCACGACCCACCCTGCACGAGCGGAACCTGCAGATCGCAGCCCGAAACTCGTGCCAGCGGAACGCAATTGGTATCGGCAGTCAATACAGCAGTCATCACGAAATCCCATCGATCAAGGGACCCGTCGGAATACCTCGGAGTCCGCGCTTGCCGTGTCCGGTGTGGACAGCAGCCAGGTCGTCACCCGGAGCACCCCACCGCGGAGGAGGGTTGCCGACCAGCAAGCCGGGGCTATGCGCTGATACTCATGACCTGAACCGTGGATGTCAGCTACGCAGTTGCGTTGTCAAGCCGAACGCCTTCCCGCCGAGTACGGACTTTCTGACGCAAACGCCGAGAAGGATCTAACGAAAAGTCCGTACTCAGTTCAGCGATGCGCTCGGTTCACGGGTAGCAGCTAAGCGAAGTTGGCGTGCGATGAGGAACAGCGGGAACGCCACGCTGATCGCGACGAAAGCGGCTATAGCTGGGTATATCCAGATGTAGCGGACGCCGACGCGATTCGCTTCGACGAACATGAAGACGACCGCAGCGACGGTGAGCAACAACAAATCGTTGGTGAGTGATCCTGCTGCGTGGTTTGCGTATCCGTCCTGGACAAAGCCGACGAGGCCGCCATTGTCGTCCAGCCGGAAGAAGGCGATGTTGTGCCACCAGGTCGCAACGAGCGCGACTGCCGCAACGACTCCGTAAACTGCGCAAAGGATTGTGTCGGTCTTCGATAGGTTTGTCATGTGTAGGACCTCACTGTGGGTTGGTAGTCAGCATATTTCGGGTGCAGTTGGCGCCGGGCGTGTGTTCTCATCGAGGCGTGACGTTCACGCTCCTCTGCATCTTCGCAGCGCTGTGCCTGCTGCTATCCCTCACCCCAGGGCCGGACATCTTTCTCGTCCTGCGATACAGCATGGGTGGCATTCACCCTGGCATCGCGGCGGCCATCGGATCTGCTTTGGGTGGCATCGTGTGGGCCGTCGTCACCCATCGCGGATTCAGACTTGCGCCGAACGCGCTTGAACCGTCAGGCCATCGACGTTCGCGATATCGGCACCATGTAGCGGTGCGAGGCAGTGACCACACGACAATTGCGGTACGAAACGATGGCCCGCATGGTCGAACACCATCGCCGGACCTTCTGGTGAGCGGAACCACCGCTGCCCCCAGTCGACAGCGGTCATGACGACTGCGAAGAATCCACGGCCCTTCTCGGTGAGGTGGTATTCGGCCCATTCCGCACGCTCGCGTCCTGGCCTCTGTTCGAGAATTCCCATGTCGCAGAACGACTTCAATCGCTCAGCAACGATCGCGGGGGGCGCACCGAGACGCTGCTCGAATTCTTTGAACCGTGCGGCGCCGGCGAATGCCGCGCCCATCATGGCTGTCGACCATCGGTTGCCGATGATGCCGAAGGTCTGCGGGAACATCGAATCGGCCCATGCCGGACGGTTTCCCGAACGACGGCGTGTGGTGCTCGACGGCACACTGCGGGGCCAGCCGCCGGCCGGGCCGAACTCTCCGGTCACCTCGCGCGCGCGGATCGGCAGATCGCAGGTCCCACAGGTGAGCCGCGGCAGGAAGTCACAGTCACACCGGATGTGATGCATCGGCGGAACCGGAACACCATGTTGCGGAACCCATTCCAACTCCCAGCCCCAGATTGCAAGCAAGGTCGGCAACAGTTCGCGCCCGCATTTGGTCAGCACGTACTCGGACCTGGGGGGACGGGATCGATATTGCTTGCGCTCCAGTACTCCGAGCTCCACCAGACCGGAAAGTCGTGTGGCGAGAACCGCATTCGAGATCGGCAAGCGCTCCAACCAGTCGCCGTACCGAGCAGCTCCGGCTATCGCATACCGCACTATGAGTAGGTTCCACTCATCGCCGACAAATCCTTGAGTCACCGCGATGGCGTTGGCACCGCCCCGTTCGAGGGCAGTCCAGTCGTTCACAAACCGAGCGCCGATGTCATGGAGTCGGCGCTGCGCCAGTTCGGGAGGGAATCCCCTGCGGCCCAGGCGCTATGGGTGCCGCTCGCAATCCGTTCGGGAAGCCGGAGCCGGGCTATCGGACCGATAGTGATGTTCGCGGCGTCGAAGACCAGGCACTCGGATCGATTGTTGTTCATGTCGGTCGTCAGCGTGGTGAGATAGCCGTCGTCCTCGGCGGTGGACCCGACGCGCGGCGCCATCGCGGTCTCGCTCCCGAACACGCCGTCGCCGAACGAATAGTGCTCTTCCTTGCCGTTCTTGCCGTCATGCTTGAGTAGGCCGTCGAACAAGAAGAAGCCCGGCACACCGGTGGTCGCGTAGGTGTACCGATGCGGGCGGCCCACGTAGTCACCGTTGATCATCGGAAACTCGCTCACGGTCTCGCTGAGTCGCTCCTCGATGACGGCGCCGGTCCGCATGTTCAGCCGCCACCGATGCAGCCTGGTCTGCATACCGTCGAGCGAAAGGAACCGGGAAAGGCGTTGGTAGTAGCTGGCATCCGGTGGAACCTGCGGCTCGGGGTTGTCCTGGAAGTAGCCGTCGACAACCACCTCGTCGCCATCTTCGTACGCGTTCGCCCAATGCAGGACGTATGTGGGCGCCGCGTCGAACCAGCGGATCTCGCGGCTCTGACCGCGTCGCGGAATCACTCCGAGTCGCGTGGGGAGATCGGGCCGAAACCGCGCTGCGTGGCCACCCTTCTTCAGGATGTCCGCATCCCAGAAGAGCGGAAGGTCGTTGAGGATCGCATAGTTCTCGGTGTACGCCATGTCGTGCGGTAGCCGCGGCCCGGGCAGCTCGATATCGACGTAGTGCACAAGGTGGTCGTCAGCGTCGACAACGCCGTAATGCATGTAGGGAGCATCGGTTCCGTAGTTGAAGAACAGCATCTCGCCGGTGCGTTCGTCGACCTTCGGGTGTGCGGAAACACCGACGTCGCTTGGGAATCGACCGTGCCAGTTCGACTTTCCCAAATTGTCGAGCGTCAGGGGGTCAAGCCGGTACAGGTCGCCGCATTGGTAGAAGCTGGTGATCGCCGTGCCTGCGTGTACTACAACGTCTGTGCTCGACGAGTCCTTCATCCGGCCACGCGCACCCCACCCGTCCTCTCGAATCGCCTTGCTCGGCCGCTCGGATATGCCTGCCCACAACGCGTGGCCGGCCTCCTGCTCGGCGAGCAGACCCTCGGTGCGAACAAAACGATTGCGGTAGAAGGCTTTTCCATCGCGAAACCCGACGACTTGCACCATCCCGTCGCCGTCGAACGGGTGGTACCGGCCGATGGACGGCTGCACTGGATTCTCGGTGTTGCGCAGATAGACGCCGTCGAGGTCGGCCGGTATCTCCCCGGCGATCAGCTCGATCTCCGGTGCATCCCATTCCTGCGTTTGCGGCGCCCATGCACCGGTCCGGTACGGATGATCGTCGTCGGTCGGCAGTGTGCTCAGTACCCTGCCGACGATATCGGTGTTCGTCACGGCTGTCCTATTCCTGTGTTTCGACGACGAAACTGACTACTGTCGTGGCGCTTCCACCGATATTGAGTGTTGCGAATCGGCGCGCGCCGTCCACCTGACAGTCGCCCGCCGTGCCGGTCACCTGCTTGTAGGCGTCGAGCAACATCCGAACGCCGGTCGCTCCGACAGGATGTCCACCGCCGATCAGACCGCCACTGGGATTGACCGGCAGCCGCCCCTTGCGCTCGATGTCGCCCGACTCGATGGCCTTCCACGACTCTCCTGGTGGCGTGATCCCGAGGTGATCGATCGCCATGTACTCCGACATCGAGAAGCAGTCGTGTACCTCGACGCCGTCGAGTTCGTCGACACTTCCGGCACCTGCACGACCAAGCGCATCGAGAACGGTCCGGCGTAGGTGCGGGAAGACATATATGTCGTCGGCGCTGATCTGGAGTTTCTGGTCGAGCGAGAGCCCCGCGGTTCGGTGCCCCCAGCCGGCGATGCGCGCACGAGACCTAGCGTGAAATCGGTCGGACACCAGTACGACCGCGCTCGCACCGTCGGTCAGCTGACTGCAGTCTTGCCGTCTAAGCCGTCGTTCGACGAGCGGGTTCGCCGTGTCGTCGGCAGTGAAACTCTCCGGCGTGAAGTCCCAATTCCGGGTCTGTGCAAGTGGGTTCGCTCGCGCATTGCCGATGTTCAGTTCGCTGATCGCCCGTAGGTGAGCCTCGTTCAACCCGTATCGGCGGTCGTACTCGTCGGCGAGCAAGCTGAACATGCGCGGCCACACGAAATTCGTGTCGCTCGCCTCGTGCCCAACGCGTGCGGCGGCGCCCATGTTCTTTGCGCCGATCTCGCCGGGAACCGTCTTTTCCAGCTCGGCGCCGATGACCAGCGCGCAGTCGTACCGTCCCGATTCGAGGTCGGCCATCGCACCGAGCACCGCAAGGCTGCCGGAAGCGCAGGCACCCTCGTGCCGTGAGGCCGGGACGCCCCACAGTTCGCTGTGCACGGTCGCCGGCATTGCGCCGAGGTGACCTTGGCCCGTGAACAACTCACCGAACGCGTTGCCGACGTGCACGACCTCGACAACCTCGGGCCCGATCCCTGCATTGCCGAGACACCCCTCGATCGTCTCGGCGAACAGTGCATCGAAGCCCTGGTTCTGGCGGTGCCAGTTCACCGCGAAATCCGTCTGGTACCCACCCAGGATGAAAACCTCGCTATTCGGCACGCGTTCGACGCTACACCTAACAGAGTGACTACCCAAGGGATAGCCTGAGCTGTGGATTCGAGCACGTGACGCCTGACGCGCTCCAGTTCACCTCGTGGTCAACAAAGCGTGAGATAACGGTGTGCACTCCCGCATCGAGCTCGCAAGAAAAGAAGGTAGGCCGGTTGTCTCTCCAGTCACAGGACACGGACAAAACGCAGCGTGGCGAACAGGCGACCGCTGTGCCCGCCGAGTTCCTGCGGTCCTCGCTCGCGCCCGAACCGCGCACGCTGATCGACATCTTGACCGCAACCGCGCAGGCCTACCCGGACGCGCCGGCGATCGATGATGGTGAGAACAGCCTTTCGTACGCCGAACTGCTCGAAGCGATCGACGAGGGTACGGCCTGGCTCCAGAATTCAGGGGTTGTCGCCGGCGACCGCGTCGGTGTTCGGATGCCGTCAGGTTCCTATTCCTTGTATGCGGCGATTCTGTCGATCCTTGCGGCTGGTGCGGCGTACGTACCTGTCGACGCGGACGACCCTGACGAGCGTGCGGACTTGGTCTTCGGCGAGGCGCAGGTCACGGCGATCATCACTGCCCGAGGCGTCACCCTGACCGAACACTGCGAGGCACGGCCGGCCACTGACGCTGCCGTTTCCCGACCGACCCCAGACCACGACGCCTGGATCATCTTCACCTCCGGATCTACCGGAACACCGAAAGGTGTTGCGGTGAGCCATCGCAACGCGGCGGCATTCGTCGACGCGGAAGCACGACTGTTTCTCCAAGATGCGCCCATCGGACCTGGCGACCGTGTTCTCGCCGGGCTGTCCGTCGCGTTCGATGCGTCGTGCGAAGAGATGTGGCTCGCGTGGCGTTACGGCGCCTGCCTGGTGCCTGCGCCGCGCGCCTTGGTCCGCAGCGGAACCGACCTCGGTCCATGGCTGGTACGCCACGAGGTCAATGTCGTCTCGACGGTGCCGACACTCGCCTCGCTCTGGCCGGCAGAGGCGTTGGAAGCCGTGCGGCTGTTGATCTTCGGCGGCGAGGCGTGCCCGCCGGAACTCGCCGAACGCCTTGCCGTCGACGGGCGCGAGGTCTGGAACACGTATGGCCCGACCGAGGCGACGGTTGTCGCGTGCGCCGCGCAGCTGAACAGCGGCGTCCCAGTGACCATCGGCCTGCCGCTCGACGGCTGGGATCTCGCGGTAGTCGACGGTGCTGGTCAGCCGGTTGCCGAGGGCGAGATCGGCGAACTCGTGATCGGCGGGGTCGGGCTGGCCAGATACCTGGACCCGGCGAAGGACGCGGAAAAGTACGCGCCGATGCCGACGTTGGGCTGGGACCGCGCGTACCGGAGCGGTGACCTCGTCCGGCTGGAGCGATCAGGCCTGCTGTTCCAGGGCCGTGCCGACGATCAGGTGAAACTAGGCGGACGGCGAATCGAACTCGGCGAGGTCGATGCCGCACTTCAGAACCTGCCGGGAGTGAGCGGGGCTGCGGCCGCGGTTCGCACCACCGCTGCCGGTCACCAGATCCTCGTCGGATACATCGCGAGCGCCGACGCCAACTTCGACGTTCGGGCAGCGCGCGAACAACTGGCCGAACACCTACCCGCGGCGCTCATTCCGCGTCTTGCCGTTGTCTACGACCTGCCGACCCGAACCTCGGGCAAGGTCGACCGCGATGCCCTCCCCTGGCCTCTTCCCGGCGCCGACGACGCGTCGTCGCCGGATCACGGTCTCACCGGAACTGCAGCGTGGGTCGCCGGTTTGTGGACGTCGATACTCGGCGCCGAGATCACCGGCGCCGATGACGATTTCTTCGAGGTCGGTGGCGGATCCCTTGCCGCAGCACAACTTGTGACCGCTTTGCGTGAACTGTTCCCCGAGGTGACCGTCGCGCAACTCTACGATCATCCGCGGCTCGGATCGCTCGCCGATCTTCTCGACGACTTCGCACCTACCGCCGAGACCGTGCCCCGCATCGTTGCCCCGACTCCACGACGCACCCAGTGGTTACAGGTCGCACTGACCGTCCCGTTGACCACTCTGACCGGACTGCAATGGGCGACCTGGCTCGCGATCGTCGCGAACACCATCGCTGCCGTCGCCGATGTGCCATGGCTGCCCACGCTGTCGTGGTGGTGGACCGCGCTGGGATTCGTCCTGTTCATCACGCCGATCGGCCGGATGGCGATCTGCGTCGCCGGTGCGCGGCTGCTCCTCAACGGACTCGTGCCGGGGACCTACGCCCGTGGCGGACGCGAGCACCTACGGCTCTGGGTGGCGTTGCGTTTGTCGGAGGCGAGTGGAGCCGAAAACCTTTCCGGCGCACCATGGATGGTGCCGTTCGCCCGTGCACTCGGCGCGAAAGTCGGCAAGGGCGTCGACCTGCACACGCTGCCACCTGTCACCGGCATGCTCGAACTCGGCGACGGCTGCTCGGTAGAGCCGGAGGTCGATCTGTCCGGCCATTGGATCGACGGCGATCTGGTCCACATCGGAGCCGTCACCATCGGCCCCGGCGCAGTCGTCGGTGCGCGATCCACACTGTTCCCCGGCGCCAACGTCGGGAAGAACGCCGAGGTTGCGGCCGGTTCGGCGGTGCTGGGAAAGGTCAAGGCAGAACAGGAGTGGGCGGGTTCACCGGCCGTGAAGGTCGGCAAGGCGCCACATTCGTGGCCCGAGCAGACCCCGCCGCGTGCGGCACATTGGATCGTGGTGTTCGGGCTCACGTCGATGGCACTAGCGGCAATGCCGATCCTCGGGTTGGCCGCCGGCATCCTCGTCGTCGGTTGGTGGATCAGGGACGAATCGACACTGGCATCGGCGCTTGGCCATGCTCTGCTGATCCTTCCCGTCGCGACACTGGTCAGTCTCACCGTATTTGCGGTCGTCACGCTGGTCGCCGTTCGGCTGCTCGGAATCGGGATGGTCGAAGGCCACCACCCTGTACGCAGCAGGGTCGGCTGGCAGGTGTGGACGACCGAACGGTTGATGGACTCTGCGCGGACGTTCCTGTTCCCGCTCTACGCCAGCCTGCTCACACCGGTGTGGTTGCGACTGCTCGGCGCCAACATCGGCAAGAACGTCGAGGCGTCCACGGTCTTGCTGCTGCCGAAGTTCACGACCGTCGCCGACGGCGCGTTCCTTGCCGACGACACGATGATCGCCAGTTACGAACTCGGCGGCGGCTGGATGCACGTCGGCGAAGCCAAGGTCGGCAAGCGCGCATTTCTCGGCAACTCCGGCATGACAGCTCCCGGGCGTCGCGTGCCGAAAAATGGTCTGGTTGCCGTCCTTTCGGCAGCACCGTCGAAGGCGAAGGCCGGCTCGTCATGGCTCGGGAGTCCGCCGGTTCGCCTGCGTCGCTCCGCAAACGACACCGACTCGGCCCGCACGTTCGACCCGCCGCTCCGACTCAAAGTGGCACGCGCGCTTGTGGAGACCTGCCGGTTGATTCCGGTGATGGTGTCGTTTGCGATCGGGCTCGGCGTGCTGTTCGCGCTGGCGTGGCTCGCGTCGACCGTCGGGTACTGGCTGGCCGCACTGTTGAGCGGCGTCGTTCTGCTGATCGCTGGTGCCGTCGCGGGTGGCAGTGCGGTTGCGGCGAAATGGCTGATGGTCGGCCGTATCAAGAAGGTAGAACACCCACTGTGGAGTTCCTTCGTGTGGCGCAACGAGGTTTCGGACGCCTTCGTCGAGACAGTCGCTGCGCCGTGGTTCGCCCGCGCAGCCACCGGAACAGCGGTCTTGAACGTGTGGCTTCGAGCACTCGGCGCGACCATCGGCCGAGGCGTCTGGTGTGAATCGTATTGGCTCCCAGAGGCGGACCTCGTCACGCTCGGTGATGGCGCGACCGTGGAACGGGGGTGCGTCGTGCAAACTCACCTGTTCCATGATCGGATTATGTCCATGGATACAGTGACGATCGGAGCCGGAGCGACGCTCGGGCCGCACTGCGTCGCGTTGCCCGCCGCGGGTATCGGTGCCGGCGCAACCGTCGGCCCCGCGTCCCTGGTGATGCGCGGCGACACCGTGCCGCCGTCAAGTCGATGGCAGGGCAATCCCATCTCGCCCTGGAGCCAGACAAGACCGGAATTGGGTGTCGATTGATGCCCGCCAAGTTCTACGAGGAACCCATCGACCCGTATCTGCCGCAGAACGGGAACCGTGGCTACCGCGTGTCCCGATACGAGCTCGAATTGCAGTACAAGGTCATGAGCAACCGGCTCACGGCGAAGGCATCGATCACTGCCGTCACCACGGAGGTGCGGCAGAAGTTCTCCCTCGATCTTTCGCAGAGTCTGTCGGTGTCGAAGGTCTCCGTGAACGGGTCTCGGGCGGCCAAGCACACCCATCAACAGGGAAAGTTGGTGATCACGCCCCAGGACCGGATTCCTGCGGGCGGCGCACTCTCGATCGTCGTGCAATATGGCGGAACCCCGAAGCCGATCCGCGGATTGTGGGGCGAGGTCGGTTGGGAAGAGTTGACTGAGGGCGCCATTGTCGCGAGTCAGCCGAACGGCGCAGCGTCCTGGTTCCCGTGCGACGATCACCCCAGTTCCAAAGCGAGCTACCGGATTTCGATCACCACCGACTCGCCGTTCTACGCGCTCGCCAACGGGACGCTCCTACGAAAGCAGACCAAGGCTAGCCAGACGACGTGGGTGTACGAGCAGGCCGATCCCATGGCCACCTACCTCGCGACAATTCAGATCGGCCCGTACGAACGGCGTCGACTCGGGCGTAGTTCGGTGCCGATGAATGCGGTACTGCCACAACGCTTGCGCGCAGCATTCGACTACGACTTCGCGCGTCAGCCGCAGATGATGGACACCTTCGAACGCTGTTTCGGGCCTTATCCCTTCCCCGACTACACAGTGGTTGTCACCGACGACAAGTTGGAGATTCCGATCGAGGCGCAGGGCATCTCGATTTTCGGTGCCAACCATTGCGATGGCCGTCGCGGTGCGGAACGCCTTGTTGCCCATGAGTTGGCGCATCAGTGGTTCGGCAACAGCCTCACCATCCGGTCGTGGAAAGACATCTGGCTGCACGAGGGTTTCGCTTGTTACGCCGAGTGGCTGTGGTCGGAAGAGTCCGGTGGGCCGACTGCCGAGCAACTCGCAAAGGCTGCCCGCCACAACCTGTCCCGGCAGCCGCAGGACATTACGATCGGCGATCCCGGACCGGATCTGATGTTCGACGATCGCGTCTACAAGCGTGGCGCCTTGACGCTGCACACGCTGCGTCTCGAACTGCGAGACGAGGCGTTCTTCGAATTGCTTCGTACCTGGACTGCCAAGCATCGGCACTCGTCGGTGACCACAGAGGAATTCACCGATCTGGCAGCACATTTCACGAGAATCCCGTTGCGGCCGCTGTGGGATGCTTGGCTCGGCGAGAAGATACTCCCCGAGCTACCTCCGCGATAAGCGCGGCGCTGCGGCGCTCACCAACTCCGTCAGATGGACAGCGACGCGATCGAGCGGTTGCACCGTTCGTGAACACAGCGCCACGATGACGGCGCCTTCGATGGCACACACGGTCACCGTCGCAAGCGAATCGGCAACCGGCGCTGCGATTCCCACGCGCACGAGTTGTTCGGCGATCGCGGCGTCCCAGTCCCGAAACGATGCGGCTGCCGCAGCGGGGGCGGACGGCGCATCGGAACCACCGAGCGCGGCGGCAACGACGGGGCAGGCGGCCGCGTAGTCGCTGTCGACCAGAATGCCTTTCCACATGTCGATGAAGGCCGCAACGCTTTCTCGCGGATCGTCCGTTGCGGTGACATCCCTGATCAGAGCCGTCATCGCGGCGCCGGCAGCCCGAGTCGATTCGGTGAGGAGCTCGTCCTTCCCACCGGGAAAGTGCATGTAGATAGACCGTCGCGCAGTATTGCTGTGTTCGAGCAACTCGGCGATTCCGGTTCCAGCGACACCCTTGCGACGCATCAGTGCGATCGCGCTGTCGACCAGCCGTTCACGTGGTCCTCGAACCATTTCTGCTTTCCACTCCTCCACGCGCCTTGCGATAGACCACTCAGTCTACTACGGTCACTCACGGTGTAACCGCCGGTTACACGCACATCCCCGCAGTCTCTGGAGAATCTGTGACCAGCACCCTCACCCTGTCTGACCAGTTGACGCTGCCGTGCGGCCAGATTCTGCCGAACCGCATGATGAAGTCGGCGCTCAGCGAGGCTCTCGGCAACTCGTCCCGCGGCCCGTCCCACCGACTCGAGACGCTCTACACCAGGTGGGGAGCGGGCGGCTACGGCCTCGTCGTGACCGGAAACGTGATGATCGACCGGACCCAACTTGGTGAGCCGGGCAACGTGGTCATCGAAGACGACCGCGATCTCGAAGGTCTGACCAGGTGGGCCAAGTCCACCCAAGATGGCGGCTCGCCGATCTGGATGCAGATCAATCACCCTGGACGGCAAGCGAACCCACTCGCTGCCCGCAATCGGCCCGTCGCCCCGAGCGCAATTGCGTTGAAGGTCCCTGGCGCCCCGACACCGCGAGAACTGACCGGAGCCGAGATCGAGGACATCATCGATCGCTTCGCCACCACCGCCGTCGTCGCCGAGACCGCAGGCTTCAACGGCGTCCAGATTCACGGCGCACACGGCTACCTGGTCGCGCAGTTCCTGTCCCCGCTCGCCAACCAACGCACCGACGAGTGGGGTGGCGATCCCGAGCGTCGCATGCGCTTCGTACTCGAAGTGACGCGCCGGATCCGCAACGCGGTCAGCCCGAGCTTCGCGGTCGGCATCAAGCTGAACTCAGCCGATTTCCAACGCGGCGGCTTCACCGAAGAGGAGTCCCGAAACGTCGTCGCTCGGCTCGCCGAGGAAGGCTTGGATCTGATCGAGATCAGCGGTGGCAGTTACGAATCCCCCGCGATGATGGGCAAGTCGCAATCGGCGAGCACCCGCGCCCGCGAGGCGTACTTCCTCGAATACGCACAAGATCTGTTGTAACTACGGTTGGTTCTTGACCAACTGACCGGTTTTCGTGCGTGTGTTCATCGAATCGTCGACGCAACCAGCGGTCTTCCCGGGGCCCCGCTGGCGGAAGGTGCCGCACCGATCGAGACTGGTCAGGTTTGCGGTGTGTCCAGGCCGAGCTCGACGGCGCGGTCGTAGTCGTCGTCGATCAGCACCACGGTGCGGTGCTCGCGGTCGAGCAGTGAGGCCGCGATCGAGGCTCGATACCCGGAGGCGCAGTGCACCCACACTTCGCCGTCGGGGACTTCTGCGAGTCGGTGAGGTAGCTCGTGGAGGGGGATGTTGACTGCACCGGGGATATGACCGTCCGAGTACTCGGACTGCTGACGTGTGTCGAGCACAGCTATCTCCCGTTCGGTTTCGGCCAGCCCGGCGAAGTCGGACACCTCGTAGGACCGCACGTCTCCGTCGCCGACGAGCGAGTGAAACTCACCGACAGCAGAACCGGACGGACTGTCGATGCCGATGCGCGCCAATTCTCTGGTGGCCTCGTCGATTTGATCGGAAGTGTCACCGATCAATGTCAGCGGTGCACCCCACTGGTAGAGCCACCCGAGGTAGGTGACGAACGTGGCCGACAGCTCGAAACCCAAAGAGCCGTCGAGATGTCCGGCAGCGAAGGCGGTCCGTGCACGAAGGTCGACGACCCACTGCCCGGCGTCGATGCGGCGCCGTAGTTCGTCGGGATCGACGGGCTCCGGAGTGGACAGATCTATCGGGGCCGGGCCTTCGGTGTTGATGACGCCCATGTGGGCGTAGTACGCGGGGTAGGCAGACAATCCTGCAATCAGCTCGTCGACGTACGTCTGCTCGTCCTGCGTCAACGCGGGATTGGACTGCTGCTGTTCACCGATCGTCGACGAATCTCCACTGGTGGGCGTCGCGGAGCAGAAGCTGCCGAACCCGTGTGTGGGGTAGACCTCGACATCAGCGGGCAGTTCGGCGGCGATACGACGGACCGAATGGAACTGAGCGTGGGTGAGCTCGTCGGTGTGTTCGGAGCCGAGCAGGTCGGTGCGGCCGGTCGATCCGTAGAGCATCGAGCCGCCGGTGAAGATCGCGATCGGTTCGTCGCCCATGCGTAGTACGTAGCTGACGTGATGATGTGTATGGCCCGGTGTGTGCATGACGTGAAACTTTGCCGATCCCGCGTCGACGACATCACCGTCGCCGACTGCACGCCGCTCGTATTCGACCGGGTCACCATCGGGCACAACGTATTCGGCACCGGTGGCGCGCGCAAGTTCGAGTCCACCGGTGACGTAATCGTTGTGAATGTGGGTCTCGAGTACGTGGGTGATGGCGGCGTTCTTCTCCGCGGCCAATGCCAGGACGCGGTCGATGTCGCGTTGGGGATCGATCACCACTGCGGTGCCGTCGTGGCTGATCAGGTAGCTGCGGTCGCCGAGGCTCGAGGTTTCGATGATCGCGATGTCTGGATCGGTCGTGCTCATGGGGATACTCCTACGGTGTCGTCGCGTCGGTCTCGTTTCTGACGTGAAACGTGTCGTTCAGGCCAGTGCGAGGAACAGTTTTTCCAGTTCTGCTTCGGTCATGGGCTCTTTGTTGTCGCCTGTGTCGCCGGTCATGCATTCACGGAGGCCGGTGGCGACGATCTTGAATCCAGCTTTGTCGAGGGCGCGGGAAACGGCCGCGAGTTGGGTGACTACGTCTTTGCAGTCACGCCCGTTCTCGATCATGCCGATCACACCGGCGAGCTGACCGTGTGCGCGTCGCAAGCGGTTGAGTACCAATGCGATGCTGTCTTCGTCGCCGATCATTGCGATCTCCTGAGGGTGCGTAGTGGTGGTAGTGGTTCCAGATTACCCCCGGGGGCATTGGGTCGGTGCGTGCAGTCGGTCATGAGAGAAAGAGGGTGTCGACGAGCACGTAGCCCGCGACAGCGAACACCAGGTAGGCGAACCACGTGCGCAGCTTGTCGGTGTCGATACGTGTGCTCAGCCTTCCTGCGACCAGCGAGCCTGCGATCGCAGCACCGGTGAACGCGGCTGTCAGTGCCCAGTTCCCGCCGAGCCCGTCGGCCTGAGCGATCAGTCCGGCGGCCGAGTTGGCGACGATGACCACGAGCGATGTTCCGACAGCGACACTCATCTCGATTCCCAGCAACAGCACCAGTGCGGGAATGATGAGAAACCCTCCGCCGACGCCGAACAGTCCGGTGAGGACACCGACACCGAACCCTGTCGGGATGGACCGTGGTGCGCATCGCCTCCAGTCGATCCCGGAATTTCCGGTCTTGCAAGCGGTTCCGACGTCGTCGGTGCTGCGTAGCATGCGTGCCCCGGCGATGATCATGACGATTGCGAAGCCGATCATCACTGCGGCCTCGGGCAGATGCCTACCCAGGGCGCTGCCGACCAGGGTGCCGACGATGCCGGTGGCCGCGAAGATCGCCGCCAGTCGCCATTCGACGAGCTTCGCCCGCACCTTGGGGATGGCCCCGGTCGCCGAGGCGACACCGATCACCAGCAACGAAGTCGGTATCGCCTCCGACAGGTCCATTCCCAGGGCGTAGACGAGAACAGGGACAGCGAGGATCGACCCACCGCCGCCGAGGAGACCGAGCAGGATGCCGACGGCAACGCCGAGCACCAGCGCCAGGGTCAAGGTCATCAGCTGTGTGCTGTGTCCCGGCCACCGAGCGCGTCGATGGCGGCCTGGAGTTTGGTGGTGGCCTCGCCCGCGACATCGGAGAGTGCGGGTTCGCCGGTCGCTTGGACCATGATGTCGGGGTTCATCGCGTCGACGATGACCGATCCCGATGTGGCGGTGTCGGCGCGGACGACGACATTGCACGGCAACAGCAACCCGATCTGGCGCATGACTCCGACGGCGCGGTGCGCGAGGGACGGATTGCAGGCACCGAGGATCAGATACTGCTCCATGTCCTCGCCGAGTTTGGCCTTCAACGTGGCCTGCATGTCGATTTCGGTGAGAACACCGAAGCCCTGATCTGCGAGGGCGGCTTTGACGGCGTCGACTGCGGTGTCGAAGTCGGTGTCGGTCAGAGTGGTCGAGAGTGCGATGTTCATGAGGGAAATTCCTTTCGATTATCGATCTGCGTGATGTGTGCCTACCCGTTTCGGGGCCGACGAATACTCGGCACGCCAACCCTGGCGAGGAGTGCGCTGGCCGGGCACCAGCCGACCGCGGCGTAGAGGGCGAGGTTCGCGGCAGCGAACGCGCTGAGCAGTCGCCACTGCGGTGCGTGGAGTTCGCCGAGGGCCAGGCCGGTGGCGGTGACGCCGGCAGCAAGGGCGGGAACGATACGTTCGATCGGCCATCCCGCGAACGCGGCCGAGTGGGTGGTGTTCGGGTCAATCATGATTGCTCCGTTCGGTGTGATGACGGTGTCAGTGCGAGAAGCTGATCGACGGCAGCACCTTGCGCAGCCAAGCCGGCGACCACCATGCGGCGTGCCCGGTCAGACGCAGCAGGACCGGCAGCAGGATCAGCCTGATCAGGAAGGCGTCGAGCAGTACCGCGACACCGAGAATGATGCCCATTTCCTTCGGTGGGAGCGGATCGGACAGTGCGAATGTGAAGAACACGGCGACCATGACCGCGGCGGCGGCGAAGATGACCCGGCCGGAGTGGGCGAGCCCGTCGACCTGGGCAGCTTTTGGGTCCCCGGTCTTCTCGTAGTGCTCTTTCGCGGTGGCGAGCAGGAAGACGGTGTAGTCCATGGCGATGGCGAAGATCATCGCGAAGAAGAACACCGGTCCCCATCCGTCGAGGAACCCTTGTGGGGTGAAACCGAGCAGTGATGCACCGTGACCGTCCTGGAAGATCAGTTTCGCGACTCCGAACGCGGCGGCGGTCGAGAGCAGGCTGACTGCGGTGCCGAGGATCGCGATCAGCGGTGCCTGCAGAGCAACGAGTAGCAGAACGAAGCCGAGTGCAAGGATGATCCCGATGACCAGCGGTAGGTAGTCGTTCAAGGCTTGCTGCAGATCGAGGTTTTCCGTAGGTGCACCGCCGACGAGCGCGGATTCCGGAAGTTCTGCGCGCAGGTCACCGAGGATCGTTCCCATTCTCTCGTCCGAGGGGTCCACAGTGGGAAGTGCCTGTAGCAGTGAGTAGTTCGAGCCATCGGACGCAGGCTGGGGTGGGGTGACCATCGAGATACCGTCGACGGTAGTGGCTGCGGTGGCGGTCGCGGCGGCATCCGAGGACGGGACGACGATCTGCAGTGCGCCGGGTGCGCCGTCACCGAACTGGGCCTGGACGAGCTCGTAGCCCTGGCGAACCGGTGCATCTTCTGGGACGACGGCGATCGAGGGCATCGCGACTTTCAGTCCGAGGACCGGAAGAGCCAGCGTGATGAGGATGCCGACGGAGGCCAGAGCGAAAGGCCAGGGGTGCTTGTGCAGGAGCTCGCCCCACGCGGCAAACTTCGGCGAGCGGTGCTGCTGACGCTTGGCGTAGGGCAGGGATGCGGCGTTGACCTTGGAACCGAGCGCACCCAATGTGGCCGGGAGCAGGGTCATGGTGGCGATCAGCACGAACGTGACGGCGAGCATGATGCCCACGGCCATGGTGCGCACCGCTGGTGCGGGAACGAGCAGGACGGCCGAGAGGCTCACCAGAACGGTGAGTCCGGACAGGACCACGGCTTTGCCTGCGGTGTCCATGGTTTCGGCGACCGCAGCCCGAGGGTTGGCGTTGCGCAGTGCATCGCGGAAGCGGGCGACGATGAACAGGGCGTAGTCGATACCGAGGGCGAGGGCGAACATCATCGCGAAGTTCATCGCCCACACCGAGATCGGGGTGACGCCGTTGAGGAGCACCAGCCCGCCAGCGGATGCGACCAGGCCGGCAACGGTCAGCAGCAGCGGCAATCCCGCCGCGACGAGCGAGCCGAACGCTAGGACCATGATCGCCAAAGTGACCGGCCAGGAGAACAATTCGGCTTGGATCATGGCGTCGTGGTTGGCTTTGTTAAAGTCCGACCACAGTGCGGACGATCCGGTGGGATAGACCTCGATGCCGTTGCCTGACAGTGCGGTCAGCTCACCTTTCACCTCGTCGACGGCCTTGACCATGTCGTCGGTACTCGCGTTGGCACCGGCGATGAGGATGCCGGTGTGGCCGTCGGGACTGATGGTCATGCCCGGCTGGGGAGCGATGATCTCCCCGAAACGGGCGTCACCGTCGAACACGGCCGCGACGTCAGTGAGTGTCTGCTGCATCGCGGGGTCTTCGATCGATGCGGTGTCGGAGTGAACGACCACCTGCACTGCTGCGGATGAGTTACCGCCGAAGTGCTGCTGGGCGAGCTCGCGTACCTGCACGGATTCGGATCCGTTGGCCTGCCAGCCGGCCCCGGCCAGGGACGAAAACACCGATGGCGCAGCCGATCCCAAAGCGATGAGGGCGATCAGCCAGATGCCGAACACCCAGCGGCGACGCGTGACCATCGTGCTTCCCAGGCGGCCGAGTGCGCCGGGTGCAGGTAGCCGGTGGCTGTCGTGACGGCCGGGAGCCGCCTCGGTAGCGGGTTTGGTCAAGATTCCTTCTCCTAATACGGGTGGGGGTATCCAGAAGGGCCGAGGAGGCCCACGGTGTCCAGTATGGTTGTGTCCGGAAGGTCAGCGACGAAACAGTGAGCGGAAAAAGCCGCTGCGCGTTGCTAGATCGGGTGACTCGGTGGAGCAGGTGCACTGCTGCGGCTGCGGAACGTTCTTCATGACGCTGTCGATATGGCGACCGCAACCGGCCCAAGTGGTCTTACCGCATGTCGGGCATGCGACGGGGTAACACATGGCAGTCCTTTCTGGCAGGCGTATCTCTACTGTCGCATATACCTAGGGGGGTATGCAAGTACCCCTTGGGGTATACCAGCGGTCTCTGCGAACGTGGGTTGCGGCCTCGAGTGTCTGCAAAATCGACGCAATCGAGTCGGGCTTTGAGGCAGTCGACCACCGCTGCACTGATTGGGTTCGGTGACAATGCGGTGACAACCGTCGATCGGACCAATGTGGCGTGCGGCTGATCAGCGGTCAAGTGAAAGCTTCGAGCGAATTAACAGTCGATCGCTTTACGTCTTCCTCGTGAGGTGCGTGACGGCAGCGGCAGCTTCGAGCTGTCGACGTAGAGAACGGTTGTCGATGGTGAGGCGCTGGATGCTCGAGGTAGCCAGCGCGAGGCTCTCGGTGAGTTCGCGGTTCCGTTGCCGAAGTCGAAGGAGGTCGAAGTCGATCTGGCGATGTACGACGTCGGGTGCGGCTCGTACTCCGTTCGAGGCGCGTAGCCGGTTGACGATGTCGGGGTAGCGCCGACGAAATGTGGTGTTTGCAAGACCCAGATGTCGGGCCAGAGTCAGCACGGACGGTGTCCGTCCGGCGGCGTGCTCGAGGTGCTCGATGGCGGCATCGATGACTGTGGCGTTCGGCTGATCTGTCTCATTTGTCATCGGTTCGTATCGATTGTCTGCGGGCGGATCGGTTTCGGGTCGGGGTGCGCGTAGCGGTCGAGGAAGTCGGTGAGTCGGCCTAATCGTTCACGTAGTCGGTGCATCAACAGCGGTGGGAGCGCTGTCCGGGTGGTCAATCGATGCTGCAGCGATCGGTGTTCGGTGCGTAGTGCGTCGATGTTGTCTGCGGTCAGTGCAACGTTGCTGCATTCCAAGGGTTGGCAGTGACCGAGTTGTGGTCGAGTGTTGCCTCCCTGATCCGGGCGGGGTTGGCACATCGCTTTGTCGGGATCGAACACGCATAGTGCGAACGTGCCGGGATAGATGGCGGGTTCGGATCGCTTCATCAGGCGCTTGATGCGGGTGCTGTCGGTGACGACTGCTCCAGCGAATGCAGCGGCAGTGGTGAACGCGTCCAGTCTGCGGTGGGCGTGATCGGCAGCAGGACCGGTGACCGTGTGGGGATGGTCGGTGGCAATGCTCATCAAGTCTTCACCGCGAGCGAGAGCTTGTTCGGCTTCGACCTCGGCGCGAAAACCCGAATCCGAGGTTCCTGCGTAGCCCTCGAACATCTGAATGCTCAGGTGACGGTAGGCAATGGCACCGGCGATCGACCCGCCCGGGCGGCGGGCGATGAACCATGCCAGCGTCCTGCGGAACTGACGTGTACTCAGAACCCACTGCTGGCCGTTCACCAATGGAATCGATTCGGTTAGAACATGTTCGGCGCAGTAGGTGTTGATCCAGATGGCGAAGGCTTTCAGTTGATATGAGGTGGCATTGGTGGTCAGGGCCCCGATGCTCACCCCGTTTCGGGGGCCGACTTGCTCCGAACCGGGCGGATGCGAGAACAGCAGATCCTGGCCGTGCGGGTGCATCTTCTCGAGGACCGCGATCGCCCTGGCGGCGGGAGCCCCGACGGTCCACTCGGCTGCGACTCCGCGAGGATCGGTTTCGCCCTTGAACGCCAGTCCGGTCAGTATCCACCGATAGGGGGTGCCGCCGGGATCGCGTGCGGTGCTCAGGCAACCGCGGCGTAGGTGCTTGATCTCGGCGTCCCGCATCCCGGAGAGGAACGCGATCACGATGTAGCAGGCGATGTGCAACATTCGTTGCAGATGCAGGTATCCGCTGGTGGAGTGCTGGTGCGCGATGCCCTCGATCCACGGACGGCCGTGAAGTCGGCCCTCGATGGCCAGCGGTATCCAGGTGTGGTCGGTGACCCCGACTCGCGCCGCGGAGGCAAATAGCCGTGTGCGGATTGCTGGGTTGGTGTCGAGGCCGTGTCTGCTGGTACCGATCTCGGCGGCGATCTGCCGTAAGTTCGGTCGGCCTTGATGTCCGGGGAGCGGGTCGCCGTCGGCCTCATGTTGCGCGAGGTAGTGTTCGAGCGCTTCGGCGGCACCGCTGTTGCGCCCGTAACGTCCGTTGGTGCGCCTGGACCGGTGGTGGTCTCGGTGTGCGGCGGCGGTGAGGATGTCGCCGGAGAAGTCGTCGACGAAGCGGATCGCCCAGGTTATCAACGGACTGAGGACGAGCTCGGGGATGCGACCGGTGGCGTTCTCGGTGGCACCGGGTTTGGACATGGTCCAACCGTCGATGCGGCGCGGATCGAAGGTCAGCGTGTCGGTCAGGCAGGTGCGGTAGCGCCAGAGCATGCATACCGCCCGTCGGGAGTTCTCGCGCGATCCGACTCCGACGGGCAAAGTCATCAAGTAGTGGTGGTAGTCGAGGACGTCCGCCGCGGTGAGCGAACTCAATGCTGGCATCTGCTCTCGATCAGTGTGTGCCGGTGTGCGTTCGGCGAGCCAGTGCAGGAACTTGCGCACTTCGATGAAAGTGCCGCGGATTCCGACGGCAGACTGCCGCCGCTCGCCTGCAGGTAGCGGCCCTGACAGCATCGCCAGGCACAACTCTTTGGCAGGCAGACGGTAGCGGTCGGCGAGGGTGTCGAAGGAAACGACCAGCGATCGAACATGTGCCTGTGCTACAGCAGGTTCCAATCGCCAGACTTCATCGCGAAACTGCGACGTGTCCGTGAGCGAGTAGCCGGGACGAAGCCACAAGCCGGCCAGGACGTGATGCTCACTTAGTACCGGATCGGACAGTAGCGAGTCGGTAGCTGGTACCGGGGTGACGGTGATCGGGTTGCTCATGGGTGCTCCCAGGGGTCTTCGGCTAGTTCGAGGAGACACTCGGGTGCCTCTTCTTGTGCCGAGTCGAGTTGTGCGGCAGTGAACTTGGGGTAGATGTCGTGGTGGATCGCGGTCCAGGTCGGCCCGTAGCGCGTCCACCAGGTCTGCTCGTCGAGTTCGGTGCGTCGTGTGGACAAGGTCGACGTCAGTGCGGTGATAGCGGGTAGATGCGCTGTGGTGACGACGCAGTTGCCGCAGTGGAAGCAGTCCAGGAACGACACCCGTCGACACGAACGGCCGGTGACAGGGTGAGCGGAGGAGTCGGCGCATGCTGTCCAGGCACCCTCCTCGTCTGCAGACGGTTCATCGGCGTCGGTGCGCACCTCGAGTTCGGTGACGCCGTGTTCGGCGAGGACGTGAGTATGTGCGGACAGGGCCGCTGATTCCGCATCGCGGAGAGCCTCGGACATCGTTTGGCGCGCCCACTCTTTGGCGGTGGGATCACCGCGAAGGTAGTGGCTGAACAGCACTTCGACGCTGTTCGATCGGGCAGCCGAGGGTAGATGTCCACCGACCGACCGAGTGCGGCGCACCTCGACACTGGTGCGAACGCGGCGCATGTCCAGCCCCAGCGGTGCGGTGTGTCCGGTGGCGTCGGGGTCGGTGTGCAGTTCGCGAAGTCTGCTCCATTTCGCGAAGGTGAATCGGCCGGCGAGGGATTGCGCGAACGGGTTGTGATGTTCGGCGACGGTTCCGCGATCGTGGTTGGTGTTGCGCCACGACGACCAGAGTGCGGTCGAGTCGCTCAGTGCCCGTCCACGTTCCATGAGGCGGTGCAGCAGCAGGTACAGCCCGCCGGGGGTGTGCAGTTCTCGGTGCGGCGGTCCGATTTCCCAGGTCACGGTGTCGTGCCATCGGTTCGGGCCGTTGCGTCGTTTGCTCAACTGGACCTCTACCGCTCGGTCTCCGACGATCCGGTGCTCGGCGGGTAGTTCTTTGAGGGCTTCGACGTTGCGGCCGGTGACTGCGACGAACAGGGTCAGCAGTGGTGCGAGATCGTCGCGTGTGACGAACAGCTGGCCGGCCCATGCTGTGCGGCGGTGGCGGTGTGCGACGATTCGTCCGCCGGTCATCGGGACGACTCCTGTGGTGGCCATGCCACAGATCAAGTTCTCGGACTGTGTCGCCGGCTCCGCGCCCGTTGCGACCATGGCCGCAAGGGCGTCGTTTCCTTCGGTGATACGCCTACGAATGTTCGCGGCGTCGGTACGAGCGGCATCGATGATGCGTGCGAACTCGCCGTCGGAATATCCGGTCAGAGAAGTGAACGTCCCCTTTCCCGCCGGGGTGCTGAGATGGTCGAGTACCTCGGCATCGAGATGGCTCGCCAGCGGAGGCAGCCGAAGAAGCAGACGGAGCTCACTGAGCTCGGCTGTGCGCGTGGCGACTGCTCGCGGTGTGTCGATCCTGGTGAGGAACCTCTCGACGTGGGTCACAGTCAAGTCAGCCGGTGCGGTGGGGCTGTTGTCGAGACTCTCGAGGAAGCGCAGTAGCCGTGCGGCGAACGAGAAGACGGTCGTTGCCGAACTGTGGGTCCGTCTGTCGCCTGCAGGACCGATACGGAGCGCCAAGGCTTCTGCCACCGGCGCGTGCCAGCTTGGCATGGCCAGGACCTCGACGTCGAACGTTTTGGTGCGTCCGTCGTCACCGTGAAAGTCGACGACCAGAGACGATACCGAGGACGCGACGGACGGCGGGCGATAGATTCCGGGCGTAGGGAGTGGGGCGTGCATCCCGGAGTGAGTTCGCGATTCGGTCACAGCACGACACCGCCGGTCGGGAGAGTCGTTGCGTCGTCGGCACTGACCGGATCCGGGTTGGGGATTTCCCAATCATCCGGCACGAGCGACATTCTCGTCTCCATCTCGAGTTCGGCGAGTGCATGGAGGTAGATCTGTGTGGTCACGACGGAGCGGTGTCCGAGTCGGCGGCGTACCCAGTCCAGCGGGTCACCGAAGATGCGGGTGTAGTGCCCGCGCTGCTCCGGTTCCATCGCGCCGAGGGCAGCGATGTGACCGCGTTGGAGCTGATCGAGGGTGATGACGGCGAACGTGTGCCGGAGCATGTGAGCGTGGGCTGCCAGCGGGACACCGGCTCGCTGGCAGCGGGTGTTGGCCTCGGCGAACATCTTCTTCCAGGCGGCAACCGACAGCGGCATACCGTGCTCGCCGAGCCAGAACGAGGCGGGTTCGAGACCGCCGGGGCGCGCAACCAGCAACTGCTGGCGTTCCGACCAATTCAGCTCCGAGACTTTCACGGTCCGCTTCAGTGTTGCACCAGTGATGTGCGTGGCGATCGGCTGTTCCGGATCTTCCACGACCAGAGGGTGCCGGATGCGCTCGTACCGTTGCTTTTCCTGGGCTGCAGCGATGACGTCGGCTCGGTCGTAGGCGCTGTAAGTAGCCAGATCACGGACGAGGGATGCCGGGACGTAGACCCACCGTGCGGAGCGGCCTTTTGCGATCGCACCGGGAAGCCAAAATCGTTGATAACCGGTCCGATTCGTATCGATGTGTGGAATTTCCAGCACGGTGAGTGCAGATTGTTCGGAGATCCGAAGTCCTGTCCGGACCATTACGTCGCAGTAGGTCGCGTTGCGCCCCGACCACCGGCCACGGAAACCTTCTCGCGGCATCCCGGCGGCGTCGAACCCGCGGACACCGACCTCGCGCCACCTCCGATAGTCGGCAAGGGGAAGCCATTGGATGCGGTCCCGGCCGCCGTCGTGACTGTAGGTCGCGGGGCGGAGCTCGTCGGATCGCCGCGAGACCGCGTACCCGGTGTGTGCAGGGGCGGGCCGTCGCCAGGTCTGGGGGATCGGATTGACTCGCACGTGGCCGGCGGTGTGTGCCCAGCGGTAGAACCTGTTCACTGCCGCCACTTCACGGTTCCACGTGTTGCCGGACACGCGCGGGCCGTCGGGATCGTGTCGACGCCAATGCAGGTACGAGAGGTGGTCGTTGTCGGTGATGTCCCGCCAATGACGTTTGCGGTCAATGTGATTGACGAAAGTGAGGAAGCTCGCGAGGTCGCGTGCGTACCCGATCTGTGTCGTCGCGGCCATGGTGACCATCGCTGTGGTGCGAAAGAAATCGTTCAGGTCTGTGTCGTAGTCGAAAGCGGGCGAGAGCAAGAAGGGAGTGCCCGGAGTCTGGCGAGTCTCGTTGAGCCAGTCGGCCCAATCATCGGGGCGGGTGACGCCGTCTGCAGTAGGTGAGGCGCGGGGCTTGGGAAGCTCTGCGGCAGTAGTGCGAACATGCCATCGGATGCTTGTCATCGCCGCTCATGATGCGGTCAGTGACCGAGTATGCACAAGCTTGCCTGCAACTCGATGCCGATGGACTGGTCAAGGAATTCACTGTGATGGTCCGGCCGCTCTCGGGGATGATCGCGCTCGGTCAGGCTGTCCAGGCGGGTCTCGACGCCGCCGCAGCGAGCTGACAGCGCCTTCGGATCACGGCACCCAGTACCGCGTGGCGAGTTCTTCGATGACCTCGTCACCGTCGACAGCATCGTCGAGGGCGGCAAGATCGGCGGCGAGAGAGATCAACCGAGGATCGTCTGCCTCGGCCTCCTCCCCAACATCGCCGCCGTCCTCGACAATCTGGCGCAGCAGTTTCGCCCGCACGCGCGCCTTGAGCGATTCGGTCATTGGTAGAGCATGACGGTCCGAGGCGTCGCTGTCCCGTGAACTTGTCATTCGTCGTCCGATTTACGGAAGACCTGTCGCGCATACGGAATCAGCACGACGAGCGCTCCGACGAGCACGATGACCGAGACAATTTGCAGCAGCATTTCGTTCCCCTTGATTACGTCGGCGCGAACCAGCTACCCCACGGGGTGTTCCGCAGAATCGCGAAAGCCGCGAGCAGTACCAGAATCGCGACGGCAGACGGCTTGTGCAGCACGATCATTCGACCCCCGCCACCCCGCCATCGCTTACGCACCCACAAGATCCAGGCGCCCACGAGGACGACAAGCAGCGGAAGTATGAACACGTTGCTCGACAACGAGCCAACCACATCGCCATTCGTCAGATCGTTCACCGCGCGCAATCCGCCGCAGCCCGGGCACCACAACCCCGTCAGCACGTGGAACGGGCAGAACCCGTACGCGCCGGTGTTGTGCGGATCATGCAGGTGCAGCAGCGAGACCGCGGCGAGCCCGGCTCCCGCGACGACAATCGGAGTGCGAATCGCCGGCCAGCGCGTCACCGCGCCTTGATCACCACCGACTTGATGATCATGTCGTGCCAGCACTGCTTTTTCGCGTCCCACAAAGGCCAAAGGTAGTTGAGGAAACAGGCGCCGCCAAGCGCGCCTGGACACGGCTATAGCACTGCCTTCAGGAAGGCCTTGGTTCGCTCGTTGCGAGGGTCGGTGAAGATCTGGTCGGGCGGGCCTTCCTCGACGATCTTGCCTGCGTCGAACATCAGCACGCGATCGGAAACATCTTTTGCGAAACGCATTTCGTGCGTGACGATGAGCATGGTGATGTCGGTGGTCTTGGCGATATTTCGCAGCACCTCGAGCACGTCATCGACCAGTTCGGGGTCGAGCGCGGACGTCACCTCGTCGAGCAGCATGACCTGCGGGTCCATCGCGCAACAGCGGGCGATGGCGACGCGTTGCTGCTGCCCGCCGGAGAGCTGTGACGGGTGCGCGTCGGCCTTGTCAGCGAGGCCGACCACGTCGAGCAGGTCTCTCGCGCGCGCTCGCGCCTCGTCCGCGGTTTTGCCGAGCACGTGGATCGGCGCCTCAGTGATGTTCTCCATCACGCTCATGTTCGGAAACAGATTGAACTGCTGGAACACCATGCCGATCTTCTTGCGCACGGTGCGGAGGTGCTTTTCCCGCGCGGGAACCAACTTTCCATTCCGTTTCTCGTGTGTGAGGGGGTCGCCCTCAACCCAGATGACGCCATCGCTGATTGTCTCCAGTGTCATCAACAGGCGCAGAATCGTGGTCTTCCCCGAGCCTGATGGCCCGATCAACGTCACCTTTTCGCCACGCCCGACCGTGAAATCGAGGCTGTCGAGCACCACGTGGTTGCCATAGCGTTTGACTACCTTGTCGAACTTGATCATCTCTTCAGTAGGCAAGGCGCTTCTCCAGTCGTCTGATGAACACGGACGTCGGGTAACTGGCGAGCAGGAAGAACAGCCCAGCGAGCGTGATCGCTTCCAGGTACTGAAACTTCGCTGCACCGAACTGTTGTGCGGCACTTACGAGTTCGACGACTGTGATGGTGAACAGGAACGGCGTGTCTTTGAACATCGAGACCGCGTTGTTGCCGAGTGCGGGCAAGCTGCTGCGGATCACCTGCGGAAGGATCACGGCGCGCCACGTCCGATGGGGCGGAAGGGAAAGTGCGCGAGCGGCCTCCCATTGGCCCTTCGGAACAGCCTCGATCCCGCCGCGGTACACCTCAGCCATGTAGCTCGAATAGTGGATACCCAACACCGTCACGCCGATTTGCAACGCGGAGAACTGGGGCAAGAGGCTGTATGCAAACAACAGCTGTACGACGAGCGGGGTGAGCCGCACGAACTCGCTCGCGGCGCGCACAGGCGTCGCGATCAGGCGCGGTGCGGTCTCCCGAATGATAGCGATCACCAGGCCGAGCGCAGCCGCGATGAGGAATCCGAGCAGCGTCGCCAGCAGGGTGATCTTGAATCCGTCCCACAGCAGAGGGATGGCTTCGTACGCGCGTTCCCAGCTCCAGTCGCCTCCTATCACTACGGGTGCACCCCCTCGGACACCTTCACGTCGTCTGGCCGGAAGCTGAGAACTTCCTTGAGCGACGGACCGCGGCCGAGTTTGTGCTTTGCACGCGTCTCGACGACGTTCATTGCAAGCGTAAGCAGGTAGGCCAGCACGAGGTAAATCAGCAGCCCGATTCCGAATGAAAACAGTGTGTCCCCAGTGGATCTGCGTAGATCCACGATCCCTGCGGTCAAGTCTTGGAGAGTGATGTACGACGCGACCGCGGTGCCCTTGAGCAGATGCACAAGCAGATTTGTCATGGACGGCACCATCATTGCCCAGGCCTGCGGAAACACGACTCGATGTAACCGCTGCCACGCGCCGAAGTTCAGTGCAATCGCAGCCTCCACTTGCGGTTGCGGCACCGAGTTAAGTGCTCCGCGAACAACTTCCGCACCGTAGGCGCCGTAATTCAGGCCGAGGGCCAGAATTCCGCAGAACATCGGCTCCAGCCGGTACCCCAGCAGTGGCAGCACGTAGAAAAAGAAGAAGATCTGCACCAACAGTGAAGTGCCTCGGAATACTTCGATCAGCACACGCGCGGCGCCGCGGATCGCGATGTTGCGGACGCGCACAACCGTGCCCAGCAGCAGTGCGAATACGAACGCGAGCAACGCTCCGCCGAGTGTGAGTTCGAGAGTGACGACGATGCCCTCCCAGATCCTGGGGAGGGCATCGACAAGGGCATCGAGATTCCTGTCCACGTCCGTGGTCGCCCTTGACTCCTACAACTCACCCTTGCAGAGCATCTCGGTCGTGAGGCTTGGATCGGGAATGTTCTCCTCGGTGAACCCGAACGGGCCGAGGATTTCCAGGTACTTCGCCTTGTCGGAAGTTATCTTCTTCGATTCCGCGTTGTAGGCATCCAGCAACTCTTTGTCATCTGTCCGAAAGACTGTGGCGCCGGCGGGGTTCTGCGGCTTGCCGTCGATGACCGCGATGAACGGCTTGGTGACCTCGACGTTGACGTTCGGCGTGTTGTTCTTGAGGTAGTTCAGCGAAACTGCTGTCAGCGCAAAGACATCCGCGCGTCCGGAGTTGACCGCGTCCATTCCGTCCTGCGGGGTCCCGACGAGCATCGCGTCGATGTCGAGCGACTTGGCGTAACCGGCCTCGATCGCGCCGGACATTGCCGCCATCTTGGCACTGGTGTTCTTGATGGAATCCATGTCGCTGAGGTTCAGCGGATTGCCGGGCCGCACCATCAGCGCGGTCGTGTAGTTGATCTCCGGCTGACTGAACGCAGCCTGCCCGCAACGTTCGGGGGTGATCGACATTCCTGCGCTGACGACGTCGAATCGGTGCGCCTGAAGTCCAGGGATCAGGCCGCCCCATTCGGTCTTCACGCCCTCTACGGTGTCGATGCCGAGGTTTTTGAAGATCTCCCTGTGCAGCGCGATCGTCCCACCAGTCAGCTGACCATCCATCTCGAAAGAATAGGGAGCTTCACCTGCGAATCCGACGGACACCACCCCTTTGTCCCGCAGTGCCTTGAGCGTGGCTCCGTCGCCGCCGGTTTCGGTTTTCGAACAGCCCGCAAGCGACGCTGCGAACAGGGATACCCCCGCGAAAGCCGCCGCAACACGCATGGAACGTTTCCTCGAATACACCACTACTTGCCCTTTCGACACGGGACGCCAGCCAATACGAACCTTCGCATTCTGTGACTAGACGTCACGTCCTTGCAGGTCGACGGCCCAAATTCGTTTGCACATCGTGCAACTCGGCCTTTCGACCCTATCGACCAGGACGGAAGACGACAAACGCCCGTAACTGTCTCGTGATGTGCGATGGGGGCTTTGCCCGATTGCAAGGTACGCAGGCGTGCGATGATTCGCGACCACGGCGGCGGCACGCAACGTGCCGTAGTCATCCTTGGTCTTCGCTGCCGCCCCTTGAGGACGAGCACCGGCGCCGAGATCTGATCAGTCGCGATATATCGCTACGTTTGCGTTGGTGACGGTCCCGACACTGGTAGGGGCCAGACACGAGGCACTGCCTTGGCCAGACGGGCTGAAAGAACCGCCCCAGGAACCCCTATACGGTCCGATTGCCATGAGAGGAAAGGCATACGGGACGGGCGTGGACGTAACTTTGGCGTCGTGCTCCCCGCGGACGCGGGGATGAGTGTGGCCCGTCGCGCTTTTGTGTCGGACAGTCGAGCCAACCTTGCGGGATAGAACATTTGTTCTACCCAGGGGGATTCGATGGTCATGCATGGACCGACAGACCGATGCGGAACCGGATCTGACGGCGCCGCGACCACCACCGAACCCGGTGCCCGCGTTGATCGCGATGGCCGACACGGTCTGCGCTGTCACAACCGATTCTCCGGTGCTGGCGCCGGGTGCGGAGGTACTCGTCCACATCGGACCCACCGATTCTGGGTGGTCCCGCACGCGCGTCTCGACGACGGCCCGGGTCTGGACGCGACCACCCTGGCGACATTGTTTTGTACGGCGCCGATGCGCCGTGACCGCTACGCAACTGGGAACTCGATGAACGCAGGCGAGCACGATCAGCCGCGTAGCTGTATCCCACGGTATGACGTGGCCTTCAGAGCCGACAATCAGCTCTGCCCCGCCGCGGCGTAGGGAATGCCGTTCGGGTACGGAGCCTTGATCCCCTCGGCAGCGAAGGCATCCAGCACCGCGCGATGGATCGCACGCTGCACCGCCCATTGCCGAGCCGGCTTCACCTTGACGGTAAGTCGCAGAGTTACCCCGTCGGGCCCGACCTTCTGGACGCCGAGCAACTCAGGAGGCTCCAGCACATCGGGTTCGAGGTTGCTCGCGGCAACGGCATCGACCGCCGCCCGCTCGGCAACCTCGCACGCTTTGTCGATGTCGGAGGAATGGGCGACGAGCAGGTCGAGCACGGCAACGGCGTAGCCCTGTGACATGTTGCCGACCCGAACGATTTCGCCGTTCCGGCAGTACCAGAGGGTGCCACCGATATCGCGCAGAGTGGTGACTCGTAGCCCAACGGTTTCGATCGTCCCCGTTGCTTCGCCGAGATCGACGACGTCGCCGACGCCGTACTGATCTTCGAGCAGCATGAAGATCCCGGAAAGAAAGTCCCGTACGAGGTTTTGCGCACCGAAGCCGATGGCCAATCCGGCGATGCCGGCGGACGCAAGGAAGGGTCTGACATCGAGGCCGACCGCCGAAAGGATCTGCAGCAGACACCAAATCAGAACAGCAACCGAGACCGTGGACTTGAGTACGGATCCGATCGTCTCGGCTCGCTGTGCTCTGCGCTCACTCAGCAGAGCGCCCTTCATCGTCGGAGTTCGCTCACGCAGTGGACGCAGCAACGACGGGCCGCGGAAACTCGGTTTGCTCATCCGGTCGATCGCGCGATGAGCGCCGAATCGCAGCACAAGGGCAAGCGCGATGTACGCAGCGATTTCGATCGGACGGTGGATCAGCCAGTCGCGGCTGGTGTCGGTCAGGTCGAATGCAAGTAGATGCGACATCTGGAGAGTCTACGGATCGTGGCCGATCAGTCACACCTACGCTGATCAGCAAGGACGCCGAATTTCGTTGCTGGCCATCGGATTTCCTCACGATAAATGAGCACCGTGAATTCGCTCACTCCAAGCGTCCGGATCTGCGAGCACACCGCCGGGCGCATTGTCCCAGCAGCCGACGAGCAAGTCGCAACAGTTCCGGCTGAGTTCGACGTGCGAAGTCCATATGGAACCCGCCCACTCGGGCTCGTCGCGCACTGCCCAGACCCCGCTGGCACGGCTGACCACCAGTTCGAACTGCAAATCTCGGCGGAGCCGCAGCGCCGCGGGGCTGTTCGGTGGTTGTTGACGCAGAACCTCGAGCAGAGCATCGGCCGCTTCGGCGACCCGCATATCGGTCCAGCGCAGATCCCGGCGATGGGCGTGCCGCGCGACCAGCCACAACGTCGCCAAAGCGATGGCGACACCGATAACCGTCTCGATCAGCCGATCGCGCATCGGCGCAGCTATGGATCCCCCCGATTCGCCGGCGCCGCCGATCAACAACGCGAGTGGCGTGATGGCTATGACGGCGATGCCGTAGTTACGAGCCATCGCCAGGTCGACAAGGAACATCAACGTCATCAGCACCAAAACCAGCACCGCCCCGGTCGGCACGAACTGATAGAGGAGTGCGAACAGCCCGAGCCCGATCACCGTCCCGCCCAATCGGTGAAGGCCGCGGACTGTTCCGACCACCCGGTCCGGTCCTTGATGCAGCACGAGAACAGCGGTGATCACCGCCCAGTCGGGTCGGCCGAGGCCAACCAGCACACTGATTCCACCCGCTAGCCCTGCGGCGATCATGACCCGCAGCGCCGCACCCGCTGCGCGCCGCGCTTGACCTGCGGGTTGCGCGCGTTCTCGCAATACGACATAGTCGTCGATCGATCGGACAGCCGATTCCACCGCGGCGCGCTCCGGCGCGCGTCGATCGAGGACGAATCCACTCATCGTGACGACGAGCGAACTGACGACACCGACCGCGCAGCACACGGCTACGGCCCTGATCGGGAGTCCTGCCCTGGTTACCTGGATCGCCACCGAACACACCAGCACAAAGAAGAAGGCCCCCGGTGGGCCGGATCGATTGGCAATCGCAACGAACACCGCAACGAGGCCGACGAGGGACAGCGCAACGACCTCGACGACGCCGTCCGTTTTCGTTCCCGATTCCCACAGACCGAACAGTCGTTCACCGAGCACCGCGCCGAGCATCGACGCGGCGAACAACGCGGCACCTGCCAGCAACACCACGCGCCAACGCACTCGATAGGGTCGCTGCTCGCCGTACATGACCGCGAAGGCGCCGAGCGTGACCGTCAGCGCCTCGCGGTGGTAGCCGGCACCCACGAGGACCAATGCCGGCAGGCCGAACGCGAGCGCCGACCGCACGCCAGCTCCCCAGCGCTCCGCCGACGGCATCGCCAGCAGCAGCGATCTGCGGCGCGTGGAACGGGCGGTGGCGGATCCTCATCCGCTGCGGATGTGGTCGATTGGTCCACGTGCGAATTCAACCCCAGGCACCGAGTGATAAACAGGGCTATGCCCGCACCGCCCGACTGGAAGCGAAAGGCCTTCCTGCTGCGGGTGCGCTACTCGGCCGGGCTGATCGGCGCGTACGGCATCGGTGCTGCCGAACTGTTCGTCGTTGTGGTGCTGCTCGGTCGCAGTAGCGATCCGGACGCGCAGAGTCTCGTCACCGGCCGAAACGCGCTGACGGTGACGGTGTTGCTGGCGTTGAGCCTCGCTGTTGCGTACATCTTCACGACGAGGTTCGTCGTTCCGTCGCTGCAGTGGTTCGCGCGCGACGAGAAGCCCACGGCCACACAGCAACACGCCGCTTTGGCAATCACAACGCGGCAGACGCTCGTCCACGTCGCCATGTGGATTGCTTCCGGCGCGGTGTTTCTCCTCGTCAACATTCGATCGGGCGGCACCAACGTCGCGTTGATCACGATCGCCGTCATCTTCGGCGGCGCAGCAATGCTGTGCATGGGTTACCTTGTGACAGAAGCGATTCTGCGGCCGATAACCGCTGCGGCGATGATCGCTACGCCACCTCAACGACGCGCACCAGGGGTGATGCAGCGACTCGTCATCACGTGGGCGCTCTGTACTGCGATCCCCGTATCCGGGATCGTCGCGATCATCCTCGACCAATACGCCCAGTGGGTGATCCGTCCCGACACTCCGATCGAGGCGCCGATTCTCATCCTCGGGGTTACAGCGATCGGTGCCGGACTGCGTGGCACCGTGCTGGTGTCGCGGTCGGTGTCCGATCCTGTCCGTGAAGTCGGCATCGCGATGGGTGAGGTAGCTCGTGGTCGCACAGATGTGACGGTCGGCGTCCACGACTCGTCCGAAATCGGCCGGCTGCAAGTGGGTTTCAACAGCATGGTCGCGGAAGTGGCAGAGCGCGAAAGGCTGCGCGATCTCTTCGGTCGACACGTCGGGCATGACGTCGTCAGCAGAGCTGTTGATCAGGAAGAAATGCTCGGCGGCGACGTCCAGCTGGTCGCGGTCCTGTTCATCGACCTCGCCGGCTCCACAGCCTTCGCCGCGACCCGACCACCGACCGAGGTCGCCGCACTGCTCAACGACTTCTTTCGAATCGTCGTCACGGCCGTGGACAACCACCAGGGGTTGATCAACAAATTCACCGGTGACGCGGCGCTCGCGATCTTCGGCGCGCCCCTCGCAATCGACGACCCGGCAGGCGCTGCCCTCGCGACGGCCCGCGAACTGCGATCGGCGTTGCGATCGCTCCAGGCGGTCGATTTCGGAATCGGCGTCTCGTACGGATCGGTGTTTGCAGGCAACATCGGCGCCGAACATCGCTACGAATACACCGTCATCGGCGACCCGGTCAACGAAGCAGCGCGGCTGACCGAACGCGCGAAGGACCGGGTCGGTCGCATCCTCGCTGCTGCGCAGGTCGTGTCGACTGCCTCTGCTGACGAAGCGGCGCACTGGAAGACACGCGGCGGAACCAAGCTTCGCGGGCGCAGGGCGCGGACGGTCTTCGCGGAGCCGATCGACTAGGTTTACCTCGATCGTCAAACAGGGGGTTTGACGACGATTCAACAGGGTGATCTCTTGTGAATACGAAACGCGCAGGGCTCGTGGCTGCCATCATGGCGGCCGGAATCGGGCTTGGGGTCGGCACCGCATCGGCTACACCGCCGGTCGCAACGCCGGAGCCTGGCGGCATTATTCGGATGGATCTCGCGCCTGAGGAGTGGTGGTACTGCAACGGGTACAGTCTGGCGCCACCGTTCCTCCAAACAGCCCCCGGTTTTCTCCAGCTCGGCCTCGGCCCCAACCCAATCGTCTTTCGGTTCACGCTGGGTGCTGATGTGTGGATTAACTGCTCGGGTAGCGGCCTACCGTTCAGTTACGTCGGCCCGATCGTCAAGGCTGGCATCTAGCTGCTCAGTTCACAGTGAAGGCGTCGAAGCCCGGGATCATCGTGTAACAGCCCGTGAAGACGGCGGTGACGAAACCCGGGCCCGTCGCTATGTCCACACCCGGGTTGGATTCCCTGATGTCGGGATTGTCGACGATGGTCGCGGTACCGCTGCGGCCGTTCGCGAGGTTGCGCCACTGGACGACACCTCCCCGATGCCAGTCGAGGCATAGCGACCGATTCAGCGTGTTGCACATCGACGAGACAACTACCCGCGCGACACCTGGCGCTGCCGTAGGACCACGAGTGCTGCGTTAGCTGCCGTGACGAACTTTCGCGGAATTCGCATCTGCGGTGGTCCTCACTGGAAAGTGTGCTGATCGGGGCGGCGCTACGACCAATTTCACTTCGCCGAATTGGTGATAACGGGAGAATCGCGGGCGACGAGTTTACTCAGGGTGTATCGACGGTTCTCGAAATCCCAGGTTCGATAAAGCGGCCATTGCAACGTGTGAATAACCAATACCGCTCCGATGCAGAAGCGGATGGGGAATGTGATATTCCATCCCTGATTGCGCATGGTCCTGATCGAATGAGTGTGGTACTCCCACATTCCGCCCGGGCTCGTAGCGCGGCGCCGAGCGGACACCTTCACATTCAAATTGGTCAATTGATCAATTCGAAATCCGCGTTTTGTCATGCACAGTGCTAAATCGACATCCTCATGCAGGTCAGACCGAGTCGTCGCGTGTTCGACCACAGATTTCCATGCGTCACGGCGGATCGCCATGTTCGCGCCGTACAGGTTGCATTGCTGCCCACCGACCAGGCCGAGTCGAATCGCCGCCCTGATCGCCAACCGCCGAAAGACCCCGATCGGCGAGTCGTGATAGGTGGACATCCCGGTAACTGCAGCTGTATCAATGTTTTCCGACAGATGACCCTCGATGATGTCAGCCCAACCGGGCGGCACGAGTGTGTCCGCATCGATGCGGCCGACGATCTCGTGGTTCGCTGCTTCGATACCGGTGTTGCGCGCATTGGCAACGCCGCGAGCCGGCTCCTTGACGAGCCGGATATGCCGAAATCTCTGCGCATAATTCGAAACTATCGTCGCAGTATCGTCGGTGCTTCCATTATCGACGACGATGATCTCGCCGATGCTTCGGCCCTGGTCAATAAGGTTATTCAGGCATTTTCCAATTAGCGCTTGTTCGTTGTACGCCGGTATGACAACCGAGATCATACGCATATCTCCAATAAAGATGGCCCCCAGAACCCCTGCGCCGCGAACACTACCAGGGTCACCCTAATTTTCGACAACAACCATTTCCTGCAGATGTTCTGATTTTATTGGATTCATACAGAAGAAAGTTTCACAATCGGATATGATTCGAACAACATACCCGATTTCGATTGTCACTCGACCTTATGGTTTCGTCGAGGCAGTTAATTCCTATTCACGGTCGGTTTCGACGCGCGAAAAAAACCGTGCGGTTTGGAGCGTTCCGGGCCTTTGAGCCCGTCCGGCAGAGGCCGTGAGACCGACAGAGCCAGCAAAAAGGTCCCCAACCTGCTTTCGCAGATCAGAGACCCTTTGTGGAGCCGCCTAAGAGAATCGAACTCTTGACCTTTTCATTACGAGTGAAATGCTCTACCGACTGAGCTAAGGCGGCGTGCCTTGCGGCGCAGGCGAGTCTATCGTCTCACCCCCTTGGACGCGAAAACGAGGGGTACGCACAGCTCATGACCTGCGCGAACGTACCATTCGTTCGGTCAGATCGAACGAAAGTGCCGTTCGTGCCACGTGCCAGCTAGCGGTACGCCGCCGCGAGTGCACCGACCATCGCCGCGACAGCGAATCGTGGCTTCACGTTGATGGCGAGGGCTTCGCGGCATTCCAGGACGGCTTCGACGCATTTCAGCAGGCCCTCAGGGCTAACCCGGCTCGCCAGTCCGGCAATCACCTCGGCCATGTCGGGGTGAGTCAGCGTCGCCGGCGAGCTGAAGGCCTCTGCCAGGGCATCGCGATACAGGCCTGCCAGATCGATGAGGGACCGATCGAGCGCATCCCGACCCGTACGGGTGGCCCGGGACTTCTGCCGACGCTCGAGATCCTTCAGCACACCCGCGGATCCGCGCAGAGCTCCGGCAGCGCCTTTGCCTGTGCCGCCGGCGCCGAGCGCAGTACGCATCTCGTCGGTTTCACGCTCGTCGCGGGCGGCACTCATTTCCTTGGCCTCGAGTTCGGCAGCCTTCACCAAGTCGTCGGCCGCCTCGTACGCGAGAGCTGGTCGACCGGCCGCAATTGCCAAGCCCAACGCATTCTTTCGACGATCACGCGCCTGGGCATCGGTGGCGAGTCGTCTGGCGCGCCCGACATGCCCACCGCTGATCGCGGCCGCCGCAGTCGCTACCTCCGCGTCGAGCCCGTCGCGGTCTATGAGGACCTGCGCAATTGCGTCGATGTTGGGTGTCACGAGATGGATGTGGCGGCATCGGGACCGCAGCGTGACAGAGATGTCCTCGGGATCCACGGAAGGTGCACACAAAAGAAACACTGTGCGCTCGGGCGGCTCCTCGACGACCTTGAGCAGCACGTTGCCGGCCGCTTCGGTGAGCCGGTCGGCGTCCTCAATGACGACCACCTGCCAACGCCCCGTGCTCGGCCGCCTCGATGCGATCTGCACGATCCCACGCATCTCCGCCGTGCTGATGCTCAAGCCCTCGGGAACGACGCGACGGACGTCGCCATGCGTGCCCGCCATCGTGGTGGTGCAGGCATGGCAGCGTCCGCAGCCAGGGGTGTCGTCGTCGGTGCATTGCAGTGCTGCGGCGAAACAGAGCGCGGCGACCGATCGGCCGGATCCAGGCGGGCCAGTGAAGAGCCAGGCATGCGTCATCGCCGAGCCGGAGGCGGCCATACCCTTGCGGGCGGCCACCGCGGCGGCAGTCAGCTCGGATTCGACAGCTTCCTGCCCTACCAGTCGATCGAATACTCCCGCCACGGCGTACACCCTAGCCGCGCTCACCGACGCGGCCTGGGCTCAGCCAGCAAACCATCCGTCGACGGTGGCCTGATCGATCCCGGCACGCGCGTAGGTGGAGTTCTGGCCGTCGATAGTTTCCCGAATGATGTCGGCATGCCCGGAGTGATGCGCGATCTCACGGAAGACGTGGAACAGGATCCGGCGCACCGACCACCATTCGCGTTCGGGCGCCCAGGGTGCGGTCGGCAGTGGAATCAGTTCGTCGAGGCTTTGGTCGCTGCGGACCAACGCTTCGGTGGCAGCGACAATCGAATCCCATTCCGCGAGTAACCCTTCGACGGTCTGGTCGGCACCGATGAGGTACTCGTCTCCGAGGTTTGCCATGTCCATCGCGGCGATCTCGTCGCGATCATGGATGACCTGCACCCAATGGCGTTCGGTGTTCGCCACGTGGCGCAGCAGTCCGCCGAGCGTCAGTTCGCTGGCTGTCGGTCGCAGCCGAGCTTGTTCCTCGTCGATGCCGCGCACAGTGACCCGGAACAGTTCGCGTTGGTCGGCGAGCATCGTGAGCAGGTCGCTGCGCTCGTCGATAGCAGGGGCTGTGGTCGAAGGCTCTGTGTTTGTCATGACTCGAAGGCTATTAGCTATTGCGGACAGTTTCGGTCCTCAATTGCGCAGCGCTCAAAAATACAGCGGTAAAAATAATGAAGCCCCAACCCTGCTGGACAGGGCTGAGGCTTCACTATTTTCGGAAAACTAGGCCTTCTTTGCTGCAGCCTTCTTCGCCGGCGCCTTCTTGGCCGCGGTCTTCTTCGCAGCCTTCTTGGCAGGCGCCTTCTTGGTCGTCTTCTTCGTCACTGGTCCGCGAGCGCGGCGGTCGGACAGCAACTCGGATGCCCGCTCGTCGGTGATGGACTCGACCTCGTCGCCCTTGCGCAGGCTGGCGTTGGTTTCACCGTCGGTGACGTACGGACCGAACCGGCCGTCCTTGATCACCATCGGCTTGCCGGTCGTCGTGTCGTTGCCGAGTTCACGCAGCGGCGCGGCGGCCGATGCCTGACGGCCTCGACGCTTCGGTTCCGCGTAGATCTTGATGGCATCCTCGAGCGAGACCGTGAACATCTGGTCTTCGTTCTCCAGCGAGCGGGAATCCGTGCCGCGCTTGAGGTATGGGCCGTAGCGACCGTTCTGCGCGGTGATTTCCTCGCCGGTCGCCGGGTCGGTGCCGACAACCCGCGGCAACGACAGGAGTCGCAACGCGTCTTCCAACGTCACCGTCGCGAGGTCCATCGACTTCAGCAACGAGCCCGTTCGCGGCTTCGGTCCAGTGGCCTTCTTGGCCGCCTTTTTCGCGGGCGCCTTGGTCGCGTCGACCACGACGGGCGCAGGCTCGGGCAGGATCTCGGTGACGTACGGCCCGAATCTGCCTTCCTTGGCGACGATCTCGTTGCCTGTCACCGGGTCGGCGCCGAGCTTGCGGCCCTCTTGCGGTGTGGCGAAGAGCTTTTCGGCGTATTCGACGGTCAGCTCGTCCGGCGGCAGGTCGTCGGGAAGGTTGGCCCGTTGCGAGATAGTGTCGCCATCGGGATCGTCCGGATTCTTCACGGCACGTTCGAGATAGGGGCCGAACCGACCGACGCGGACGAAGACCTCGCGACCCTCGTCGTCCTTGAACAGCAGGATCGAGTTCACTTCGCGGGCATCGATGTCCTCGAGCCGCTCGCCGACCATCTTCTTCAGTCCACCCGACCGGGCGACCGAACCGTCGGCGCCATGGTCTCCGCCGAAGTAGAAGCTGGACAGCCAGTTTCCGCGTTGTTCGCGACCGCCGGCGATCTGGTCGAGGTCGTCTTCCATCGCGGCAGTGAAGTCGTAGTCGACCAGCCGGCCGAAATGCGCTTCCAGCAAGCCGATCACGGCGAACGCCACCCATGCCGGCACCAGCGCACTACCGCGTTTGTAGACGTAACCGCGGTCGAGGATGGTCTTGATGATCGACGCGTACGTCGACGGCCGACCGATCCCCATCTCTTCGAGCGCCTTGATCAGCGACGCTTCGGTGTAGCGCGCAGGCGGGTTGGTCGTATGGCCGTCGGGCTGCAGTTCGGTCGCCGTAACCGCCTGACCCTCGGTGAGGACCGGCAGCCGGGACTCGGCGTCGTCGGACTGCCCGCCGGCCTCTTCGTCGACGCTCTCGACGTATGCCTTCAGGAAGCCCGCGAACGTGATCGTGCGGCCGGACGCGGAGAAGGTACACAGTTCGCCCGTACCCGCAGTGCCGGCAATGCGCAGCGTGAGTGTCGTCCCACGGGCATCGGCCATCTGCGATGCGACAGTTCGCTGCCAGATCAGTTCGTACAGCTTGAACTCGTCGGTATCCAGCGACGACGCGAGCTGACCCGGCGTGGCAAATACATCACCGGCGGGTCGGATCGCCTCGTGCGCCTCTTGGGCGTTCTTCACCTTGCGCGTGTACTGCCGCGGCGACGGGTGCACGTACTCCGGGCCGTACAGGTCGGTTGCCTGGTTGCGGGCGGCGTTGATCGCCGACGACGACAGCGTGGTCGAGTCGGTACGCATGTAGGTGATGTAGCCGTTTTCGTACAGTCGCTGCGCGATCCGCATCGTGCGCTCGGAGGTGTACCGCAGCTTGCGGCCAGCCTCCTGTTGCAGCGTCGACGTCATGAACGGCGGATACGGCTTGCGGGTGTACGGCTTCGACTCGGCCGAAGCCACCGTGAGGTCGACGCCCTGGAGTGCCTCGGCGAGACGCCTGGCGTAGGGCTCGTCGATCACCGTCACGCCGGCGGTCTTCTGTTGCCCATCGGCCCCGAAGTCGCGACCGGTCGCGACACGAGCACCGTCGACATTGACCAACCGAGCACCGAACGACCGCGGACTCGCATCCGGTCCGGCATCGAGCTTCGCCAGAATGTCCCAGTACTCGGCCGAGCGGAACGCCATGCGCTCACGTTCACGCTGCACGATCACGCGGGTGGCAACGGACTGGACCCGGCCAGCCGACAGCTTCGGCATGACCTTCTTCCACAGGACCGGGCTGACCTCGTAGCCGTACAGACGATCGAGGATGCGGCGAGTTTCCTGCGCGTCCACCAGATCGTTGTCCAGTTCGCGGGTGTCCCGCGCGGCGGCCTGGATAGCCGACTCCGTGATCTCGTGGAAGACCATCCGGCGAACCGGGACCTTGGGGTTCAGGGTCTTGAGCAAGTGCCAGGCGATCGCTTCGCCTTCGCGGTCAGGGTCAGTTGCGAGATAGAGCTCGTCTGCATCCTTGAGCAGGCTCTTGAGCTCGGTGACCTTTGCGCGCTTGTCCGGGCTGACAACGTAGAGCGGCTCGAAGTCGTGATCGACGTCGACGCCGAGCCGTGCCCAGGACTCACCCTTGTACTTGGCAGGCACGTCGGCGGCACCGCGTGGGAGATCGCGGATATGACCGACCGATGCCTCGACTGTGTAGCCCCTACCCAGGTAGGGGGCTATTTTCCGAGCCTTGGTCGGCGACTCGACAATCACGAGGCGACGCGGATTTCGGCCCGTAGCCGGCGTTGCCGCCGTCGCCTCTTTGTCTTGTGGTGCCACCTGCAGCCGTACCTTTCTGATCTACCCCGTGACGCACACAACCGTTCGTCACGCGCCACTCCCGACCCCTGATTAATGGGTGCAGCAAGTAACAGAGTTACACACAGTATGCGAATACCTGCAGTTCAGTACTGGCAATGCCCCGCAATATCCCCGCTATAACAAGGGCCAACCTATGCCTAGTTCCGCATCCGCGGGCGGCTCACCGATGTTTTCGGCGAGCCTCATCAGTCGCCTACGTCCAGCTAGTCGCAGTCCTGGATTGGCACCGCGAGTGCCGATCAGCGTCGGAGCGATGCCGGCCCGCATCATCGATTGTGCCAGTTGCGCGTGCGTTTCCGGAGCGTGCGGGTCGAGCGCGAGCACAAACCGCTCGCCGCCGTTCTCCCCATACCCCGCCGCAAGCGCCCAGATCCGCAGCTCACGCGGCCCGGGCACCCACCCCGGTGGAACTGCCTTCACAGCGCCGCGAGTCCACTGCGTGGCGAGCGGGGCCAGGTCCGGAACAGCTTGCGTCCTGACCAGAGGATGGCCTTCTTCCGACTGCGCTATCTCGGCCTGCAGTCCGCATTCGGTCATCAGCGCAGCGACGGCGCGGGCACGCCAGGCAGCATCGACGACGATGGACACGCGCGCACGACCGCCGGACGTCACGACTTGACCAGGTCCCGCAAGCAACCCGCTGAGATCGGTTACCGCAGGCGGCACCGACTCGGCAGAGAAAAAGGACAGCTGGCCCACATGTGGACACTAGGTCACAGTCGCCGATCCGGCGCGACCAACACGACCTCGGCAGCGTCTAGTTCCAGCAGCCCCTACATACCGACTCGCCCCCAGCACCGGGTGTGGTGATGGGGGCGAGCTGGGCAGGCAGAAATCCCCGACCCATGCGGATTTACTCGTTCGAAACTGAACGAATGGGTTTAGACCGCGCGAACGCCGGTGGCCTGGGGACCCTTGGTGCCCTGACCGACCTCGAACTCGACGCGCTGGTTCTCCTCGAGGGTGCGGAAACCGCTGCCCTGAATCTCGGAGTAGTGAACGAAGACGTCAGCAGAGCCGTCCTCCGGCGCAATGAAGCCGAAGCCCTTTTCTGCGTTGAACCACTTCACAGTTCCCTGTGCCATGCTTTTCCTTCTCTTTCTTACCGGAATCGGCAGACAACCACAGTCCACCGGGCCCGTTCCGACCGCTGCGCAAACCTTCATGCACACCGCTCGCAACACGATCCTGCGAGCGCTTGCACATTGAAGAGCCTACGAACACAGAAGCTTGCGACCAGGAGCAAGTCAATCACGAGATCGGCGGTCGCGACAGTCGAGTGACAAACAATTCGAAAAATAAGTTGATCTTACGAAAGCGCAGGTGAGGGGCAGTATGGCTAATTCCAAACCTCTGGTCTGTTTGCTGTCGGATAACCCAACCGGAGTCTGCCGACACCTTTCCTTTCATTGCGTCGATATAGCATCGAATGCGCAGGTCTTTGCGACATCGCGCGGCCTTTCCGCCGCACCCAACATTCACCTGCGGAGTATCGATTGACCATTCCGACCGGCGCGGATTCGCGTGCCCACCAAGACCCACTCAGCTACGGACGATCGTTGCTGAATTGTGTCTTGGTGGGCACCCCCGCGAGCGAAGACCCGCTTACTCACATTGCCGAACTCCCCGCCAGATCCGCACAACACACGGAGTGGCCGACGTGGGCCGCACCCGCGGTCCTGCGAGCACTGCACGAGGTCGGAATGTCGCGGCCGTGGTCTCATCAATCTGCGGCCGCATCGATCGCAGCTGCCGGTCGGAATGTCGTAGTGTCCACCGGCACCGCGTCCGGCAAGTCACTCGCCTATCAACTGCCGATCCTGACGACACTGGCGCAAGAACCTCTTGCCACGGCGTTGTACCTGGCGCCGACCAAAGCTTTGGGGGCCGATCAGCTCCGCGCCGCAACGGCGCTGACCGACGCCGCGCCCGAACTCAGCGCGATCCACCCCATCGCCTACGACGGCGACACCCCGCGCGAGGTGCGGCAATGGGCACGAGCGAACGCCCGCTGGTTCTTCACCAACCCGGACATGCTGCACATCGGAATCTTGCGTTCGCACGAACGTTGGGCCCACGTACTGCGAAATCTCCGCTACGTCGTCATCGACGAATGCCACTACTACCGCGGGGTGTTCGGCTCCAACGTGGCCTTGGTCCTACGACGACTGCGGCGGATCGCCGCGCGATACGGCGCGAACCCTGTCTTCATTCTCGCAAGCGCGACGACGGCTGATCCGGGCGCCGCCGCCGCGCGGTTGATCGGCGCCCCATGCGCGGCAGTCACCGAAGACGGCTCACCGCACGGACCGCGGACGGTTGCCCTATGGGAGCCGCCGCTGCTGCGCGACGTCACGGGCGAGAACGGTGCGCCGGTGCGGCGATCGGCAGGCTCCGAGGCCGCGCGCATCATGGCCGACTTGATGATCGAAGGTGCCCGAACGCTGACCTTCGTCCGCTCGCGCCGCGGGGCGGAAATGACCGCGATGACAACGGCACGCCTCCTCGCCGAGGTCGATCCCGACCTGGCCGGCAAAGTCGCCGCATACCGCGCCGGATACTTAGCGGAGGACCGCCGTGAGCTCGAAGCGGCACTTGCCGATGGCACCTTGCTCGGCGCGGCAACCACCAACGCACTCGAACTCGGTGTCGACATCGCCGGGCTCGATGCGCTCGTTGTCGCCGGATTCCCCGGCACCGTGGCGTCGTTCTGGCAGCAGGCCGGTCGGTCGGGACGCCGGGGCGAAGGTTCGCTCGTGGTGTTGGTCGCGCGCGACGATCCGCTCGACACCTACCTCGTGCACCATCCGGCGGCGCTGCTCGAGAAGCCGGTCGAGGCGACGGTCACGGACCCGAGCAACCCGTATGTACTTGGCCCGCAACTGCTCTGCGCTGCACTGGAACTGCCGTTGACCGACGACGAGGTACAAGACTTCGGCGCGTGGGACGTCCTTACCGAGCTCGCCCAGCAGGGCCTGATTCGCCGACGCGGCCATGGTTGGTTCGTGACAGCCGAAACCAATCCACATGCCGGCCTGAACATTCGGGGTGGCATCGGTACCCAAGTCGCCATCGTCGACGGGGAAACTGGGCGGATGCTCGGTACTTCCGATGTCGGGCGCGCGCCTGCGACGCTCTTTCCGCAAGCAGTCCACATCCACCAAGGCGAGACGTTCGTGGTCGACGAACTGGACCTCGAAGGCGGTATCGCCCTCGTGCACGCTGCCAATCCCGAATGGACAACGTCGGCACGGGAAATCACCGACATCCGAATCCAGGGCGTCCTCGAAGACCAGCGGTACGGCGACGTCCGGGTCGCGCTGGTCCGCGTCGAGGTGACCCACCAAGTGGTCGGCTATCTCCGCAAGCTGTTGTCCGGCGAGGTTCTCGACTCGGTCGATCTCGACATGCCTGCGCAGACTCTCGATACCCGCGCGGTGATGTACACGGTGACACCCGAATTACTGCTGCGAGCGGGTATTCCGCCGGATCGGTACCCCGGCTCCCTGCATGCCGCCGAACACGCGGCGATCGGCATGTTGCCGTTGGTCGCGACCTGTGATCGCTGGGACATCGGTGGCGTGTCCACCGCACTCCATCAAGACACCGACCTGCCGACCGTATTCGTATACGACGGACACCAAGGCGGCGCCGGATTCGCCGACCGTGGGCACCTGGAACTGAAGCGCTGGCTTGGTGCAACACGAGAAGCCATCGAAAGCTGCGAATGTGCCGCCGGGTGCCCGTCGTGCGTGCAATCACCTAAGTGCGGCAACGGAAATCATCCGCTGGACAAAGACGGCGCAATTCGATTGCTCGCCGCCGTGCTGGACGAGCTGAACCAGATCTAGATCAGCTGTCGACGTGCACGTGCGGGCGTCGCTCGATCTCGGGCTCCGCTCGCCGCAACACTTCCCGCGTGACGGGGGCGACCTCACCTTCGCCGACGAACAAGAACTTGATCAGGTTGAGCACGGGATTGCCTTCGGTCCATTCGAAGTAGACGTGCGGAATGGTCCCGAACTGATCGCGAATCTCGAGCAGAATCGCCGCGATCGTATTCGGTATGACCGAGCCCTCCACTCGAAGGATCCGATACTTTCCTTCGTGCCGACCGCAGACCCTCAGGTCGGTGCTGAACTCCGACGCGTCCAGAATCTTCACCTCGAGGAAGATGATCGGTTCGGCACCGGGGATCCGACTCTCGCGCCGCTGCTCCTTTTCCTTCTCTCTGTACTCCGCCTCGTCGATCCGATCGATGTCGTGGGTCACGATGCGAATAGGGCCGTACTCGGCGGCTTCACGGAGAATGTCGTCCGCTTCCTCATCGAAGGTCACCTCGATCGCCCGCAGCTCGAACGAGCGCAGGAATCGCGAGATGAACGACACCGTGATGATCGCGATGATGAACAGAATCGCGATCTGCAGACCTTCCGGACGCTCGAATATGTTCGCCACAGTCGTGTACACGAACACCGTTGCCACCAGTGCAAACCCGATCATCTTCTTGCGCTCACCGGCGTGTGCGGCCGACAGGCTGACAGCAATGGATGCGGAGGTGATCAGGACGAGGACACCGGTCGCATACGCCGAGCCCTGCGAATCGACATCCGCATCGAAGTACCAGGTGATCCCGAAGGCCACCACCGCGAACACCAGGACAAGCGGACGCACTGCGCGACCCCACTCCGGTGCCATTCCGAATCGCGGTAGGTACCGCGGAACGAGATTCAGCAGACCCGCCAATGCGGACGCACCCGCGAACCACAGGATCGCGATGGTGCTGACGTCGTACACCGTGCCGAACGCCGACCCGAGGTACTCGTGCGCAAGGTAGGCCAGCGCGCGCCCGTTCGCCTCGCCGCCTGATTCGAACTTTTCCTCGGGAATGAGCACGATGGTGATGAAGCTCGTGGTGATGAGGAAAACACTCATGATCAACGCGGACGTCGTGAGTAGATTCCGTGCCCCACGGATGCGACCGCGCGGCTTCTCGGCGGTGTCGTCCTGATCGCCCTCGATCTGCGGCATCACCGCCACACCGGTCTCGAATCCCGAAAGACCCAGCGCCAGTTTAGGAAAGACGAGCAGCGATATCCCGATCATCATCCACGGACTGCCGTGCTCGGTCGTCAACGCATGCCTCCAGTCGGTGACCAGCGAGGCATCTTCGATCACATGAACGAGACCGACCACGACCACAACCACATTCAGGGCAAGGAACGCACCGACCAACACCACCGCGATCCCGATCGCCTCGGTGAAACCTTTCAGGAACACCCCGGCAAGCAGTGCGAGCAGGACAAGGGTGATGATCAGATTCTGATCGTGCAAGAACGTTGGGGCGAAAGGGTTCTCGACGAGGTGCGCGGCACCGTCCGCCGCGGACAGAGTCATCGTGATGATGAAATCAGTTGGGTGCGGCTCTTCTGAAGTGACGTAACCCGCCGTCCCCGCCGCTGTTGGAGTTGCGCGGATTGGTCGGCCTCGATTCTGCCCCTTTCATTCCCACGACACGCGGCATATGTGCAGCTCATGCGCCCTTTCCCATGGGA
>JBBSKP010000010.1:0-51875 GCA_038256175.1 Mycobacteriales bacterium
AGGTCACCATCATGGTCGATGACCGCCTCGCACGCACCCTGACCCTCGACAGAACGGTAACCTCACAATTGCTCACCAAAAAATCGTCCACGAAGTCCTGAGACACATTTGTTCAACATGTCCTGAGACATCACAGGAGGCTCTGGACTCCGAAAGTGCGCACGGGGGCGGAGCCCCTACTCAGCCGACAGGCACCAACTCGGGCTTTTCCTCGACGACGGGTTCCACAGTCCGCCGTTTGATCAGGGCGAGCAGCGTGACGACAAGTCCCGCCAGCGTGACGAAGGTCACGAAGATCAGGCCGGGCCGGTAACTGTCGAGCACCTGCGCCGGAGATTGCGGGCCGGTCGCGTGACCGATCGAAATGATCGCGGTGGTCACGGCGAGGACGAGAGCAGCCCCCACCTGCATCGACGTCTGCACCACGCCTGCGGCGAGGCCTTGCTCGTGATCCTCGATCCCACTCGTCGCCTGAACATTGATCGCCGGGAATGCGAGCGCGAAGCCAACGCCGAGCAGCAACACCGTCGGGAGAATTGCCGTCACGTACACCGGTTCGGTGTTCATTCGCAGGAACAGTAGGTAGCCGATGGTCATCGCGAGCAGTCCGCCGATGATGAGCCGCGGCGTCCCGAATCGATCGATCACGTGCCCTGCCCAGGGCGCGCTGAGTGCAACCAGGAGACCGGTCGGCAACAGCGCCAACCCCATTTCGATGGGCGACCAGCCGAGGCTGTCCTGCAGAAACAGCGTCAGCATGAACTGGAAGGAGATGAAGGAGCCGGCCAACGCGATGATGGCAACGTTCGCCCGGACAAGCGAAGGCTTCCTCAAGACGCCCAACCGGATCAGCGGATGCGCCACGCGCTGCTCGACGAATACGAACGCAGCGAACAGTGCGGCCGCGACTACGAACGACACGAGCGTGCGCGGGCTTGCCCAACCCACGTCCGGTGCCGTGACCACCGTGTACACCAGCAACAACATCGCAGCGGTCGACAGGATTGCACCGCCGATATCGTGCCCGCCGCCCTCGGCAGGCTTGTGCTTCGGGATCAAGAAGTAGCCGACGATCAAGGCGACGATCGCGATCGGAACCGGAAGCAGGAACGTCCAGCGCCAGCCGATGCCTGTCATCAATCCACCGAACACGAGGCCGAACGAGAATCCGCTCGCGCCGAAGACGGTGTAGATCGAGAGTGCCTTGTTGCGCGCCTTACCTTCGGCGAAGGTTGTGGTGATGATGGAGAGCCCGGTCGGCGCAGTGAACGCGGCGGACAGGCCCTTGATGAAGCGCGTCGCGATGAGCAGCGGCCCGGAGTCGACCACCCCACCGATCAGCGAGGCGACCGCGAAGACGGCCAGGGCGATGAGGAACACCTTGCGCCGCCCGAGCAGATCGGCCGTGCGCCCGCCCAGAAGAAGGAGCCCGCCGTAGCCGAGAACGTATCCGCTGATCAGCCATTGCAGCGAGGCGGTCGACAGGTCGAGTTCGGCCCCGATGGATGGGAGCGCCACTCCGACCATCGACACATCGAGGCCGTCGAGGAACAGGACTGTGCAGAGCACGATCAGCGTTCCCCATAGGCGTAGAGACCAATTCTGATCGTCGGATGCGAGCGTCGAGTCGACATCTCGAATCGTTGCTGAGGAAGTCATGAGAGGGAGATTACATGCTCCAACATTAATTGCAACAGCAATAAATGCAATTACATTCAATGCGCAGGCATGCTATCGTGTGGCCATGGCGCAGCTCTCACAGACGAGCCGGCTCGCCTCCTCGAGTCCGGCTACCGCAGACAACCTGGTTGATGAGTGGCGAACACTCCTCGCTCGACACTCGACGGTGTCGTGCGCCCTGGAGAAGGCGCTGCAGGACGGCCACGGGATCGGGGTCAGCGAGTTCGAGACTCTCGATCGCCTTGTCGAGGCGGACTGCAACAAATACCGGATGAGCGAACTCGCGCAGGAGATCTACCTCAGCCAAAGCGCACTCTCGCGAACGGTGGCGCGACTCGAGAAGGATCAGCTGGTCGAGCGAACCATGTGCACGTCGGATCGGCGATCTATTTTTGTCGCGCTTACCGAGCTAGGCCGCGCTCGCCACAGCGAAGCCCGCGAAACGCACCGCGCAATCCTCGCCGAAACTCTGAGCTGACCGTCAGCTCCGACGTTCCCGCGCAGGCTTCCGCTGCCGGAAACGCCAGAACTGGACTGCCCGGAAATCCTCGGACAGCTGGCTGACCGGCACCGCAACCTCGGCAAGCGTCTGACCGAGCTCGTCGGCGAGTTCCGAAATATGCACAACGCGCCCGGCAAGCGTGCTCGCGTTCACCAGAAATTCGAGAATGAGGCGGACGCTCGCCGCGATCATCAGCCCGAGCAGCGGCGCGACAGTCAGCAGAAAGATGACGCCGAGGGTCACCGAGAATTGAAACACGATGACGGACAAGGCAATCGGGATCGCAATCGACCCCAGCAGGCCCAGTACATAGACCGCGGGCAGCAGCGTCTTCGTCGAAACCTGGCGGAAATTGATGTCGAGCAGAGCCCGGACTGCGGCAGCGGTCCAGCCACCGATGCCGCTCCAGGTGAGTGCCGCAGCGTCGTCGTCCGGCTCGAACTCGTCGATGTATTCGGCCCACTCCTCCCCTGGATCGTCGTTGCAGATCGGCCGCTGGCTCATGGCGACAATCCTTCCCGCCCGGCTGTCAAAAGGCGAACCAGCGTAATTTTGCGCAGCATGCGACGCCGACTGCTCGACGGAATGCTCTACCACCCCGAACGCGACATTCTGCAAACTCCAACCGCGGCTGGGCTCGACTTCACCGATGTCGAATTCGTTGCTGCGGACGGGGTTCGGCTCCACGGCTGGTGGATCCCCGCCCCGCAGCAGCGCCTGGGCCACGTATTGCTCGCGCACGGCAACGCGGGCAACATCGGCGACCGGATTCCGCATGCTGCGCTGCTGACTGCGCACGGGTTCGACGTGTTCCTTCTCGACTATCGCGGCTACGGGCGCAGCGCTGGTCGGCCGAACGAGCAGGGCACCTACCTCGATGGACGCGCTGCACGGATCGCACTGCTGCAGCAATCGAATGTGGATCCGAATCGAGTGTTCTACCTGGGCGAATCGCTCGGCGGTGCCGTCGTCCTCGAACTCGCCCTTGCTCACCCGCCGGCTGGGGTAATCCTCACCTCCACCTTCGCCAGCATCCGCGAGATGGCCCGCTCGGTTCTTCCGATTCTGCGTGCACCACTCGTCCCGGACGCGTACCCCAGTGCACGGCGCATCCGCTCGCTTCGTTCGCCGGTGCTGATCTTGCACGGCACAACCGACGAACTGGTTCCGGTATCGCACGCCCACACGCTGTATGACGCTGCACCCCAACCGAAGGCGCTGCACCTGATCGCCGGGGTGGGGCACAACGACCTCATCGTGGAATCGGGCACCGAATGGGCCGAGACGATCGCCACATGGGCACGAGGTGTCGAAGAACACAGCTGACTTTCACGCTGAGTTCGTGCTGGTGGCGGGCATAAACCGCACGGTACGATCGGTTGTAGAAGCGAGTGGGCGAGTTTTCGGATCCTCACACAAAGATCTCAGTAACTATTTCGCGCTCTGCCCCGATAGCCCCAGTGAAGTTAAGCGATTGACCAGTTCATGAAGGAGAGACAAGTGCGCACGACCGCCGGGACATCCATCTCCACGACCGCTCTGGCTGCAACAGCAGGCGAATACACCCAGCGTGGGTGGATGGTAGCGACGACCGCAAACGGAATCTCGCTCGTCACGGACGAGAACGTCTGTGGAATCGAGATCCCTGCGGAGCTTGCTGAGGGCGTGCGCCACTTCATGCGGGCAAACCAGCTGCTCGGACCGGTAGTCGAGCTGCCAGGCGCGGTTCGTCGCGAGATCCACCTCGTCACCGGCATGGCAAAGGCCGCGATGGCCCTTGACGCGCTGCGTGCCCTTGGTGCGACCGTGCACGCGAACGGTGCAGGCATCCCGCTCCCGCCGACTCAGCTGGTCGCCGGATCGGCTCGCTGGGCCGTCTCGCCGGAAGAGTCCCGCTGGGTCCCGCCCGTCGTGGCGATTTCCGCTGCTGCGAGGGCCATCACGTCGGCTCGTCCGGCAGACCTCACCGCACGCGTCGCCTCCTGATCGGCTCCCTTCGAACCTGAACCTCTCCCCCGCTGCCCCCTGTCGTGAAGTTCCGACGGGGGGCTGCTTCATTTCGGGGTAGGTGTTTGCACCCCAAGGGTGCCTATTTCGCATCGCGATTCCATTCGAAAGTAGATGTACCTACTCGAATGCGATCGCAGGAGCACACAACATGTCTGATTCCGACCAGACGAACGCTACTTCCGGACCCGCGGCCAGGACTCGGTGGCAGTTGGCCGCACTGTCGGTCGGAGCGCTGGCAGCCGCCGCTGTACTCACCGGATGTTCAGTCGGGATCACCGGCAAAGCGATCCCCGCATTGCAGCCTGCGGTCGCCGCTAATGCGAATACCGCGACGCCTACGACGCCCAGCACGAACCCGACTCGACCCAAGCCCGCGCCACCGAAGCCGGCCAGCGTCCCCGGCAGCACCTCCGGGAAAACCTTCGATGCCGCAATCGGCGAATGCGTGTCGCTCGACGGGAGTCCGTCGGATCCCAAGATCGACGCTGCCGTATGCGGTAGCCCAGCATCCAACTTCAAGGTGGTCGACAAGGTTGCGACACATCAGGATTGCGTCGCCGACGCCGACATCTGGTACGCCAACACCCAGAACGGGAAAGAAACCAGCGCGTTGTGCCTGGACGTCGACTGGGTGGTCGGGGGCTGCGTGACGACGGCAGGCGATTGGCCCCTCCGAATCGCCTGCACGCCAGGGAATGCCGACATCGTCCGTGTCGTTCAAATCATCATGGGCTCCGACGACTCCAGCAAATGCGCCGGTGGTAGGGGTGGCGTGTACACCGAACGCAAGGTCGTCGTCTGCGTCGAATCGGTTAGGTCTTAGCTCGCACTCCTATTGCAGGGCTCCCACCCCAGTTCACGCAGCAATTAGGGGTGGGCACCTTGCAGTAGATGTGCGGACTCCCACTCGTCTCCTGCCAAACTCCTGCCAAGGTGGTCACCACAATTTGAGGCTAAGTCCAGGCTAAGTCGTCGGCCAGCGGACATGATGGATTCATGACCGATGGACCGAAGACGGCCTTGCGAACCTGCCCACTGTGCGAGGCCGTCTGCGGTCTCACCTTGACGATCGACGTCGACAGTCATGTGACGTCGGTGAAAGGCGACAAGGAGGATCCGTTCAGCAAGGGCTTCATCTGTCCGAAAGGCGCCAGCCTGGGTGGGCTCGACGAGGATCCCGAGCGGCTCACGGCACCGTTGGTCCGCGAAGGCCAAACCCGGCGTGAGGTGAGCTGGGACGAGGCCTATGCCGTGATCGAGGCCGGTCTTGGCAAGGTCATCGCCGATCACGGGCGCACAGCTATAGGGATGTACCTGGGCAATCCGTCGGCGCACAGCATCGCCGGCGCTCTTTATGTGCTTCCGCTGATCCGCGCGCTCGGGACGCGAAACATCTTCTCGGCGAGTACCGCAGATCAGATGCCGAAGCAGGTCGCGAGCGGTCTCATGTTCGGCGACCCCATGGCCGTCGCAGTTCCCGATCTCGATCGCACCGATTACTTGCTCATGCTCGGCGCGAATCCACTCGAGTCCAACGGGTCGCTCTGCACCGCACCGAACTTTCCCGGTCGACTGAAGGCGATCCGCAAACGCGGCGGCAAGATCGTCGTCGTCGACCCGCGGCGCACTCGTACCGCCGATCTCGCCGACGAGCATCTCTTCATCCGCCCCGGCACGGACCCGTACTTGCTGTTCGCGATCGTGCGGACGCTTTTCGCCGAAAATCTCACGACCGTGAACCTCGATGTCAACGGCATCGACGATGTCCGTGCGGCCGCGGAACCGTTCACACCGGACGCAGTTGCCGAGCGCACGGGTGTTCCCGCCGAAGTCATCGTTCGAATCGCGCGTGAACTCGCGGCGGCCAAGACAGCTGCGGTGTACGCCCGAATCGGTACCTGCACAGCCGAATTCGGGACGCTCGCACAATGGCTCGTCGACGTGATCAACGTCCTGACCGGCAATCTGGACCGCGCCGGCGGAGCGATGTTCGCAAACGCGGCAGCACCGCCGCCGCGCCGCAGTCGACCGTTCACGACCGGACGATGGACCAGCCGCGTCCGGAGTCTGCCCGAGGCGATGGGCGAGTTGCCGGTCTCGACCATGGCCGACGAAATCGAAACACCGGGCGACGGTCAGATCCGGGCGATGGTTACGGTAGCGGGCAATCCCGTGTTGTCGGCACCGAGTGGGAACCGGCTCGATACGGCGCTGTGCAAACTCGACTTCATGGTCAGCGTCGACCGCTACCTGAACGAGACGACCAAGCACGCGAACGTGATCCTGCCGCCACCCCGGACGACGCAGTCCCCACACTACGATTTCGCGCTGCTCGGCTTCGCAGTCCGAAACTACGCGCGATACTCGCCGCCGGTCGTGCCGCTCGGCGATCGCCCGTCGGAGTCGGACCTCCTCGCCCGGCTCGCGATGATCGCCGCAGGTCAGGATGCGAACACCGATCCGATGTTGCTCGACGAACTCGTCCTCGATCAAACACTTCGCACAGCGGTCGCCACCGAAGGCTCCGGCGTCACAGGTCGTGAGGTCGGCGATCTGCGTGCCGACCTGCGCGGTTCGAACGGCGCGGAGCTGCGGCTCGACATGATGCTGCGCCTCGGGCCGTTCGGCGAGTGGAGCGGTGGTGGCGATCTTTCCCTGCAGAAGCTGCTGGACAACCCGCACGGCCTCGACCTCGGCGCGCTCGAGTCGCGACTGCCCGAACGGCTGATCACCCCGTCCGGGAAGGTCGAGCTCGCACCGCCACAGCTACTCGACGACACCGTCCGGCTGCGGACGGCGCTCGCCCAGGCCCAGCCCGAAGTCGTGCTGATCGGCCGCCGTCACCTGCGGTCCAACAACAGCTGGATGCACAACGTGTCGACGCTGGTCGGAGGCTCGAACAAATGCACGCTGCAGATCAACCCGATCGATGTCGATCGACTCGGGCTCGACGGCGAGGCATTGGTGAAGTCCGCGGCCGGGGAACTGATCGTGCCGCTCGAACCGACCGATTCGATCATGCCGGGAGTGGTCAGCTTGCCGCACGGCTGGGGCCACGGTGACTCGAACCAGTCGGTTGCCTCAGCGCACGCGGGTGTCAACGCGAACACGTTGACCGATGACGCGCATGTCGACGTCCCATCCGGCAATGCCGTGTTCAACGGCGTGCCGGTGACGATCACGGCGGTCGCGGTCGGCTAGGCGCCTTCGGTCAGCCAGTACCCCGTCAACGGTGCCGGCCATTGCCGTGCCCAATCGGACGTGACATCGGGATTGTCGAGTTCGATCCAGTGCACCTGTCCGGGCAGCGGCTGGGAGTAAGCGTTGACGGTGAGGCCGAGGTCGGCGCGCGACGCCACGACGAGCGCGTGAATCTCACGGTTCGGCAACGTGGGATCGATGACGATTGCCGAGCCACCGGCCTTCGCGACCGCCCATCGCGCGAGGAGAAACTCCCGCTGCCCGAACACGGAATGGGCAGACCTCTCCAGCGCCAACACCACTGAAGTACCTGGTCGGACGCCGTAACTGACCAGCAGCCGCGCAAGCTGATTCGACCGGCGTTCCACATCGGACGTGCGACGACCTTCACTTCGGTTCGGGGTCATCGTGGACTCCTTCATCGGCTATGTCCAAGTAAACGTCGTTTGGCGCCGCATGGCATCGGATGCGGTACCGAATTAACCGAAATGACTACCTAAATTGCGTACAAATAGCAGCAATCGTTCCGCCGTACTGATTCCCACATAGGAGAGTTAGGAAACCATCGAGCCGCGAGAGGGTCGACGCGCATGGCGAAGGTACGGCTTCGAGTCGCGATATGGCTGATCCATGTCTCGATTCCGGCGCTCGGGCCCTGGCTGCTCGTCGCCAAGCCGCACCTCGATGTGCACTACGAACACCACCCAACACATTTCTGGCTGGTCCTCGGCACCGCGGCGTCCGCGTCGGGGTAAACACCGGCCCCGCATTGGTCGGCAATATCGGTGCGGCACAGATGCGGAACTTCACAGCGATCGGCGACACCACCAATCTTGCGGCTCGGCTCGAAGGATTGGCCGAGCCAGGAACGGTTGCCATCGGGCCGCTCACGCGGGAGCAGCTGGGCGAGAGCGCCATTGTGCACAACCAAGGCGAGTTGACCATCAAAGGAAGACGGGAACCTGGGACCTGCTACGTCCTCGAAGGGTTGCGATGAGTATGGATTTCGAGCTGCTGCGAGGCCTCGACGGCGACGAACGGCGACAGTTGCTGGCAGCGTGCACCGCGTCGCTTCCGGCGTCGTGACATCGTGTGCCATGAGGGCGATCCCGGCGATTGCCTGCATCTGATCACGACCGGGCGGCTCATCGTCCGGGTGACAACGCCTTTGGGTCACACGGCGACGCTGTCGCTCCTCAATACCGGCGACTCGTTCGGCGAGCTGGCGCTGCTCAGCCCGGAAGCTCGCCGCACCGCGACCGTCGTCGCGGTCGAGGACACCGACACGCTGACCCTGAGCCGCGCGCAACTTGCACGGCTGCGCCGCGATCATCCCCAGATCGATCGAATACTGACAAACACGCTCGCTGCGCAGGTCCGGCGGCTATCCGCGATGGTTCTCGAGGCTCTGTATCTGCCGGTCGACGAACGCGTCATCCGGCGACTCGCACAACTCGCCCGGGCATACGGCGGCAACGCCGCCATCGCCGAAATCCGGCTCACGCAAGATGATCTCGCGTCGATGGCGGGTACAACACGGGCCACCGCGAACAAGGTGCTTCGCGAGCTGGAAGACAGACGAGTGCTCACCCTCGGCCGCGGCACGATCACCGTCACCGACCGGCCGGCACTCGACCGCGCCGCCCGCTGAACGGCAGATAACCGCCGGTTCGCTGACGCTGCACCGCTTGGCCCGTTCCGAAGAAGGGCGCGCACATTTCGCGTTCACCGCATAGCCTTCCGTGTGATCAGTAACCGCAATCCCGGGGAGTGCGGCAACAGTCACGGTTGTCCCCCGGGTGTTTGAGGTGCGAAGTCCACTCGACACAAAGGGGGTCTATGTCCGAGCAACTTCGACCTGGTAGCGCCGGTGAGCACGCGCTGCAGGATCGTCTAGGCACCGAAGACCGGGCCGAAAAGTTCTACTCCGAACAGGTTCTCGACCGGCTCAACGACACGATGATCGAGTTCATCCGACGGATGGATATGGCGTTCATCGCAACGTCGGACAAATCCGGTGAGTGCGATTCCAGCTTTCGCGCCGGTTCTCCTGGCTTCATCCACGTCGTCGATGATCAGACAGTCGCCTATCCCGAATATCGGGGCAACGGCGTCATGGCGAGCCTCGGCAACATCTCCGAGAATCCGCACGTCGGCATCATGTTGATCGACTTCGTCGACGACCTCATCGGCTTGCACATCAACGGCTCGGCACGAATCGTGGACGACGACGTCATCCGCAACGCCGTACCGCAACTGCCCGCTGAGCAGGTGAAAGGTCGCATTCCCGAACGGTGGGTGGTTGTCGACGTCGAAGAGGCGTACATCCACTGCCGCAAACACATTCCGCGCATGGTCCCCGCGACCAGACGCCGCTCGTGGGGTACCGACAACGTCAACACCAAGGGCGGCGACTACTTCGGCGCGAAAGCCACGCCTCGGCCGATCCCTGTCAGTGGATCTTGAAGGTCAGTGGATCTTGAAGATCACGGCACGCTGAACGACAAAGTTGATGACGGTCGCGGTGCCTTGCGCGATCACGAACGCTAGCGGGACGCGCCACCACTCGTCCGGCAACGACGCATGCAGGACCGCGTTGATACCGACCTGGACTGCAAAAGTCACTGCGTACAGGACGATCACGGCGACGAACCGCGCACGACTGGGTTCGGCTTTGAACGTCCAGCGACGGTTGATCAGATATGCCGTTGTGGTGCCCGCGATGAAGCTGATCGATTTGGCGACGCTCACCTGCAGGCCGAGCGCAAGCCCGAGCACGTAGAGCCCGAAGTCGACTACGGCGGAAAGTCCACCGGTCAGGATGAACCGGACCATCTGAGTTTTGAGATCGACGTCGGTACCGCCCGGCTCGTCGACCAAGGGCAGTTCGACGGGCAACGGCAGATGGGGCTCTGCATGGGATTCGGCACCGGACACGGTGAAGAGCCTAGTTGCACGCCAGCCGGCACCGATCGACCCTGCGGTAGCCTCTACTCCGATGTCCACGACAACGCCGTTACCTACGCAACCGCGCTCCTTGACCGGCTGGGGCCGAACAGCTCCGACGACGGCGCAGGTTCTTTCGACTCCCGATATCGAGCTGATCGCCAGCGCGGTCGCCCAAGTCGCCGAGAAGAACGAGAGCAAGCCCGCACATCTGCGACGCGGTGTCATCGCACGAGGACTCGGACGTTCGTACGGCGACAACGCCCAGAATGCCGGTGGCCTCGTCATCGACATGGCTCCGCTGCGGCGCATCCACAAGATCGACTCCGATACTGCGATGGTCGATGTCGACGGCGGCGTCAGCCTCGATCAGCTGATGCGCGCCGCACTGCCGTTCGGTCTGTGGGTTCCCGTGTTGCCCGGCACACGCCAGGTGACGATCGGCGGCGCTATCGCTTGCGACATCCATGGCAAGAACCACCACAGCGCCGGCAGCTTCGGCAACCATGTGCGTTCCATGGAACTGCTCACCGCCGACGGCAAGGTCCGGCACCTGACGCCGAAGGGACCGACGTCGAAGCTGTTCTGGGCGACCGTGGGCGGCAACGGTCTGACCGGGATCATCCTGCGCGCGACGATCGAGATGACGCCGACCGAGACTGCGTACTTCATCGCCGACGGTGATGTGACGGCAACCCTCGACGAGACCATCGCATTGCACAGCGACGGCAGTGAGGAAAATTACACTTACAGTTCAGGCTGGTTCGACGCGATCAGCGCTGCGCCAAAGCTTGGTCGCGCCGCAATTTCACGAGGCTCGCTCGCCACGTTCGATCAATTACCGAAGAAACTGCAGAAGGATCCGCTCCGCTTCGATGCGAAGCCATTGTTCACCTTCCCTGACGTCTTTCCGAACGGCCTTCTGAACAAGGCGAGTTTCACCCTCGCGACCGAGGTCTGGTACCGCAAGTCGAAGAGTTACCGGAACCAGCCGCAGAGCCTGACGGCGTTCTACCACCCGCTGGACATGATGAGCGAGTGGAACCGGGCCTACGGTTCGAACGGCTTTCTGCAATACCAGTTCGTCGTTCCACCGGAAGCAGTCAACGAGTTCAAACGCATCATCGTCGACATCCAGGCCAGTGGGCACTACTCGTTCCTCAATGTGTTCAAGCTCTTCGGTCCGGGTAACCAGGCACCGCTGAGCTTCCCGATTCCGGGCTGGAACATCTGCGTCGACTTCCCGATCAAGCCGGGGCTCAATGAATTTGTCTCCGAACTGGACCGGCGAGTCCTGGAATTCGGCGGGCGGCTGTACACAGCCAAGGATTCGCGCACCACAGCAGAGACGTTCCATTCGATGTACCCACGGATCGACGAGTGGATCAAGGTCCGCCGAACTGTCGATCCCACAGGCGTTTTCATGTCCGATATGGCTAGAAGGTTGGAATTGCAGTGATCAATGCCGTCGGCAACCCGCAAGCGCTACTGCTCCTCGGTGGCACCTCCGAGATCGGCCTCGCGATCGTCGAGGAGTATCTGAAGAAGGGCCCAGCGCGGGTCGTTCTCGCTGCCCTGCCGAACGATCCAGGTCGTGACGGTGCGGTCGCGCAGATGACGGCCGCCGGTGCAAGCAAGGTCGACGTGATCGACTTCGACGGCATCGACACCGAGACTCACCCCAACGTGATCGACGAAGCGTGGGCCGGCGGCGACGTCGACGTGGCGATCGTCGCGTTCGGCCTCGACGGCGACCCCGAAGAGCTGTGGCAGAACCAGCGCAAGGCAGTGCAGATCGCCGAAGTGAACTACACGGCGGCGGTCTCGGTTGGCGTCCTCGTCGGCGAGAAGATGCGCGAACAGGGATTCGGCCGGATCATCGCGATGTCGTCGGCTGCCGGTGAGCGGGTCAAGCGCACCAACTTCGTCTACGGCTCGACCAAGGCCGGCCTCGATGGCTTCTACCTGGGTCTCGGTGAAGCGTTGCGCGAGTTCGGCGTGCGCGTGCTCGTGATCCGCCCCGGCATGGTTCGCACCAAGTTCAGTGCGCACGTCAAGGAAGCGCCGCTGACGGTGGACAAGGAATATGTTGCAGCCCTTGCGGTCCGCGCATCGGACAAGGGCAAGGAACTGGTCTGGGCACCCGGCGCATTCCGCTACGTGATGATCATTCTCCGCCACATCCCGCGCCCGATCTTCCGCAAACTGCCGATCTAGCAGCTAGGCCCATGACTGTCGCTCCTGGACGGCGCGTTCTGTCGACGCTTGCCGAGATGCTCGCTGCAGTTGTCGTGGCTGTGGTGGTCGCAGTGATCGGGCTGGCCGCGTTTTCGCTCGTCGAGTGGCCGGCGTTCAACTCGTCCAACGTCACGCGTTCGCTGACGACTGTCGGCCAGGTGGTGTCCATTGCGGCCCTCGGCGTCTCGGTCGCGCTGCTGCGCGCACGCCGCTGGCCGCTGCTTGCCAAGCTGCTGAGCTGGGCCGGATTGTCGGCGTTTGTCACCGTCACGCTCGGCATGCCGCTTGCGGCGACGAAGCTCTATCTGTTCGGAATCTCCGTCGATCAGGAATTCCGCACGGAGTACCTCACCAGGCTCACCGACTCCGCGGCACTGCACGACATGACGTACGCCGACCTGCCGCCGTTCTACCCGGCTGGCTGGTTCTGGATCGGCGGCCGGTTCGCCGACCTGGCCGGGATGCCAGGCTGGGAAGCGTTCAAACCCTACGCAATCGGATCGCTCGCGGTAGCAGCAGTGTTGGCATATGTGCTGTGGAGCAAGCTGATTCGCGGTGACTGGGCAGTCGTCGTCGCGTTGGCGAGTACAGCGGTCGTGCTGGCGTACGGCTCACCCGAGGCATATGGCGCAATCATCGCGATCCTGATTCCGCCGGTCCTGATCCTGGCGTGGGGTGGATTACATCGGCCAACAGGTCCCGGTGGTTGGGGCGCCGTTGTGGGCACCGGAATATTTCTCGGCGTCGCGGCCACTTTCTACACGCTCTACCTCGCTCTGGCCGCCTTCTCCGTCGTGGCGATGGCGGTGGTGGCAGCCATTGCTGCGATCAGGTCGGCGGGCACATGGCGCGCCGGCATACAGCCGATGGTCAGACTCGCCGCAGCTGGTGGGATCGCAAGCCTCGTTGCTTTGACGGTGTGGCTGCCGTTCCTGCTCGAACTCCGGCACGGCCGACCTGCCAGCTCGGGAACCGCATTCCACTACCTGCCGGATTCCGGTTCGCAGCTAGCGCTCCCGATGTTGCATTTCACGTTGCTCGGCGCACTGTGCCTCGTCGGCACCGTCTGGTTGGCGATGCGTATCGCAACGTCGCGTCGCGCCCAGGCACTCGGCATCGGTGTCGTCGCGATCTACGCATGGTCGCTGCTGTCGATGGCAGTGACGGCGTTGGGGACGACGCTGCTGTCCTTCCGGCTCGAGCCGATATTGCTCGCCTTGCTGGCGTCGGCCGGGGTGTTCGGTTTCCTCGAGGGCTCGCGGTCCGTGTATCGAGCGCTCAACGATCCGAAGCGTTTCAAGTGGGCGGTGCTGGCAGTCGGGCTCGTCGGTGCGCTGGCGTTCGCGCAGGACATCCCGCACACGCTGCAAGCGGAAATCAACACGGCGTACACCGACACCGACGGAAATGGCGTACGCGCCGACAAGCGTCCACCATCAGCCGTGTCGTCGTACAAAGACGTGGACAAGGCCTTGACCGCGGCCGTCGGCCGACCGCGCGCAGACACCGTGGTGTTGACCGCCGACACCAGCTTCCTCAGCTACTACCCATACCTCGGCTTTCAAGCCTTGACGTCGCACTACGCCAATCCGCTCGCGGACTTCACCGGACGCGCGACCGCGATCGCCGAGTGGAGCAAGCTCACCACACCCGACGAGCTGATCGCAGCGCTCGACGCGAGCAAGTGGCGGGCACCGGATGCCTTCCTGTTCCGGCGCAGCGGCGACGGCTACACGCTCCGGCTCGCTGAGGACGTGTACCCCAACGACCCGAATGTCCGGCGCTACACCGTGACATTCCCCAAGGAATTGTTCGACGATCCCCGCTTCACTGCTACCGATATCGGACCGTTCACGCTGGTCGTTCGCGGGCACTGATCAGCACTGTGACAATGTCACATCGTGGCCCCTGACCTGCCACGATGTGACATTCACACAGTGCTATTGAGCCGCTCGCCTTCGCTCACTGCGCCCCCGGCCGGTAAAGTGACCCGAAATGTGCGACGTCCCGGGACGGGGCAGCAGCAGGGTTGACCCTCCCGCATACCGAAAGGGAACGTTTTGACGCAAGCGCAGGTCCGTGCACTCGATCCGATACTGGATCGCGATGCCGACACTGCACTCGCGGTCGCCCCGCAACGCTTTCGCGAACGCCTCCGCGAACGCTGGTCGTGGCCTGATGCCCTGGTCACGATAGGTTTTCTGGCTACCGCCGTCTTCGTGCTCGAACGGCAATGGCGCAATCTCGGCAATGGCTACCTGATCAAGAGTGGTCAGGACCAGACGATGTGGGAGTGGTTCTTCGGCGTTGCCGCGCATTCTGTCGCGAATCTCGAGAATCCGCTCGGGACGACGCTGCAGAACTACCCGCTCGGCGTGAACATGATGGCCAACACCGCGATGTTCGGCGTCAGCATCCCGCTCGCCCCGGTCACACTGCTGTTCGGGCCGACCGTCACGTTTGCCCTGGTACTCACCCTCGGACTCTTCGGCACCGCCGTCGGCTGGTACTGGCTGTTCTCCCGTGAGCTGGTCGCGTCCAAGTTCGCTGCGGCCATCGGCGGCGCGTTCTGCGGCTTCGCTCCAGCGATGATCTCGCACGCCAACGCGCACCCCAACTTTGTCGTCTTGTTCCTGCTGCCGCTGATCGCGCTGCGGATCATTCGCTCGGCTCGCGGCGGGACAACCGGCCGAGGCGGCGTCGTACTCGGTCTGATGCTTGCGGCGCAGATCGCCCTCGGCGAAGAACCCCTGCTCATTTTCGCGCTGTCGCTCGCACTCTTCGGGGCCGTCTACTACTCGCATCGACCTGCCGTTGCCGTTGCTGTTCTTCGCCGGCTCTACAAGCCCCTCGCCTTAGCGGGCGGCATCGCGCTCCTACTCACGGCGATACCGCTGTGGTGGCAGTTCTTCGGCTTGCAAAGTTATCGGTTCCTCGATCACGGCCAGATGGGCAACGACCTCAAGGCCATGGTCCAGTTCCCGTCCGAGTCGCTCGGTGGGTGGCTGAGCCCCGGCCAGAACGTCGCGATCAACCCGACAGAGGAGAACGCCTACTTCGGCTGGCCGTTGCTCCTGCTGGTTGCGTTCACGGCGCTGTGGTTGTGGCGAAATCAGATGGCACGCGCGGCGACGGCGACCATCGTGGTGATGGGCGTGCTGTCTCTCGGCTCGGAACTGATGATCGGAAAGTCGGCCACCGGAATCACGTTGCCGTGGCATTGGCTCGCGAACTACCCACTCATCGAGTCGGTGCTGGAGACGCGCTTCGCCATTGCTTGCATTCCGGCGATCGCGGTACTGCTTGCGCTGGCAACCGATCGGGTGCTGCGCTCGGGCGATCGCGGTTTGCCGGTGCTGTGGTTCACCGGGCTGCTGGTCGCGCTGATTCCGCTGGCACCGACACCGCTACCCGTAGTCGATCGTGGTGCCACGCCGGACTTCTTCGACGACGGAACGTGGCGCGATTTCACCAGCGACGGTTCGGTCGTCGTTGTACCGCTGCCCCGGCCGGAAGACGCCCAGGTGTTGCGCTGGCAGACGGAAAGCAACTTCGGCTTTCCGATCGCGGCCGGGTATTTTGTCGGCCCGGCAGGCAGTCAGCAGAAGGGGAAGTACGGCGCCGAGGACCGGCCGACCGCGCTCCTGCTTGCGAAGGTGCAGCAGACCGGCGTCATTCCGCAGATCGATGCCGCGACCCGAGCTACGGCGCTCGACGATCTTCGCTTCTGGCGTGCCGATGTCGTTGTCCTGCCAGGCGGTCAGAACTCACCGGCGTTGAAGGCGGCGCTGCAGCAGCTCCTCGGCGATCCCGGTCGCCAAGCCGATGACGTGTGGGTCTGGGACACCCGGCCGATTACCTGAGTCAGGTTGTCGTCGCCCGCAGATGGGTGAGCACAGCAAGGACGCGCCGGTGATCTTCCGGTTCTGGCTGCAATCCGAGCTTCAGGAAAATGCTGCGCACATGAGCTTCGACGGTCCGTTCGCCGAGGAACAGCGCGGCGCCGATCGCTCGGTTGGATCGCCCTTCGGCCATGAGCTGCAACACTTCTCGCTCGCGGGCGGACAGTTCGTCGAGCGGCCTATGACCTCGATGTGGCCGCGCTACCAGCCGGCCGACGAGATCCGGGTCGATCGCAGAGCCACCGGATGCGACGCGATGCAGCGCCTCGATGAACTCGTCGACGTCGGAAACCCGGTCTTTGAGTAGATATCCCAGGCTCGCCGCGCCACCACCGAGCAGGTTCATGACGTTCTCGGTCTCGACGTACTGGGACAGCAGCAGCACGGCAGTGTCGGGGAAGTCCTTGCGGATCGTCACGGCGGCATCGATCCCCTCGACCGTATGCGTCGGCGGCATCCGGATATCGACGACAGCGACGTCGGGATGCAGCGTTTCGACCAACTGCAACAACGTCTGCGCTTCCCCCGCCTGACCGACGACGTCTATCCCTTCGTCTTGCAGCAGCCTCGCGATACCTTCTCGCAGCAGCACCGAGTCGTCGGTGAGCACGACTCGCAGCGTCCGCTTCCCGGTGGCTGTACTGGACGGGATCGTCTCGTCGAGATCCTCCTCTGCACCGGTTGCACGGACCGTCTTCGCGGCGATTGTGCGGTCCAGGTCGGCGTCGGTCCCCAGCGCTGCGCGCGCGGCCGCGGCGAACGCGCCGCACGTCGGGTATCGCTTGGCAGGCTTCTTTGCCAGGGCCCTTGCGATGACTGTGTCGAACGCCTTCGGCAGGTCAGGGCGAATGTCGCTCGGTCGAGGGATCGGCGCACTGAGGTGGCCGTTCATGATCGCCGCGACATTCGGACCGGGGTACGGCGCCGATCCGGTGATCAAGTGAAAGAGCGTGCAGGCCAACGAGTATTGGTCGGTGCGGTGATCGACCGGCCTGCCGTCGATCTGCTCGGGAGCGGCGTAACGAAGTGTGGCGACCATCATCCCGGTCGTTGTCAGATTGACCGTGTCGTCGAGTGCTTTGGCTATTCCGAAATCGGTCAGCAGCACGCGTTCGGATTCGCCTGGAAAGCTCGGTTCGGCGAGCAAGATGTTCGCCGGCTTCACATCGCGGTGGAAAACACCCGAGTGATGGGCGTAATCAAGCCCTTTCGCGACCTCGCTGACGATGTGCACCGCACGCTCAGGATCGAGCGCACCGTTCTTCAACTCCTCCGCGCCGTCAGTGCCGGCCACATACTGCATCGCGATCCACAGCTGATTGTCGTCTCGGCCACGGTCGTAGACGGCGACAATGTTCGGGTGCTCGAGCCGGGCCGCGTGATCGGCCTCGGACTCGAACCGTGCTCGGACATAGTCGTCGGTCGTGAGGTTCCGGTGGAGCAGCTTCAGCGCCACCCGGCGGGGCAGATTGGGATGGCGCGCAACATAAACCGACCCCATGCCGCCGATACCGAGCACCCCCTCGACGGTGTACCCGGCGAATACGGCGCCGGGTTCGAGATCGAATCCGCCCAACTCTTCACCGCCTCGCTGGTATTTACAGCGACCCTATTCAACACCGGGGCCGCGGCACTACGCGGGGCAACGTCGGTTATTCGGCTTGTATCGGCAATGTGAGCGTCAGGACGGTTCCGCTGCCGGGAGGGCTGCTCAGCGCGATGTCCCCACCAAGGGCGGAGGCCCGGTCGATCAAACCGCTCAGCCCGCCGCCGTGGGTGTAAGTCGCGCCGCCACAGCCGTCGTCGGAGACCACCACGCGCAGCTCGCCGTCATCGCAGCGTAGGAAGATCTCGACCAGCGTCGCCGACGAATGTTTCATCGCGTTGGCTACTGCCTCTGCGGCGATGAAATACGCGGCCAGCTCGATCGGCGCGGGCAGTCGACCATTCAAGGTGTCGACGATTTCGACCGGCAGCGGCGCGCGCTCCGCTAGGGAGGTCAACGCGGAGCCGAGTCCGCGTTCCTGCAGAACAGGTGGGTACACACCTCTCGCGAGCTCACGTAACTCGACCAACGCCGATTCCAGTTCGGTGGCTCCTTGAGTGAGCAATTCCCGCATGCGCGCCTCGTCCGGCGCCCGCTGCGCACGCCGCAGCAGGATCGCGGCGGCAACGAGTCGCTGCTGCGCGCCGTCGTGGAGATCGCGTTCGAGCCGGCGGCGCTGCGCATCACCTGCGGCGACGATCCGGCCGCGTGATTCGCGGACCTCGTCGAGCTGAGCCTCCAGCTCGCCCTGCAGTCGCTGATTGTCCATCGCGACCGTCGCCGCACTGCGCACCGCCGCAAGAAGTTGTGGCTGGTCACGCAAGGAGCGATCGTGCACCAAGGCCCCGACTGCTACGCCGTCACGTTCGAGCACCGTCACCGCGCTTGGGGCGTCCTCGTCCGGCATCTTCTGCGGCTTACCGTCCGCGTCGAGGTAGCGACCGCGTTCCGGCGACCACGACCACAGCACCAGACTGGGGTCCCGCAAGGCCCGGCGCAGCGCGTTGGTGAACCCCTCCCCCAATGGCGCCGAGCCGACCTCGACCATCACGTCGCTGACCGCACTCCTCGCGACGCGGTACCGCCACAGCCCGACTACGACCGCCAACGGTGAGAGCGCCGTCGCCGGGTAGGCGAGATACATGCCCCAAGGTGTCAGCGCATCAGGCGATTTCGCGTTGATGACGTACAGGACGACCGCTATCGCGGTACCGATCACCCCGGCGAGCCACAATGGCGCGAAGGCCGAACGGTAGGCGGGAGTACCCGCGCGCCAACGAACAACAAGGACCCCGGCGACGAACAGGCCGATGGACACATCGACGAGCCCGAACACTCCCTGTATGGCCGCGAAGACTTCGGGGTCGTCCCGAATCAGCAGCAGGTTGCCCGGGGCGCTTTCGATTCCCTCGAGTCCTGGATCGGCAAACAGCAATTCGCACATAGCCGAACCGATGTAATAGACATAGCAACCGCCGACAAACCAGCGTTCCCAACTCCGCCGCAAACGACCGAGCGGAAATCCGAGCACAACCTGGATGAGGACCGCAAAGTATGCGACGGTGAGCATCCACCCGATCGTGAATGCCAACGAGTTGTCGGAGAAGCTGAAACCCCTTGCAAGCCAAAGCAATCCAGCGATCACCGTCAGCCGGCCGGTATTGTCATACGGCCGGGCGCGCCATGCCGTGATCCCGGTCGCGACGAAGGCAAATCCGACCATGACGAACAACGTGAGCTCGACCGGGCTCTTGAGGACGTGGTAGGTCTCCCAATCGACCAGAGCCACAACGACAGCAGTGAGCGCGGCAGTGCAGAACATGACCGCGACCATGGTGTATCGGCTCACGATCACCTCCTGTCTGCGTGAGTATTCACAGCATCCTCGCCGCTGCAATGGGAATACCACCGTGCTGACACGTAAGCACGTAGGTGGTGCCACTTAGTGGTATTCACCGAGTTCCCGCGTGGGGTCGGCGCAGCAGTTGGCACACGCCGATACCATCGGGGCTTGTGCCAGCCGAACCTTCCCGCCTTCGCATCGCCCGACTGATCGCCATAGTGGCGGGTGTGCTCGGCTTCGTCCTTGCCCTTGCCACTCCATTGCTGCCGGTCAAACAGGACGCCGCCAGCATCGATTGGCCCCAGAGCGGAGCGGGAAGCGTCGAGGCGCCGCTGGTTTCCTACATGCCGCTCGACTTCGACGCGACCATCCCTTGTTCGGCGGTGACCGCACTCGGCGGCGCGGACGGCGTACTCGTCTCGACGATCCCTGCGGAGAGCGGCCAGGCCACGAGCGAGGGTCTGGTCGTGAAGGTCTCCGGCGGCGTGCTGGAGGTCCTGCTTCGGGACAATCCGTTGCTGTCCGCCCCGGTCGGCGACTTCACGGGGTGCTCGAACATCACGCTCTCGTCCACAGCGCACGGGACTGTGGCTGCGATCGCCGGACTGATCGGCAAGGACGGCAAGCCGCTCGCCGCAGACGTGCCCCGCGATATTCGGCCGCAGGTCGTCGGCATCTTCACCGACCTGAAGCCGGACGCGTTCCCCGAGGGGATGAACGTCCACATCGAGGTCGATTCGCGGTTCTCGTCCAGTCCGACACCACTCAAGCTGGCCGCGATGATCCTGGCCGTCCTGGCGATGCTGGCGTCGCTGGTGGCGCTGCACGTTCTGGATGGAACCGACCACCGCCGCGCCCGCCGGTTCCTCCCGTCGCATTGGTGGCGGGTGACGCCTGTCGACGGAGTGGTTGTCGGAACGCTCGTCGCATGGCATTTCATAGGGGCGAACACGTCCGACGACGGCTACCTGCTGAGCATGGCCAGAGTCTCCGATCACGCCGGCTATATGGCCAACTACTTCCGCTGGTTCGGCGTGCCGGAAGCGCCGTTCGGCTGGTATTACGACGTTCTCGCAGCATTCGCCAAGGTCTCGACGGCTAGCCCCTGGATGCGACTGCCAGCGCTGATCGCCGGGATTCTCTGCTGGATGGTGATCAGCCGCGAGGTACTCCCCCGGCTCGGCACGATGGTCCGCAGGCACAAGGTCGCCCTCTGGACCGCCGGACTGGTCTTCCTGGCTTTCTGGCTGCCGTACAACAACGGGCTCCGACCCGAGCCGATCATTGCTCTGGGCGCGCTGCTCACGTGGTGCTCGATCGAGCGGTCGATCGCAACGGGACGACTGCTCCCTGCTGCCATCGCAGTACTGATCGCCGCATTCTCGCTGGCGGCTGGACCATCCGGGCTGATCTGCATCGGCGCGCTGATTGCGGGCTCGCGACCGGTTCTACAAATTATCGTCAAACGCGCGCACCGGTCGAGCGGAGCGAGGGGGAAATGGCGTGGCGCGGGGATCGCCGGTTATCTGTCGCTGCTGGCACCCGGTATCGCGGCGGGCACTGTCGTGATGGTCGCGATCTTCGCCGACCAGACGCTGGCGTCGGTGCTCGAATCGACGCGAGTGCGCACGTCGATCGGGCCCAACGTGAAGTGGTTCGACGAGCACTACCGCTGGGACTCGCTGATGGCGATTTCACCCGACGGTTCGCTGGCACGGCGATTCGGTGTCTTCGTGATGCTGCTCTGCCTCGTGGTCTGCGTGATGCAGGCGCTCCGCCAGGGCGGTCGCATCCCCGGGACCGCAAAGGGTCCCGCGGCTCGTGTCCTCGGCATCATCTTCGCGTCGCTGCTGCTCATGATGTTCACGCCGACCAAGTGGACGCACCACTTCGGCGTGTACGCGGGGCTTGCGGGATCCCTTGCCGCGTTGGCCGCTGTTGCCGTCGGCGCCGAAAGTATTCGATCTCGGCGCAATCGAACGCTGTTCGCTGCCAGCGTCACCTTCCTCACCGCATTGGCTTTCACCAGTTCCAACGGCTGGTGGTACGTCTCTAGCTACGGCATCCCGTGGTGGGACAAGCCGCCGTCCATTGCAGGCAAGAGCTTCGCGACGGCGCTGCTCGGTGTGACGCTGCTGCTGTTGATTCTCGCGGTGTGGCAACACTTCCGAGAGCCGTACGTCGACAGTCAGTCGGACCGCCCGGCTCGCACTCGTCGCTTTGCGCCGGCACCCCTGACCATTGCGGCGGGCGCTGTCGTCGTGTTCGAGGTGTTGTCCTTCGCGAAGGGCGCGGTCGCGCAGTATCCGGCGTACTCGATCGCCCGCTCGAATCTCGACTCGCTCGCGGCCAAGACCTGCGGGCTGGCGAACGACGTGCTGGTCGAGAAGGATCCGAACGCATCGTTGCTGAAGCCACTCACCGGATCGATAGCCGATTCCCTCGCCGCAACCAACGAGGGATTCACCCCGAACGGCGTCGCGGCCGACCTCACCGCCGACGCCGAGGAGAAGACCGTCGGCGGCGCCAACTCGATCCGGACCGACGACTCCACGACGACGGCCACCACCGGCGCCGGAACGGGCGGCGGAACCGAAGAGAAGGCCGGCATCAACGGCAGCAAGGTTGCCCTCCCGTTCGGTCTCGATCCCACTCGCGTCCCTGTGCTCGGTAGCTACCAGACCGGTGAGCAGAAGATGACCGAGCTGACGTCACAGTGGTTCGGCCTCGATCGGGCAGGGCCGCTGCTGGTGATCACCGCAGCGGGCCGGATCCGGTCCGTCGACGCCGACGGCGTTGTCACCTACGGCCAGGATCTGCGAGTCGAATACGGGGCGAGCGAAGCGACGGGGAATGCCAACGGCACGAGTGCGGACGGCGGGAATGTCACCGTGCTCGGTTCGGTCTCCCCACTCGATATCGGACCCTCGCCCTCGTGGCGGAACCTGCGCGTTCCGCTCGATCAGATCCCTGCGGACGCCAACGCTGTGCGCATCGTCGCGACCGACAACGACATCACCCAACGGCAGTGGCTTGCCGTCACACCGCCGCGCGTGCCGCAGCTGGAGACCCTGAACGCCATGCTGGGGTCTTCGGTCCCGGTGCTGCTCGACTGGTCGGTCGGTCTGGCATTCCCGTGCCAGCGGCCGTTCAATCACCTCGATGGTGTCGCCGAGGTACCGGAGTATCGAATCTTGCCGGACCGCATCGGCGCCGACGCGACCAATGCGTGGCAGGACAACATCGGCGGTGGCCCACTCGGGTGGACCGGCTTGCTGCTGACGGCAGAAACCGTCCCGGCCTATCTCGATCGCGATTGGGATCGTGATTGGGGTTCGTTGGAGCGGCTGACACCACTCGACCCGTCCGCGGTACCGGCAAAGGTGGATGTGACGACGTCCACGCGAACCGGACTTTGGGCACCCGACCCGATCAAGGAGAAGTAAAGCGCAGTTCGCCGGGTGTGATCGGTCGCACGCGCCGTACTGACTGTGCACTTACTACTGCGGCACTCCCCACTGCGCGGCCACGTATAACATCGTGAACCGTGCCCGACGTCGTGACAGCCCCACAGACCGACCCGCCAGCCCCTTCCAACAAGGGGACGAGGTCGGCGTCCTCGATGTCGGACCTGCGTGCGCAGTATCGCAATGCGCGCCTCATCGCCATCGTCACCGGCCTGCTTGGCGCGCTGTTCGCGCTGGCCACGCCGTTTCTTCCGGTCGTGCAGACGACCGCTGCCGTCAACTGGCCGCAGAACAACGTCCTGCAGGACGTCGACGCACCGTTGATGGCGCAGGTTCCGATCGATCTGCAGGCGACGATCCCGTGTTCGGCGATCGCGCAGTTGCCTGCCCGCGGTGGTTTCGCGCTGGCTACGGCGCCGCCGCAGGGTGAGGGTGCTGCGCTCAACGCTGTCTTCGTCCGGGTATCCGAGACGACCGTCGACGTCCTCGATCGCAACGTGGTCGTGGCGTCTGCGCAGCGCTCACAAATGGCGGACTGCTCGACGATTTCGATCGTTTCCGACATCAATCACACGTACGCCGGTTTCGAAGGTTTGAAGACCCCGACGGGTGAACCCGTCCAGGGCCAGCTCAACGGCGACCTCCGGCCGCAGGTGGTCGGCGTCTATTCCGACCTCGAAGGCGCCGTACCGCAGGGTCTTTCGTTCGCGATGAACGTCGATTCCCGATTCTCGTCGACGCCGACAGTTCTGAAGATGCTCGCGATGTTCGCGGCACTGTTGTGCACGCTCATCGCGCTGGGCGCGCTCGCGAAGCTCGACGGCACGGACGGCCGCGGCCACCGACGCTTCCTCCCCTCGCATTGGTTGCGACCGACTCCTGTCGACGGCGTCGTGGTCGGCACGCTGCTGGTATGGCACTTCATCGGGGCCAACACCTCCGACGACGGCTATCTCCTCACGATGTCGCGGGTCTCCGAACACGCCGGCTACATGGCGAACTACTTCCGCTGGTTCGGCGTACCCGAGGCTCCGTTCGGCTGGTACTACGACGTGCTCGCCGCGTTCGCGAAGATCTCGACCGCCAGCGCGTGGATGCGACTTCCCGCGTTGATCGCCGCCATCGTGTGCTGGATGGTGATCAGCCGCGAGGTAGTGCCGCGCCTGGGCCGTGCTGTGCGGGTCAACCGCGTGGGCCTGTGGACTGGCGGGCTCGTCTTCCTCGCGTTCTGGCTACCGTTCAACAACGGACTGCGCTCAGAGCCGATCGTGGCCCTCGGCGCGCTGCTGACCTGGTGCTCGATCGAACGCGCCATCGCAACCGGCCGGCTGTTACCCGCGGCGGTCGCGTGCCTCATCGGCGCCTTCACCCTCGCAGTCGCCCCCACCGGGTTGATGTGTGTCGCGGCATTGCTTGCAGGCATCCGGCCGATCACCCGGATCATCGTCAAACGCCACCGCGAGGTCGGCACGCTTGCGCTTCTCGCACCGATAGCCGCGGCGGGAACGCTCATCCTGACAGTGGTCTACAACGATCAGACGTTCGCGGGAATCCAGGAAGCGAACCGGGTCCGCCAGCTGATCGGCCCGAACCTGGAGTGGTACAAGGACTTCCTGCGCTACTACTACCTGTTCGTCGACACCGTCGACGGTTCCCTTGCACGGCGCTTCGCGTTCCTGACGATGCTGCTCTGCTTGTTCACCACGCTGTTCATCCTGTTGCGCCGCAAGCGAGTTCCCGGAATCGCGAGCGGCCCGGCGTGGCGGTTGATGGGCGTGGTGTTCGGAACGATCTTCTTTATGATGTTCAACCCGACCAAGTGGACTCACCATTTCGGCGCTTACGCAGGCATCGCCGGATCGCTGGCGGCACTGACTGCCGTGGCCGTGTCGGCGACTGCGTTGCGCTCCAGGCGTAACCGGACGATCTTCGCCGCTGGACTCATGTTCGTACTCGCCCTGTCGTTCTCGGGGATCAACGGCTATTGGTATGTCTCGAGTTACGGCGTCCCGTGGTTCGACAAGCGGGTATCGCTGAGCGGATTCCAGTCCAACACAATGCTCCTGATTCTGTTCGGGCTGGTGCTGATCCTGGTCGCGTGGCAGTACCTACGTGAGGGCTTCGCGAAACCGCAGGTGTCCGCGAACTCCGCGAAGGGCCGCCGGATTCGCGCCTTTGCTGCGGCGCCGCTGACTGTCGTCGCTGGTTTGATGGTGCTGTTCGAGGTGATGTCGCTGGCCAAGGGCGCGGTCGCGCAGTATCCGGCGTACTCGCTCGCGCGATCGAACATCGACGCGGTGACCGGCAATTCTTGTGGCCTCGCGAATGATGTTCTGGTGGAATCGGATCCGAACGCGGGCAACCTCACGCCGCTCATCGATCCCGCGCACCCCCCGAAGGATCCGAACGACCCGCTCGGTGGCGGGAATCCGGTCGGCTTCGCTCCGAACGGGATTCCACAGGACCTTAGCGCCGACGTCGTCGAGGTGAAGCCCGGTATGGGCAACACCGACACGCAAAGCGTCGGACCCGCATTCGAGTCCGGCGAGGGTGCAGGCACCGGCGGCGGCACGGGTGCCCGTGGCGTCAACGGCAGCACGGCGAAGTTGCCGTTCGGCCTGAATCCGGCAACCACGCCAGTGCTCGGCAGCTATCAGTCCGGCGTGCAGGAACCTACTTCGCTCGTGTCGAGCTGGTACGAATTGCCCGCTCGCAGTAGCGGGGCGAGCGAAGCGACGGGGGATGGTTACAGTTCGCCGCTCGTCGTAATCTCTGCCGCAGGACGTATCTGGTCGGTCGATGCGACCGGTGCGGCCACTTATGGCCAGTCGCTCACTGTCGAGTACGGCAAGCGTCAGCCCGATGGCAGTGTGACGGTCCAGGGCTCGTACTTGCCGAAGGACATCGGCCCCGCACCGTCGTGGCGCAACCTGCGGATACCGTTGAAGGAACTCGCACCTGATGCCGATGCGATTCGGATCGTCGCCAACGACCCGAACCTCACAGGCGATCAGTGGTTCGCCTTCACGCCGCCGCGAGTGCCGAAGCTGAAGTCCCTCAACGACGTTATCGGCAGCGAGCAGCCCGTGCTGCTCGACTGGGCAGTCGGATTGCAGTTCCCATGCCAGCGTCCGTTCAGCCACCGCTACGGTGTCGCCGAGGTCCCCGACTACCGGATCCTGCCCGACCGTCCCTTGGCTGTCAGCTCGACCGACACCTGGCAGTCTGCGGAGAACGGTGGACCACTCGGCTTCACCGAACTCCTCGCCAGCGCCGTCAGCGTCCCCACATATCTGAAGGACGACTGGGGCCGGGACTGGGGCTCCCTGGAGCGTTACGACCAGTACTACCCGAAAGCTGTTCCAGCACAGATCGATACGGGCGAGCAGGTGCGCTCAGGCTTCTGGTCGCCTGGACGCTTGCGGGTGTTCTAGGCGGGCGCTGGGAACCTTACAAGCGACTCTGCCCCCGCTTCAGTAATAGCGGTCGTCGCAACACCTGACCCTCCAGGGGCGAGATGGTCGAGATCCGGAAAGACCGGACCCAGCATGATCCGAGGGCGTTGCAGCGGGAGCGGGCCGCTTATCTTGATCTTGTTTAACAGGGTGTGAGCAGTAGAGAAGCGTGCCGGATCGTCGGCGTCAACCGGCGGACCGGGAGACGGTGGCGCAACGGATGACCGAGGCCGACCGCGTCCACATCGCGGACCGGTTTCGCGAGAACGCCACGGCCAATACGGAACTGCGACAACAGATTCAGTGCTGGTTGGATCTGCGGCGGCGCCCAGAGCAGATAGCGTTCAAACTACGAGTGGAGTTCCCGGATCGACCGGAGATACACGTCGTGCACGAAACCATCTACCAAGCCCTCTACGTCCAGGGCGCGGCGAACTCCGCCGCGAACTCGCCCGAACACTGCGGACGGGCCGAACCTATCGCCAGCGGCGGCGACATCCGGAACAACGACGACCACGGTTTATGCGGCCGATGGTCATGATCTCAGACCGCCCGGCAGAGGTCGGCGACTGCGCAGTGCCAGGGCACTGGGGAGGCGACCTCGCAATCGGTAAGGATGGCGGCACCGCGATCGCGACTCTCGCGGAACGTTCCACTCGTTATGTGATCTTGGTGGGTCTGCCGAGCGGGCGCACCGCCGCGGCGGTCGCCGCCGCCCTCGCGGCAACGATGTCCACGTTACCGGCACATCTGCGCAGGTCGCTCACGTGGGTTCAGGGCAGCGAAATGGCCGGACACCATGACGTCACGATCTCCACCGATATCCCGGTCTACTTCTGCGATCCGGGGAGTCCGTGGCAGCGTGGCTCGAACGAGAACACGAATGGGCTTCTACGGCAGTACTTTCCGAAGGGAACTGTCGTGCCCGTCGACGACGCGGAGCAACTGACCGCGGTTGCTGCCGAACTGAACGGCCGACATCGGAAGACGCTCGGATGGGACAGCCCCGCGGAGCGGTTGGCGACCCTTCTCGAAGTGGGCTGACCGAGTCGCCTCCCTGATCGGTGCGGTGTGCGTGCGGGCGGAGCTGTCGACGACACCGGGCAGTGAATCGGAGGGGCACAGGGCGTTCACCTGATGTTCGCTTGCGTCCTGTTTCGACATCGGTCAATATCGACCCGTGTCGAAACAGGTATTGCCGTTGAACGATGTGTCCGAGTGCAGGGTCGCCCCGCTGGTGCGCGAACCGCTGAGTCCCGACGCCGCGGCCGAGCTGGCGGTGAAACTCAAAGCACTCTCGGACCCTGCGCGGCTACGGCTGCTCAGCGCGATCGCCAGCACCGCCACGCAGGAGGCGTGCGTATGCGACCTCTCGGTCGGCATCGACCTGACCCAACCCACCATCTCCCATCACTTGAAGGTGCTTCGTCAGGCCGGTTTGGTCGACAGCGAACGACGCGGCACCTGGGTCTACTACCGGGTGGTTTCCGATGCGCTGCAACAACTATCGCTGCTGTTCGGCACCGACACCCTCACAGTGACCGCCCGATGACCGCCATCCCACTGCACCGGCGACTGCTCGCCGAGTTCGTCGGTACCGCCCTGCTCGTGACGGTGGTCGTCGGATCCGGGATCGCCGCGGCCCAGCTCTCGCCGAACGACGTTGGGTTGCAGTTGCTGCAGAACTCCACCGCCACCGTGCTGGGGCTGGCCGTGCTGATCCTGATGTTCGGACCGGTATCCGGGGCACATTTCAACCCGGTGGTCTCGGCGGCGGACTGGTTGCTCGGTCGGCGCAGCGGGACCGGCATGACCGCGACGGACCTCGGCGCCTACGCCGTCGCGCAGATCACGGGTGCCATCGTGGGCGCGGTCCTCGCGAACATCATGTTCGACCTCTCGGCGTTCCAGATCGCCACCAAGGACCGCATCACCACCGGCCACCTGGTCGGCGAGATCGTCGCCACCGCCGGGCTGGTCGCGTTGATCTTCACCCTGGCACGCAGCGGCCGGGCCGGACTCTCAGCTGCCTCGGTCGGTGCCTACATCGGCGCCGCCTACTGGTTCACCAGCTCCACCTCCTTTGCCAACCCGGCAGTGACGATCGGTCGCGTCTTCTCCGACACCTTCGCCGGCATCGGCCCCGGATCGGTGCCTGGCTTCATCGGCGCCCAACTGATCGGCGCACTGTTCGGGCTCGCCCTGGTCGTCGTGCTCTACCCAGACGCCGCCAAGACCGCCGACGAGGTCGTCGTTCCGCACCATCCCGACCACCCCACACCCGCAGACGCCACCACCACGCTCTAGCAACGGAGTTCGGCATGACCGAAAGCCCCGCAGGCCTTAGCACTCACCTGCGCAAAGACCTGTCCATCGACCAAAAACTCGCCCTGAAAACCGCGGCGACCCGGCTGCAAACCGAGTTCACCAACATGTTCGGCGTCGAAACAATCGAACGGTTCCTGCACTCCTCCTACGACCAATTCGCCGGACGAGCAACGGTTCCGAACTTTCTCCCGTTGCTGGCCGAACGGTTCGCACGCCAACGCCTACGCGCGCTGGCGAAGGTAGAGGGCAAAGCACTGACCGGGACACCGACAGTGCTGTTTCTGTGCACCCACAACGCCGGCCGTTCCCAGATGGCGCTCGGATTCTTCGAGCATCTTGCCCGCGACCAGGCCGTCGCCTGGTCCGGCGGGTCCGAGCCGGACAACGAGGTCAACCCCGCCGCGATCGAAGCGATGAAAGAACGCGGCATCGACATCGCAGGCGAGTTCCCCAAACCATGGACCGACGAGATCGTGCAGGCCGCCGACGTCGTCATCACGATGGGCTGCGGCGACGCCTGCCCCGTCTTCCCCGGCCGCCGCTACGAGGAATGGGTGCTCGACGACCCCGCCGGTCAAGGCGTCGATGCCGTGCGCCCGATCCGCGACGAGATCGAACGCCGCGTGCGGACCCTGCTCACCGAACTTGATGTCACCCCAGCGTCCTCCACGGACGCGCCGAACCACAACTGAAAGAGACTGCTACCCATGGCATCAGCAAAACCAAGTGTGTTGTTCGTCTGCGTCCACAACGCCGGCCGCTCCCAAATGGCCGCCGGGTTTCTCACCGCCCTCGCCGGTGAAAGCGTCGAGGTCCGCTCGGCCGGCAGCGCACCCGCCGACTCCGTCAACCAAGCAGCCGTCGAAGCGATGGCTGAGGTCGGTATCGACATCTCACACCAGTCGCCGAAGATTCTCACCTTCGACACCGTCGAAACCTCCGACGTGGTGATCACCATGGGCTGCGGAGACGTCTGCCCAACCTTCCCAGGCGTTAGCTACCGCGACTGGAAGCTGGACGACCCCGCCGGCCAGGGCGTCGATGCTGTGCGCCCGATCCGCGATGAGATCAAGGCCCGCATCGAAGCCCCGATCGCCGAGCTGATCCCCGCACCTTTCAAACCGATCGCGAGAAAAGCCTTGTCCCGCAAACCATCTGTCCTGTTCGTCTGCGTCAAAAATGGCGGCAAGTCGCAAATGGCCGCTGGCCTCATGCGCCAAGCCGCCGGCGACACGGTCGGGGTCTATTCGGCCGGCACTCACCCTGGCACCAGTATCAACGCGCTGTCCGCCGAATCCCTGCTCGAGATCGGCATCGACATCCGCCGCGAGTCGCCCAAGTCGATTGACCCTGCACTCGTCCGTGAGGTCGATGTCGTTGTCACCCTCGGTGGTGAAGCGAAAGTCGAACAGATCGACGGCACCGCATTCGAGAATTGGGATACCGACGAACCGTCACTGCGCGGCATCGACGGCATCGAACGCATGCGGATCATCCGCGATGACATCGCCGCACGTGTCGACCAACTTACGCGCGAACTCACCACCGACGGCGTGCCCAAGTAGGCTCAGTCGCTCTGACCACAAGTGTTGCGACGACTCTTGGAATCCGCCCCGCAAGCGCGGGGGCGGTGTCGCAAGCCTAGATCGGGAGCAGATGATGCTTGCGTGGGATGCGTTGAACCGACTTGTCCCGCAACAGATGCAGGGCCTTACGAATTTCCAGGCGCGTCTGCGACGGGTCGATCACGGCATCGATGTAGCCACGCTCGGCCGCGGTCCACGGCGTCGCGATGGTCGCGTTGTAGAAGTCGATCAGCTGCTGACGTACCGCTGCCTTGTCCTCGTCGGCTGCTGCGGCAATCTGCGCACGACCCATGATGCTGATCGCGCTCTCGGCACCCATCACGGCAATGCGTGCGGTCGGCCATGCGAAGTTCACATCGGCACCGAGTTGCTTCGATCCCATGACGGCATAGGCGCCACCGTATGACTTGCGTACGACGACAGTAACTTTCGGCACCGTGGCCTCGACGAACGCGAAGATGAACCGGCCGCCTCGCCTGATGACGCCGATCTTCTCCTGCTCGACGCCGGGCAGGAAGCCGGGTGTGTCGACGACGAATACCAGGGGGATCTCGAACGCGTCGCAGATGCGCACGAATCGCGCGCCCTTGTCGGACGCCGCAGCGTCGAGCGAGCCGGCCAAGACAAGCGGCTGGCTTGCGACGACGCCGACCGTGCGACCGTCGACCCGAGCGAAACCGGTGATCAGGTTCAATCCGGCCTGGGCGTTGATCTCGTGGAAGTCGCCGTCGTCGAAGATCCGCAGAATGATGTCGTGCATGTCGTACGCCGCGTTGTCGGCGTCCGGAATGATCGAGTTGAGTTCCAGGTCCGTGGCAGTGATTTCGGGCTCGAGACCCGGATTCACTATCGGCGCACGTTCCTGCCAGCTCGACGGCAGGAACGACAGGTGCTTCCGCACCCATTCGAACGCAGCCTTCTCATCTGGGGCGACGTGATGGATGTTGCCGTACAAGGCCTGGCTGCGTGCGCCGCCGAGTTCCTCGAGGCTCACATCCTCGCCGGTGACTTCACGAATCACGTCGGGACCGGTCACGAACATGTACGAGTCTTCGGTCGCGACCAAAACCTCGGTACCGGTGATCGGCGCGTAAACGGCTCCGCCAGCACACTTTCCGAGAATCATCGACACCTGCGGCACTACGCCCAACAGCGGCTCGTGCCGGCGCGCGGACTCCGCATACCACGCGAGCGACGTCACCGCGTCCTGCACACGTGCGCCGCCGGAATCGTTGATACCGACAACCGGACAGCCGATCTTGCCCGCGAAGTCGAGAATCGCGGCGACCTTACGACCGAACATCTCGGCCATCGTCCCGCCGAACACCGTCTGGTCGTGTGCGTACACCGCGACCGGGCGGCCTTCGACAGTCCCGTGCCCGACGACGACGCCGTCGCCGTAGAGCGCACCAGGATTGCCGGGCTGCTTGACCAACGCGCCCATCTCGACGAAGCTGCCCGGGTCGAACAGCATGTTGATGCGTTCGCGCGCAGAAGGAATGCCCTTGCGGGCACGCTTGGCGATTCCCGCTTCGCCGGCCGGCTCCTGGGAGAGCGCCATTCTCCGGCGCAGCTCGGCCAACTTCTCGGCGGTGGTGGTCACTAGGTCGCGTTCCCTTCGATCTTGCCCAACTTCGCCGTCAGGTCGGCACCGATCTTTGCGATGTAGGGCTCGTCGACGATCTGGAGGTGATCGCCGCCGATCTGTACAACCTCGAGGTTCGGAACCGCGTCGCCCCAACCACCCTTCGGCGCCCGGTTCTTGTACGCAGGCTCGAGCTCGAGCGCGCCGTCGTGATAGCGGTCCGCCAGGTAGATCGTCACATCGCCGTCGTAGTGGGATGTCTTGGCGTTCGTGAGGGCGCGATTGTCGATCCACGACGTCCGCTGATGCTCGATCACGCCACCGGGAATCTTTGCGCCGCTGAACTTCACGAGATCCATGATGATCCTGATCTGGTCTTCATCACTCGCATTCGACAGCTGGTCGACGGGAAGCGGCGCATCGACCCCGTACGTCTTCTTGGCGAATGCCGCGTAGCGCCCGATCCGTGCGCGAGCCTCCGCAGGAGTGTTTTCCGGTAGCACGGCAGGCAACGCCACGTCGATCATGCCGATGTGGCGGACGTCGGCTCCTTCTTCGGCGAGCAGCTTGCCGACCGCGAAGGCCAGCACGCCGCCCAACGACCAGCCGTACAGCACATATGGCCCGTCGCCCTGGATCTTGCGTAGCTCCGGCAGGTATTGACGCGCTCGTTCTTCGATTTCGCCTTCGACGCGCTCGATGCCGTACATCGGCGTTCCCGCAGGCAGTCGTTTGAGCAGCGGCTCGTACACCATCGTCGACCCACCGGCCGGGTGGAACACGAATACCGGTGTGGCGGTTGACCCTTCGGGGCGGGCGCGCAGCGTCCGCACCACACCCTCGATCTCGCCGCCTTCCAGATGCTTGCGAACCACATTGGCGAGGTCTTCGATGGTCTCCGAATCGAGGACGTCGTCGAGGGTTATCTCGCCTTTCGCGCGTTCGGTCAATCGCGCTGCGAGCTTCTCACCCGCCTCGTCATCGAGCACCGGCAGCGTATTGAAGATGCCCTTTGCCGAAGTCCCGGTCACCACAGCCCACGTCGCGAACGTCAACCGCTCGGCGTTATCGCGCGGCGGAACATCCGAACCCGCCGCATCGGCGAAGCCTTGCTGGCTGTCGGTGATCGAATCGGCAGCGGTGTCAGGAGCAGCGGAGTCAGGGGTCCCCTCACCACCGCTAGCGGAGTCAGCGGTCCCCTCACTCTCGATCGGGGTAGCGGCTGCCTCGACAACTGCTTCGGCCGCCTCAGCAGCTTCCTTCTCAGCCTTCTGCTTATCGGCGAGCGCCTGCACCTCTTCGCGATTCTCGATCGCGTAGCGCAGGTACTTGGCAACTTCCATCAGGTTCGCGTCCCGCACCGCTTGGAGCTGCAGCTGTGGGATGTCGAACTCGTACTCGACGCGGTTCTTGATGCGTACCGCCATCAAGGAATCCAGGCCGAGCTCGAGCAGCGGGATCTCCATCGGCAGATCCTCGGGGGCGTACCCCATGGACTCCGCGACGATGTGGGCGAGCCGATCCTCGAGAGTCTGGGAACTGTTCGGATCCCAACGCTCGCCGAAGGTTTCGACAACCTCGGGCAGGTCTTCCACCGGACCGGTCGACTGCTCGACGACGGGTGCGGCAACGGGAGACGCGACCGTCTCGACGGCCGGCGCACCCGAGGTGACGACTGCGTCGAACAGCAGCCGGAACTGGGAGCCGTCCTTCGCATGCACCTGCAGCGACGCACCGCCGGGGTGCGGGTTCAAGGTCGTTGTCAGCGTTCCGGCAGCCGGCACCTCACCGTGGGCGATCGACGCACCCAAGGCGACATCCGAAAGCACCTGCGACGCAGCAAAAGTCACGAGCGAACCGAGGTCCGACGCTACTGCCGCGTTGACCTCCCAGACGTGCCTGCCGTCGGGAAGCGCAACGTGCGATCCCGGAACACGGCCGCTACCACCGGAATTCATGCGTGCATCGATCCAGTACGGCTTCTTGATGAAGGCCGTACGCGGAATGTCTGCGTAGTCACCAGGTTCGAACAACGACGCGACATCGACCTTGTGGCCGTAGACGTACAGCTGCGCCAGTGCGGTGAGCACCCCAAGCTCTTCGTCTTCCTTGCGCTTGAGCGTCCCGATCAGCTGCGGGTTGTGCAGCCCAGCAGCGAACGTTGTCGCCGCAACCTGCATCAGCGCAACAGGATTGGGGGCGAGCTCCACGAATGTCGTGTGGCCGGTATCGACAGCCTGCTTCACCGCGTTGGTGAAGTACACGCTGTGGCGCATGTTCTTGACCCAGTAGTCGACGCCGTGGATCGGCTCGTGGCCCGCGCGGTAGTACTGCTCTTTGTCGACGGTGGAGTAGACGCCGTGCTTCAGCCTCGTCGGCTCGATGCCGGCCAGTTCGGCAGCGAGCTCGCCGAGCAGCGGATCCATCTGCGAGGTGTGGCCGGCCCCCTTGGTCTGCAGCAAGCGGTTGAGCTTGCCTTCGGCCTCGGCGCGCGCCATGACAGCTTCGACCTGCGGCTCGGGACCACCGATGACCGTATGCGTCGGTGCGGCGTAGACAGCGACCTCGAGATCGGGGAACTCGCTCAGAACTCCGGTGATCTCCTCGGCGCTGTACTCGACGAGACCCATACGGCGAATCTGATCGCCGCTCAGGGTCGCCTCGCCCTCGCGCATCAGCCTGGACCTCGCGCAGATCACTCGCACCGCATCCTCGAGCGGCAGGCCACCCGAAATGTATGCGCCTGCAACCTCACCCAGTGAGTGGCCGACAACTGCTGCCGGCTCGACGCCGTGATGACGCAGCACTGCGGCGAGGCCGACCTGAATGGCGAAGATGCCGACCTGCGATGTGCCGACGTCGTAGTCCTGCGCGTCGTCGAGGAACATCTCCTTCACGGAGTAGCCGGCCTCGTCGAGAATCAGCTCGTCGACCTCATCGATTGCCTTGGCGAACACAGGATTCGCGAGGTACAGCTGCTTGGCCATCTTGCGGTGCTGAGCACCGAATCCGGACAGCACCCACACCGCACCCTGAGTTGCGGGCGAATTGGCGCTGAAGACTCCTTGCGCGAGCTTGCCTGCGGCAACGGCACGCATGCCTGCGATGGCGTCGTCGTGTGTCCGGGCCATGACCACCGCACGCGTGCGGCCGTGGCTGCGCTTCGCGAGCGCGCGACCCACGTCGGCGAGTGGAGTGTTGCGACCCGCGTCGCTCTCCAGCCAGTCAGCGAGGTCGGCAGCTGCGCGGCGACGCCGTGACGGCATGTAGGCAGAGACCACTAGCACGACTGGCAGCGGCTCGCTTTCTAACTGTGCGTGAGTTTCACCCTCCTGGGGGTCAGACTCGCTCACAGGTACATACTCGCGCACTACTACGTGCGCATTCGTGCCACCGAAACCGAAGCCCGAAATGCCCGCGACTGCGGTGCCGCCGTACCGCGGCCAATCGGTTGCCTCGGGAATGACCTTCAAGTGCGCTTTGTCGAATGCGATGTAGGGGTTGGGTCCGGCGTAATTGATCGATGCAGGAAGCTTGTCCTCCTGCATCGCAAGCACGACCTTCGCCAACGACGCGGCGCCGGCGGCGGACTCCAAGTGACCGAAGTTCGTCTTCACCGAGCCGAGCAGCGCGGGCTTGTCATCGGCACGACCACGACCGACGACGCGAGCAAGTGCGTCCGCCTCGATCGGATCGCCGAGGATCGTTCCGGTGCCGTGCGCCTCGATGTAGTCGACAGTCGACGGGACGATGCCCGCGTCTCGGTACGCCTGGCGCAGCACATCTGCCTGGGCATCCGGGTTCGGCGCAAGCAGGCCGTTGGAACGTCCGTCGGAGTTCACGGCCGATCCAGCAATCACGGCGAGAATCTTGTCGCCGTCACGTTCGGCATCTTCGAGCCGCTTCAGCACGACGAGGCCGCCGCCTTCGGAGCGGACCATGCCATCGGCGTCGGACGAGAAAGCCTTGATCCGCCCGTCCTTCGCGACAGCGCCGACCGAATCGAAGCCGAGCGTCACCAACGGCGCGAGCAGCGTGTTGGTGCCGCCGGCAAGGGCAACGCTCGCGTCGCCGTGCCGCAGGGCGCGCACAGCCTGATGCACTGCGACCAGCGTCGACGAGCACGCGGTGTCCACCGAAACCGACGGGCCGCGGAAGTCGTAGAAGTAGGAAACGCGGTTCGCAATGATCGACGACGCAGCGCCGGTCAAGCCGTACGGCGTTCCACCGTTGTCCGGGTCGATCGCAGCGAGCAAGCTGAAGTCGTGTGACGAGCTGCCGATGAACACACCGACATGCGTGCCTTTGAGCGAGCTCGCCGGAATCCGGGCGTGCTCGAGGGCTTCCCAGGTCAGTTCAAGTGCCAGCCGCTGCTGCGGGTCGACTTTCGCGACCTCGGCAGGCGACATCGCGAAGAACTCCGCGTCGAAGCTCTTGATGTCGTCGAGGTATCCGCCGCGGCTGTTCGACTTCGCGACAAGCTCCGCAACCTGCGGATCCGAGGTGAATTCCTGCCAGCGTCCCTCCGGCAGATCAGTGATGGCGTCGCCACCGTTGATCAGGAATTCCCACGTCTCCTCGGGCGTCGTTCCTGCGCCAGGAAAGCGGGTCGCCAGGCCGACGATCGCAATGTCATGCGTATCGCCAACCGGAGCCGCGGTGTAGAACGAGTCGTCGGCCGACTCGGCCGGAGCCTCGGGCTCACCCTCGATGATCCGCTTCGCAAGCGACGCGATCGTCGGATGCTGATACGCCACGGTGGCGGTGAGCATGACGCCCGTGAGATCTTCGATGTCCCCGCTGAGCGCAATCGCGTCCCGCGATGCGAGTCCCAATTCTTCCATCGGCCGATCGTCGGAGATATTCTCCGCCGGCTGTCCGGTCGCCTGAGCGATCCAGTTCCGGAGCCATGCACGAAGCTCCGCAACTGTCATTTCGGTACCTTCGGCACCTCCGGCAGCGACATTCTCTTGTTCACTCATCAATACACCAAGTTACTCCACGGTAAGCATTGCTAGTCGACGACGTCGGGAAAGGCCGTCTGGGTGTAGCCACCCCGAAGCGTGCCTTCCAAATACGCCGCCTTGCATGCTCGCCGGGCGATCTTTCCGCTGGACGTACGCGGAATGGAACCCGCGGGGACCAGCAACACGTCGCGCACGGTCACACCGTGTCGACTCGAAATGGCTGCACGAACGGTGTCGGCAATCGGCTGCGGATCAGCCTTACCGGCGCCGGGCCCCCGCTCGGCGACGATCACGAGTTGTTCCGACGCATCGTCTGCATCGAACTTCAGACCGGAGTGGCTGCTCTGCTCGAACACCACCGACGGCAACTGATTCGCCGGGATCGCGAACGCCGCAATGAAGCCAGGCCGCAACGCGCTGCTGGCCTCCTGTGCGGAGTATTCGAGATCCTGGGGGTAGTGATTGCGACCATCGACGATCACCAGGTCCTTGACGCGGCCGGTGATGTACAGCTCGCCGTCGACGTAGACGCCGTAGTCGCCGGTCCGCATCCAGGTCGCGTCATCCGGCGCACCGGTGGTGTGACTGCCTTCGGCGAGCGGCGTCGTGACCTTGTTGCGGAAGGTTTCGGTGGATTCCTCCGGCCGACCCCAGTAGCCGACGCCCATGTTGGCACCGTGCAACCAGATCTCACCTACGCGCTCGTCGGCCTGCTCGGTACCCGTTTCGGGATCGACGATCGTCGCCCACTGGCTGCGACCGACGAATCCACACGACACCTGTGGGATCGCGTTCTCGGCGTTCTGATCGACGCGCACCATCCGGCCCGCATTGAGCTCGTTGCGGTCGACGTAGACGACCTTGGCCTCGTCCTCGTGCTTGGTGGCCGAGACGAACAGCGTGGCCTCTGCCATGCCGTAACAGGGCTTGATCGCCGTCTTCGGCAATCCGTACGGCGCGAACGCCTCGTTGAACTTCCGCATCGAGGACACGGTCACGGGCTCACTGCCGTTGATCAGTCCGATGACGTTGCTCAGATCGAGCGACTCCCCGGCCTTGGGTAGACCGCGGGCCGCGGCATGCTCGAACGCAAAGTTCGGCGCGGCGGCGAAGGTACCGGCACCGTCGTTCGCGGCAGCGAGTTCCTTGATCCAGCGGTACGGCCGCCGGACGAAAGCGCTCGGCGACATGATGGTGATGTACTTCCCACCCACGGCGGGCAGGATCACGGTCAGCAGACCCATGTCGTGGAACAGCGGCAGCCACGTAACGCCGCGGGAGTTCTCAGTCAGCTCGAGCGAATCCACCATCTGCAGCAGATTGGTGCCGACGGCACGGTGCGTGATCTCCACACCGGCAGGCACTCGGGTCGACCCCGAGGTGTACTGCAAGTAGGCGATGTCGTCGACGACCATGTCCGGGCGGACCCAGGTTTCGCCGACACTGTCCGGAATGGCGTCGACGGCGATGATTCGCGGCCGTTGCGCCGCGGGCAGGGCACGGAAAAACTGCCGTACGCCCGCTGCCGACGAGGTCGCCGTCAGGATGGCGGACGGTTCGCAGTCGTTGAGGACCGCGTGGAGCCGGTCCGTATGGCCGGGCTCGTCCGGGTCGAACAACGGGACCGCGATGGTGCCCGCGTAGATAGCCGCGAAGAACGAAATGACGTAGTCGAGCCCTTGCGGTGCAAGCACGGCGACACGGTCGCCGGGCTTGGTTACCTGCTGCAGACGAGCTGCAACGGCACGGAGGCGAGTGCCAAACTCATTCCAAGTGAGTTCGTGCGCTTCGCCGTCCCGTTCGCGGGAGTAATCGATGTAGCGGTAGGCCAAGTCATTAGCGTCGTTGCGGGTGTGCTTCTCGACGTGATCCACCAACGTCCGACCTTCGGGAATGAAGATATTCCCTCGTTCGTCGAGGTAGTCATCGAAAGTCTCGTCCATTCCTTCTCCTCCGAAGCCCGCGCACCCACCAACTTCAATGGCTACGCCCCGACTTGCTTCGCCCGCGGGTGTTCCTCAGCTGCACTGTCCAAGCCATGCACTATCAATCTGCAAATCTATTGGCAATCGAACGCGGCGTTTGCCGTATCGGCTACATGTCTCGAAACCAGAGATATGTTACAGAGCCACCGCGGCGACAGGGTCCACCGAGCACCCAATCTGTCATTCTCTACTCTCCGCGCAGCAGCGGAATAATCGGCGCAAACGCGTCCATCTGAGTGGGGAACACTCCGACGTACGACATCGATGTCTTCGCGCGAACATTCCGAATCTGATCGGCGATCTCTTCGAAGCTCCCGATCGCGATGTACGGCGAATCCAGGATCTCCGCGGTGGTCAACTTCACGTCGACGGCGATGTTCGGCGGGAAGCCCTTGTCGAGCGCCGCCAGCGCCATTTCGGCGACCTGTTCACGGTCGTCCGTGATGACGATCATGGTGATCGTCCAGTTCAGCTCGATGTCGGAGAACCGGTCGCCTGCCGCTGCACGGATGATGTTCACCCGTTCGATGGTCTTTTCCATCGTGATCCCGGACAGTAAGAGCTTGCCTTCCTTGTTGGTCGGCGTCGCCACGGAAATGATGTCCGCGTGCTTTGCCGCCAACGCGAGCATCTTCGGGCCACCGCCACCGACCGCGAGGGGCGGGCGTGGACCTTGACGCGGTCGCGGACTGCCTTTCAGACCACTGATCTGATAGTGCTTGCCCGCGAAGTTGCATTCCTGGCCGCGCAAGAGCACGTCGAGGATGGTGAGCGCCTCGTCGAGTTTCTCGATCCGCACGCCTGGGCTGTCATACGCAATGCCGCCCTTGTCGAACTCTTCCTTCATCCAACCCGCACCGATACCGAGCTCGAGCCGGCCCCGCGAAAGCACGTCGATGGTTGCGGCGTCCTTGGCAAGCACTGCGGGATGCCGGAAACCGTTCGCAAGCACTGCGGTCCCGATACGGATCTTCTCGGTCGCCACAGCGAGCGCGCCGAGCGCCGCAATCGGGCCGACCTGCTCGCCGAGGTGGTCCGGAATCATGAAGCTGTCGAAACCGTATTCCTCAGCCTGCTGGGCAAGCTTGATGAACTTTCGGGCGCCGCCTTCTTCGCGGTTACCCTCGCCACCGGCAGCGAACCGGAACTTCCGCGGTGCCTGCGTGGCGGCCAGATCGGCGGATGTCATCGATCAGTTCTCCTGAACTATTGGCGCTGGTCAAGTCCGGCCGAAACGCACTCGATGCGATCGGCCAGTGCGCCACTCTATCCGAGCACAACCATCGAAACCTATTCGCAGGTGCCTATGAATGCGGCGGTCTAGGCGCATTCTCGACCAGTCCAGCGGCCCATTGTGCGGTCCACTGGGTGGTGGTCGTTCCCGACTGGTCGAGTACGAACTTGTAGTACATCGCGTGGACAGGATTGTTTGCGGCGCCGGCCAACGTGGCAAGACTGCCGAGGATATTGAACGGATTCATCGCGGCCTTCGGTGCGTCGCAGATCAGATCACCTGGGGCGCAGATCGAATTAGTGCGGTCGGCCAGCTTTCCGAAGCCTCCCGCGCGCGGACCGGTCATCGTGATGCCGGGTACCTTCGTGCCACGCAATGCAACCTCGGCACCGACCCCCGGCGGGTTGGGCCCGACCGGGATGGCTTCGTCTGCGTTACGCCTTCCGTCAGCGATAAGTGTCACACCGAGTACCAGGTCTTCGGGTACCGGACCATTGCCCGCACCGATCTGTGCGGCGAGGTCGCCCGCGATCACCGCGCCCTGCGAGAACCCGACGATGACAAACGACGTCAACGGACAATTCGTGTGCATACCCGCCAAGACTTCGGTCGCCTTGGTTGTGCCGGCCGTACGGCTGTTGTTGTAGGACTGCTGACCGTCAGGGGGGATAGCGATGGGATTCGAGAACTGAGCGACGTACGGCACGGTGTAGACGTCGGCGCGCTCACCGGGAAACTGCTCCTGCAACGGACGCGTGACCGCCAGCAGCAGCGACACCGGGTTGGCAGTCGGGTTGTGCGGATCGTCGACCGCGTTCGACTCCCACGTACCCGGAATCGCGACGACCTGAACGTCCGGGCACAGCGCCGACTGCGTCTTCGGCCGTTGCGGCTCGGGTCCAGGGCCTGGGCCCGGTTTCGGCAAGCGACCCGCGAGCAGATACCAGAGCAACAGAACGAGAATCAGCAGCACGACGCCGACGACAACGACGGCCAACAGACCGAAGAGCTTGCCGCGCGAACGCCGGCGATTACTGCGTGTCATCCCTACCTACTTGCAGTACGTCTTCTTGGCCGCATCGATGTAGATCTTGGCGGCGTCCTCGGGGAGCATCTTCGAGCCGGTGATGCCGAGTTCGCTGCCTGCCATGGCGGTGACGTATGCGGAGATCTGGTCGTCGGACACGTTGTCCCGAACCGCGGCGCAGATGTAGTTGGCGAAGGCGATCGCGTTCTCACCGTTTCCGGACGACGTCACGCCGCTCTTCTCGAGCTCCTCGAGCAGCGCCTTGTCTCGTGATGCCAGGGGCGGTGCCTGTGTGGGTCCGGGGAACCCGCTCGGCACCGATTGCGGCGTCTCCGGTGGCGCGGTCGCGGCTGCGCCTGGGCTCGTCACCGGCGGCGGCGTGTCGGGATTCGACGAGTCGGGCGACGCCGATCCCGAGGCGCCTGCGGAGGCACTTGCGTTGGCAGAACTGCCCGGGTTGCTGCTGGCAGTCGAATCGTCACCACCACAGCCGGCAAGCAGGCCGCTGGCGGCAGCTGCGATCGCGACGGCGGACAGCGTGCGGGCCAGGGCGGAGTTTATTGTCATGCGACGGCGGGACATCAGCGATCCTATGTTGTAGGGGCGAGCGTTTCCGCTGCGCCGGTCATTGCGTCCAGGCTACAGAGGACAAATCCGGCGAACGTTTCGTCGGACGTCAATGCACCTCGCCCTTGCCGTCCTTCGAAGTGATGTAGCCGAACTGGAAGTTCTGCTGGACGCCGCCAGTTATCGGGAACTCGTCGCCGGTCGGGAAACCGAGCTTGCCGTTCTCGTACCCGACGCTCTTCCAAGCGTCGAATATCGGACCGTTGCGGATGGCCCAGGCGCCCGAGAGCGGGCTCCAGTAGATGTTGCCGCCCTCGAACTCGTTGAACTTGCCGAAGTCCTTGACGGCCTTCTCGCTGGACTTCGGGAATCCGAGCCAGCTGTCTTCGTAGCCGAGCGCTGCATACTTGCCCATGATCATGCCCTGCACACGGTTGGTCCCGGTCTTGGCGCTGTAGTACATCGCGCCGATCTCGAAGCCTTGTATGACACCGTCCTTGTGCGGGGCCTTCACCTCTTCGGCGACGGGGTAGCCGAGCGGGCCGCGCTCGTACCCTTGCTTGCTCCATTCGTCGAGAATGGCGCCACGTACAGCGTGCGCACCCGTCTTCGGCGTGAAGTAGATGACACCGTGCTGGAAGGTCTGGTAGCGGCCACGACCGTCCGGAGCACCCTTCTCGGGGCCGGTCGGCAAGCCGAGCGGTCCACCTGCGCCGCCGTTGGCCTGGTAGTCGCCACCGATCCGTCCAGCCACGACCTGCGTGCCTGTCGCGCCGGAGTAGAAGATCCGACCGGACCGGAAGTCTTGCGCGACCCCGCCTGCGACGTTGTACTCGCTGGTCAGGCAATCGCCGAGCCAGTTGTTCGCGGCTGCCGCACCACCGATTGCACCTGCGGCGCTGCACGGCGGCTTGTCGACGTCCGTACCGAGCGCCGTCGCTGCCTGCGGCCACGACTGGCGCATTTCGAAGTCCCAGTACGGCCATGAATGCGTGCCCGACGGGCGGTAGTTGATCTGCGCCGGGATGCCGAGCTTGTTGAGCTTGGTCGCGAAGTTCTGCGACGTGAGCCGGGACAGAATTTCCAGTCCCATGCCCGCAAAGTTCGTGCTGACACCGGGGATGCCGGACGGCTGGTCGAACGGGCCGGTCATGCCGCTGCCGCTGGACACATAGAGACTGACGCCCTCGAGCTTGTCCGCGAGTACGTACGGATCGTGCGCGGCCCACTCGGGACCTGACGGCGGACCCCACATCGCGACCGGGTTGAATCCGCCGGCATCGTTCATCGCGTACTGAATCGCCTCAGGCATGCCGAGCGAGGTTGTGGTCAAGAAGCCGGAGTACGACGCTGCGTACTTCACGAAGCCCGGATTGCGGGCGGCAAGGAACATCGCCGACGTGCCGCCCATCGACAGGCCTTCGACACCACGCACAGCGGTTGTGCGCCACTGACTTTCGAGGATCGGCGGCAGTTCCTTGGTCAGGAACGTCTCCCATTGGTAGTTCCGGCCGTTGTCCGGCTGGAGCCAGTCCGAATAGAAGCTCGATTGCCCACCGACCGGGAGCACGACATTGACGTTCTTGTCCGCGAAGAACGACTCGGCCTTGGCATCGAGGGTCCAGCCGCTTTCACTGTCCTGCGCGCGAAGACCGTCGAGCATGAACAACGCGGGGAACTTCGACTCGGGCTTGTTGTTCCAATCGCGGGCAAGCAGCAGCTGCACCTGGACCGGGGCGGCCATCGACGCGGAAGCAATCGTCAGCTGGACCCGGCGGTCGGTGAACCACGCGACGCTCTGAACGACGGCACCAGGGGCCGGCTGCGTGTGCGTGACAACAGGAAGGGAGTGGGCGGGCTCGGCAGAAGAGACAGCAGCAGTGCTCAACCCAGCGGCCAACGGCAGCACGAGCATCGCGGCGCACATGCCGACAGTTCGGGTGCGGAATCCGGGTGCGCGTCGCATCCGATGGCCTCGCTTTCTTGCAGTAGCGGGCACCGAACATGCGGCGCCCAGTGTGCAAGTCCATTTCTACGCGTGGGCCGACTGCAATCGACGGACGACACGCGGGAAACGGCTGTGACGGATGTTGCAAATGATGCGCTGCCAACGATTCTAGGCGACAAAAAAGCAGCCGCCCCGTGCAGATACGCGGAACGGCTGCTTTCTTGGATAGCTGGATCAGTGCGCGTTGAGCGCGTCCAGGAACATTGGCCGTGACTTCCACAGCTCGGTTTCCCAGTACTTCCACGAGTGCGTGCCCGCAGCCGGGAAGTCGAAGTGCGCTCCAACACCGAGGGTAGCCAGGCGCACTTGGAACGCCCTGGTGTTGACCAGTGCCAGCGCTTCGAGCCCCATCGCGGTTGCGGTGTTGAAGACACCGACAGCCGAACGTGGAGCGTCGTACGGGCCGGGCAGGCCGCTGGCAGCCGAGATGTAGAGCGGAAGGCCCTTCAGCTGCGGCGCGAACACGAACGGGTCGTGGTAGAGCCACGCTGGGCTCCACGGCGGACCCCACATGGAGTCGACGTTGAAGCGGCCGGCGTCGAGCATCGCGATACGGATCGCCTCACGCATGCCGGGTGCCGAGATGTTCAGGTAGCCGGAGTAGGACGCGGCTGCTTTGAACATGTCGCGGTGGTGCGCGGCGAGATCGAGGGCAGCGCTGCCACCCATCGACAAACCGGCGACCGCGTTGTTCTTCGGATCGACGCCGTAACCGGCGAGGAACGTCGGCAGTTCCTTCGTCAGGAAGGTTTCCCACTTGTAGGTGGTCAGCTGCCCGTTGAAGTTGCTGGCGGAGTACCAGTCGCTATAGAAGCTCGACTGGCCGCCGACCGGCATCACCAGGGTGACGTTGTCACCGGCGAACTGCTGCAATGCGTTGGTCTCGAAAGACCAGGCGTTGCGGTCGTCGCGGGCGCGAAGGCCATCGAGCAGGTAGAGAGCCGCGTTTCCGCCGCGGGACGCCCACTGCACCTGGACCTTGACCGGGCCCATGGCTGAGGGAACCTGGAAGTCCTGGAAGCCGCCCGCCGGCGCACGAAGCGCCGGAGCGTTGTGAATGGGAGCTGCTGTTGCGGTCGCACCGCCGAGGGCTCCACCTGCGATCGGGAGCATGAGAGCCGCTGCGCCGAGCGCCACCGCCCGACGCTTCCAACCGCGGGATGCTCCCGGTCTACTCGGCGACGCCGCGTTGCCAAAACGCATGAATACTGCTCTCTTTCTGTTACTGCGGTGTCCGCCGAGGCGGCCCTGCGATCCTGCAAACGGACGCACTGTTCACCGGCACGCCGATGAACAGTGCATAACGATGTGGGTCACACTGCGCTCGCAGGAGGATATTCGACGCACGTCACCAAGGGCAACCGAGCAGTCGTGTTCGCTCCCAGAAGGTCCGTTATTGATTGGTGACCTTATCTTGTCCGTCCCGTGTTGTCGCCCCCCTACCGCATAACTGCACGTCAGCGGCGGTATCGGGGGGCGGACACATCAGCCGATGTTGGCGCTGAGATCGGGAATCATGCGATAAACATTGTCAGCCCACCACGGCCAGCTGTGGGTGCCCACAGGCGGGAAGTCGTAGACAACATTGTTCGCACCCAGGGTCTCCATACGAAGCTGGAACGCTTTCGTATTGGCCAATGCGATGGCTTCCAGACCCATGCCGTTCGCTGTGTTGTAGAGATCGAGGAGCGAGCGCGGCTGGTCCTGGTAGCCGGGAATGCCGCTACCCGAGGCGATGTACAGCCGGGTTCCGTTGGCCTTCAGCCGCGGCGCGAACACGAACGGGTCGTTGCGCAACCAGCGCGGATCCCACGAGGGGCCCCACATCGCGTCGATGTTGTATCCGTTCTGGGTGAGCATCGCGAGGCGCATGGCTTCCTTCATGCCCGGCGCCGACACGTTCAGGTACCCGGAGAACGATCCCGCGTAGGAGAACTGCTGCGGGTAGTACGCGGCGAACATCAGCGCGGCACTGCCACCCATGGACAGTCCGAAGACGCCGTTACGGGTGGGGCTGAACCCCAACCTGGACTGCAGCGCATTCTTGAGTTCCCGCGTGATGAAGGTCTCCAAGCGGTACGGCAGCTTCTGCGACGAACCGGTGCTCGAACCGGCCGAACCCGACCCGAAGAACGTGCTCGGGGCGATCCAGTCGGAGTAGAAGCTGTTCTCGCCACCGACGGGCATCACCACATTGATGTTCCACTTGGTGAGCGCGGCTGCGACGTCGGTATCGATCTCCCAGCCGTTGAGGTCGTTGCGTGCACGCAGACCATCGAGCGCGTACACGACGCGGCTCGTGTTGCCGTCGGCTGCGCGGAAGATGCGCGACTTGAGGGGAACACCGTTCGGGTCGTTGACCCAGAAATCGAAGCCGCTCGGGTTGAAAGCGGCATTGGCCGGCGCCTCGTGTCCGGCAACCGCAACGAAGAGCGGCATCATCATCGCCATTGCGAGTGCGGCTGCGCTACGGCGTACCCACCCCAGGCGACGTCTCCCGCCCGTTCGACTACTCCGCCAACTATCAGCACGCATGGACTCGGCCTTTCGCTCACGCGACCTTGTGGTCGCACACAACAAACGTGGGTCGACATCTGCGCCCAGGAATCCCGAGTTACACGAGTTACCAAAGTTACTGATGTGACTTATTTACTGCGTATCTTTTCTGTATTTCGATACTACGGGAGCTTCCGTTACCGAACCGAGATTCAAAATCCCGGAACGAGACCGAATTGTCGCGTCCAAGAGACAACCGTGGACCCTGTTCAGTTTCCGCGCTCGAGCACGGGTGGATCAAGCTGGCACAGCTCTACCTCGTACTTCGGAACACGATCGAATCTGTAGTTGGCGAAATCGAGAGAATGTCTGAGATTCGTCTTGAACCGAGCCCAGGTTATGTCCCCACGGTAGGACCGCAGCAACTCCTGCGTCTCCGGGCACTGGATGGCGACCTGCGCTTCCTTGATCCAGTCCTCGTCGAGGTAAAAGGGTAGCCACGGGTGCTCGCCGACCATTCCCAGATCGACGACAGCCCAGTCCGGATACAAGTTCTTGTCGTGACCGATCCGGCCGTCATCGAGCCGTTCCGTGTGCGCGGCCAGCGGGTACGCCAGCCCCATCTGATCGATCACCCGCACGTCGAGCGGCACATTCATGCTGGTCATCCCCAGGTTAAGGAAGAAGACCGTATGACCCGCACCGCCTGGGGGGATGGGCAGCGGCGGCGGCACGACATCCCAGTAGGTGAACGAAGGCGTGTTGATCAGCAGCCCACCGTTGGGTGTCTCGTCGATGACGCGGACCATCGCGCGCATCCGCGGATAGTCGAGGTAGTCCTCGGCGCGAATCGGGTGATCGTGACCGGTGTTGAGGGCGTAGTATGCGCGCTCGTCCACGATTCCCGACGCACCGATGGTCGTGCCGGCCGTCCCGGTGGTGTTCGACGCGACGAACGCCCAGACAGCGACACCGATCCACACGACCGCGCCGGCAGCGAACGCGAAGGTCTGGCGGTTCGATCCGAAAGCTGCACGCTCGGGCACCCGAATAGGCAGCACAGCGACCGGCAGAATCAAGCAGAACAGGGTGGGCAGCAGCATCCGGCCGTGCATGAAGTCGCCGCCGACGCGCAACGAGTAGAGGCCGAGCACCAGCCCACAGACCAGCACGAGGACCACAACAGCGGCAGGTGAGCGCAGCCGTGCCTGCCAGCGTTTCCACAACGGACCGGCCGCCGGTTGCGTCGAGCGGGCGGCCGATCGCCACACCACGACGCCGCCGATCAGCAGCAACAGCAACGGCAGCCACAGGAAGTAGGGGCCGACGAGGTTCCAGAGGTAGGTGAAGCCTTGACCCCACTTCGAACCGGTGGCGTCCTTCGCTACCGCAGTGTTCGGGTACGGCAAGGCGTAGTAGCCCATCCGCCAGATCTGATAGCCGACCGGCAGCAGCCCGGCGACGGCAACCATCGCGACCCTGACGCGCCAGTTCTGTTGCGGCGCAAGGAAGACCATCGCAAGCGCGAGACCGGCGACGATCGCCATTTCCGGCCGGACAAGCGGCCCGAGCCCAGCAACGAAAGCGAGTACCAGTACCGAGGTCGCACTCGGCTTCGCGCTTGTTCCCCAGCGCATCAGCATTACCCAGAGCAGCCCGAGCCAGAGGATGACCAGGCAACTCTCGAGACCCGATGATGCATAGTCACGTGCCGGCGGCACCGCGATGTAGACGAGCGCACCTGCAGGGAGCAACAGCAGGTTCCCAGCCCCAAGAGACCGTTTCCACAACAGTCCCGCGCCGAGCATCGCGAGCACGATCGCCGCGACGGACAGCGTCAGCGAAATCGTGAGAACGACGTATTCCAGCCGCGCCTGTGTCAGCCAGCTGAAGGCGTAGACGATGTACGTCCACGCCGCGCTGGTGTTGGTCTCGACCCGCTCGTGCATGTTGAAGACGGGCCCATTGCCTGCGAGCAGGTTGCGCACAGTGCGCAACACGATCAGCCCGTCGTCGGCGATCCACCGCCGTTGCCAGCCACCGGCAAGGAAAAGCAGTCCGGTAATCACGATCCCGGCCAGGTAGACCCCGCGAACGAGCCGGCCGGACTCGCGACGATGCCGCGCCGAGACCGCTTGGTCTTCGACTGCGGCGCCATCCACGGCAGACCGCTCGTCAGGCGATGTAAACAGCGACACCAACCACTCCGATCCAGGCAATTGCGAGGAGTTGAAGCACTCGATCGCCGAGCGCAATCTCCTCCGGCTCGCCGGCCTGGCCTCCATCGACATCGACCGCGTACCGCAGGATTGCGATCGTAAACGGAACCATCGAGATTGCGAACCACGTGTTGTCGCGGTGGTCGGGTTCGAACGCCCACAGGCCATAGAACACCACGACCGCGGTGGCGGCGAGAGTCCAGACGAAGCGTAGATAGGTCGGTGTGTAGGACTCCAGCGATTTGCGGATCTTCGCGCCGGTGTTGATCGCGATGTGGATCTCGGCGTAGCGCTTGCCCGCTGCCATGAACAGCGAACCGAACGCCATGATCAGCAGGAACCACTGCGAAAGCGGGATGTCAGCGGCTGCGCCACCGGCGATCGCGCGCAGGAGGAAGCCTGAGGACACCAGGCAGATATCGAGCACATGTTGGTGCTTGAGGCCGAAGCAGTAGGCCAGCTGGACGGCGATGTAGATGGCCATCACGACAGCGAGGTGCCAGTTCGCCGCAAAGGACAGGCCGATCGAGCCGAGCAACAAGACGACGGCCATGCCGTATGCGAGGTTCACCGGCAGCACACCGGCGGCGATCGGCCGGAACCGTTTCGTCGGATGTGCGCGGTCCGCCTCGACATCGAGCGCGTCGTTGACGAGGTAGATACCCGACGCCGCCAGGCAGAACACGACGAAGGCGATCGCGACCGGGCCGAGCACGTCGAGCTCCGCAATCGAGCCTGCGGCGAGCGGTGCTGCGAGTACGAGGACGTTCTTCACCCACTGGCGCGGGCGGACGGCCTTCACGATTCCACCGGCCAGGGTCTTCGGCGGACCCTTGATCGCGGCTTCTTCGAGATCGTGGCCGGTCGGCTCTTCACTCATCGAACACTGCTCATCTCTCCCAGTATTTCTTCTCTACGGCCACCACGGCTGCGGCCGATGCGGCGCCAAGTGCGGCACCGGCGAGAACGTCGGTCGGGTAGTGGACGCCGAGGACCACTCGCGAGAGCAGCATCGGCGGAACGATCAACGCTGGCAAGGGTAGCCCGGTGATGCGGCCCATCAGGACGGCAGCCGCAGTGGTGGACGTGGCGTGGGAGGAGGGAAAGCTCAGTTTGCTCGGAGTCGAGACGTTGACCTTGACATTGGGGTGGTCCGGCCGTGGGCGACGCACAACCCGCTTGATCACCACCGAAGCCGCGTGCGCACCGAATGCGCCGACAGCCACACCTGCCCACTGATGACGACGACGTGTGTCCACCGCGGCGCCGAGCGCACCGATCGCCATCCAGCCGAGTGCATGTTCACCGAAGTGCGACAGGCCACGCGCCGCCGAAATGACCGAAGGGTGCGAGCCGAGTCCGGATTGCACCGCTTCGAGAAGCGCTACCTCACGTGCCGCAGGCGGGATGGTGATCGTGTGGTCAGATGTCATTACACTCCCCCGTCGCTTCGCTCGCCCCGGAAGACACGTTCCCAGCTTTCCTTGCTCGTCAGCTCCGCATGAGCAGCCGCGTACTCCCGCTTGAGTTCGGGGAATCGCTTCGCCAGCTCACGACGCAGGCGCATCGCCTCTTTGAGCAACTCCATGGCTTTGCGCGGGCTCCGCTTACGGAACACGACACCGCGACCATCGGCCGTCGTGACCGTCACGCCGTCGACCTGCGACAGCAGGTACCAGCGCGCGTCCAACGTCGGCACGTTGAGCTGCGGACGTTCGTGGTGCTCCTCGTGCGCGGGCTTGAGGTTGTGCGCGAGGCCCTTGCCGAGTCGCGCAACCTTGGCGACAGGATTGCCCGGTTCGCCCACCGCACCGATGCCAGCGCCGGACGCCATCGGCAGTTCCGTCGACGATGGCAGCACAACGGCGTCCGGGAATTCCTTACGCAGCGTATGCACAGTTCCCAGCGCGGTCGGCAACAATTCGAACAGCCGCTCGGGGCCCGCCATGAAGTCGGAGATAGCCAGGTTCTGGATCGCGACCGTCGAGTACTCGAGGCAGAGCAGATGCTTCAGAGTCGCCTTGATCGTGTTCACGACGAGGCCACGGCCGTTGCCCGGCATATAAAGCGACGCCACGACGAGCCGGTTGCGCAGGTGGAAATACGCCTGCCAATCGATGGCGTCGTCCTTGTCGCTCCACGCCATGTGCCAGATCGCCGCACCGGGCATGGTGACCGTCGGATAGCCGGCTTCCCTTGCGCGCAAGCCGTATTCGACGTCGTCCCACTTGATGAACAGCGGCAGTGGTTGGCCGAGTTCCTCGGCTACCTTGCGCGGAATCATGCACATCCACCAGCCGTTGAAGTCGACGTCGATGCGCCGATGCAGCAGCTTGGAATTGTCGCGGTCGCTGAGTGGGTACTTCGCAAAGTCGTGGTCGTACTCGACATTGGGCGCCGAGGTCCACATGAAGATGCCGCGATTGACGGCTTCACCCATCGAGTGCAGATGGGACCGCTCCTGCAGGTTCAGCATCTGGCCACCGACCAGGGTCGGCTTCTTCGCGAACCGAGACATCGCGAGCGCACGCAAGATCGAATCCGGCTCGATCTCGATGTCGTCGTCCATAAACAGGATGTGTTGGCAGTCGGTCGTTTTCAGCGCCTCGTACATGATCCGGCTGTAGCCGCCGGAGCCGCCGAGATTGGCCTGATCGTGGACAACCAACCGGTCACCGAGAATCGCCGCCGCCTCGTCGAAGCCGGGCTCTGCGCGCACCTTGCGGGTGCCCTGGTCCGGAATGATGACCGCTTTGATCTTGTCGAGTACCAGCGGATCGGAGCCAAGTGCGACAAGAGCTTTCACACAGTCGGTCGGCCGGTTGAACGTGGGGATACCGACCGCGATGGAATCGGAGGTGCCACCATTCCCGGGTCGTTCCGCAGGCTCCACTCCTGCCGGGGCGAACCAGCCGGCATTCAGCAACTGCACATCGGTATCGGTTGTGATGTCGAACCAGATCCAGCCGCCGTCTTCGAACGGCGCCAGCGTGATGTCAAATTCCAGCTCGCCGCCGGTGAACTCGTTGCCCTGCACATGGATTCGCGAGCCGTCGGCCTTGGACCGATAGACGTCCACCCTG
>JBBSKP010000011.1:0-49396 GCA_038256175.1 Mycobacteriales bacterium
CCGAGCACGGACTTTCTTTCGCAAACGGCGAGAGCCGGCGAACGGAAAGTCCGTGTTCGGCGCAAAATTACGCCTCGAGCTTGTATCCCAAGCCGCGGACGGTCACGAGGTGCTCGGGCTTCGCCGGATCGCTCTCGATCTTGGACCGCAACCGCTTGACGTGGACGTCGAGCGTCTTGGTGTCGCCGACGTAGTCCGCGCCCCACACCCGATCGATCAGCTGACCGCGCGTCAGTACCCGGCCGGAATTGCGCAACAGGTATTCGAGCAGGTCGAACTCCTTGAGCGGCAGCGTCACCTGCTGGCCGCTGACGAGCACGATGTGCCGGTCGACGTCCATTCGCACAGGGCCGGCCTCGAGTACACCGGTATCACCGGAACCGTCGAGGTCGTTGTCCGATCCGCGCCGCAGCACAGCCCTGATCCTGGCGATCAGCTCGCGCGCCGAGTATGGCTTCGTCACGTAGTCGTCCGCACCGAGCTCGAGTCCGACCACCTTGTCGATTTCGCTGTCACGCGCTGTCACCATGATCACCGGCACGCCGGATCGGGTTCGCAGCTGCTTGCACACATCGGTGCCGCTCATGCCGGGCAGCATCAAGTCGAGCAGCACGATGTCGGCGCCCGACCGGTCGAACTCTGCCAACGCCGACGGGCCGTCACCGGCAACGGTGACTTCGAAACCTTCTTTGCGGAGCAGGAAAGCAAGCGGATCCGCTAGCGACTCCTCGTCCTCAACGATCAACACACTCGTCATCGGTTGGCCTCCACGTTGGTTGATGTCGTACTGCTTGGTGACTTTCCGCGTGGCGCGACGTCTCGACGCGCCACGGTTTCCCGCTTCTCGACCGCCCGCAGTTCGGGCGGCTCGTCTGGATCGATTTCGAGGTGCGCAGGGATGCGCAGGGTGAACGTCGAACCGGTCCCGATTTTGCTCCACAACGTAATTTCTCCGTTGTGGTTGGCAGCGACGTGTTTGGCGATCGCAAGGCCGAGTCCGGTTCCGCCCGTTGCCCTCGACCGCGCTTTGTCGACCCGGAAAAAGCGCTCGAACACGCGCTCTTGGTCTTCTTTGGCGATGCCGATTCCGCGATCGGTGACAGCGATTGCCACTTTACCCGACCGAATCGACCTGCTGACCGAGACGTGAGATCCCTTGGGCGAGTATGCAATTGCGTTTTCTACGAGATTCGACAGCGCAGTGATCAACAACGTGCGGTCACCGAGTACTTCGAGGCCGCTCGGATGATCGGTGTTGACGGTGATCTCGGCGGCTTCGGCTGTGGTGCGCGAACGATCGACCGCTTCGGCGACAACTTCGTCGACATCGACAACGTCGAGATCCGGCAGCTTCTCCGCGCCCTGCAGGCGGGACAGCGCGATCAGCTCGCTCACCATGTTCCCGAGCCTGCTCGACTCTGCGAGTACACGCTTGCCGAAGTGCCGCACCGACTCCGGGTCGTCCGCCGATTCGAGTAGCGCCTCGGCGAGCAAACCCATCGCACCGACAGGCGTCTTGAGCTCGTGGCTGACGTTCGCAACGAAGTCGCGCCGGGTCGCCTCCATGCGCACCTGCTCGGAGTCGTCGTCGGCGAACAGGACCACGAAGCTGGTGTCCTCACGGCTGAGGAGCCGCGCCACGCAGCGCACAGCCATCCGATCACGCCGGCCGAGCGGGTTCTTGGCACTCAGGTCGGCTTCGGTGGTGGATCCGGTCTCCAGCACACGCTTCGCGGCGACCCATGCCCGTTCGTCGATCAATCTATTGCGCACGAGGCCGAGCTCCTCGGCTCGCGGATTGAACAACACGACATCGCGGTGCTTGTCGACGACGGCGATTCCACTCTCCGACGCGAGCACGATCAGGTCGAGGACCTGCGACATCGTCAGTCCGGACTGAGCCTTCCGCCGCTCGGTCTGCCTGGTGTTCACATAGGGAATCAGCACACCGCCAACAGCCAGACCGGCAAAAGCTGCCACAACGGCTAGCAGCACAGCCTGAACAACACTCACGCGAGAATCGTACTTTCGACAAAGCGTCCACCAACGCAGGGTGCAGCCATTTCGGCGCAGGTCACACGGTTGAACGCAATTGTTCGCGTGGAGTTCACCCTGAATTCTCCGTGCGGGCGGCAGAAGTGACTTACGCGGATCCGGAGCATGTGTCCGGATCCGCCGTCAGACATCGACGCGCTTACTTCGCGCCCTGATTTGCTACTGCCGCAGCACCTGCCGCTGCGGCCGCTGGATCGAGATATGTGCCGCCGCTGTTCAGCGGCTTCAAGTTCTCGTCGAGGTCGTAGCGCAACGGGATACCGGTCGGGATGTTCAGGCCGGCGATGTCCTCGTCGGAGATGCCGTCGAGGTGTTTGACCAATGCTCGCAGCGAGTTCCCATGAGCCGCGATCAGGACCGTCTGGCCCGTCTTCAACACCGGCGCGATGGTGGTCTCCCAGTACGGGATCATCCGCTCGACGACATCCTTCAAGCATTCGGTCTTCGGAACCGCTTCCAGTCCCGTATACCGAGGATCGCCGTCCTGGGTGTATTCGCTGTCCGATTCGATCGGCGGCGGCGGTGTGTCGTAGCTACGACGCCACAGCATGAATTGCTCGTCGCCGTACTCGTCGCGGGTCTGCGCCTTGTTGAGCCCCTGCAGCGCGCCGTAGTGCCGCTCGTTGAGCCGCCAGTCGCGCACAACAGGAATCCAGTGCCGGTCTGCTGTATCGAGAGCGAGGTTCGCGGTACTGATCGCGCGCCGCAACACCGACGTGTAAACGATGTCCGGAAGGACACCCTGCTCCCTCATCAGATTTCCGGCACGCTTAGCCTCGGCGATCCCCTTGTCCGTGAGGTGCACGTCCACCCAACCGGTGAAAAGATTCAGGGCGTTCCATTCGCTCTCGCCGTGGCGAAGCAACACGAGGGTTCCGATGCTCATGGCTTCATCCTGGCATGTCGGCGCGCGACTCGTCTGCGCCGGAGGAGTCATTCTCGTCGATCAGATGCTCGAACGCCTTCAGATTCGCGCGCGACTCACCCCTCGACGTCCGCCACTTCCATTCGCGCCGAATGGATTCCGCGAATCCCAGTTCCAGCAGTGTGTTGAAGTCGCCGTCGGCGGCCTCGAGCACTTGGCCGAGCACGCGATCCATCTCGTCGGCGGTCACTGCGTGCGCCGAGATCCGGCCGACGAGATAGATGTCGCCGATCCGGTCGATTGTGTAGTGCACGCCGTACAGCCGGCGATTGCGACGCAGCAGATATTTGTGCACGCCGGCGATGTTCTCGTCAGGATGCCTGCAGACGAACGCCTCCACCCGGACCCCATGCTGGCCCACAGTGAGTAGGCAGGTGGTCTTGAGTTTGCGCTCACCGGGGAGTTCGACGATGAAGTGGTCCTCACCCTTGCGAGTGAATTCGAGTTCGCGATCGCGCAGCGCTGCATCGATGATCTCGGTCACTTCACTCACGCGCGGACACCTCCGGTACGACGAATCTTCCAAATCCCGCGCGAGCGCCGTGAACCGACATCGACCTTCGACGCAGGTGTAGGTTCGACGCGAAATGTCTTGTGGTAGTTGTCGATCGCTTTCCCATAGCTCGCCAACAACCCGTCGGCGGTGCGTTCCCACGAGAAATTCTCGGCGTGCCGATGAGCGCGGTCGCCCATCCGGTGCAGCTCGTCCGGGTTGGCCAGCATCGATTCCATTGCCACAGCCCAGTCGCCAATGTCGTGGCCCTGCACAAGGAGTCCGGTCTCGTGGTTACGTACCGCGGTTCCGAGTCCGCCGACGTCGGCTGCGATCACCGGCGTGCCACACGCCTGAGCTTCGATCGCGACAAGGCCGAACGACTCCGAATAGCTGGGCACCGCAACGATATCCGAGGCCCGGTACACCTGAACAAGTCGATCAGGCGGCTGCGGTGGCAGGAACGTCACCCGCCCGGCGATGCCGAGCGCACCCGCGAGGTCGATCAGGGAGTGCGGGCGCGCCAGCCCTGTCCCGGACGGTCCACCGACCACGACGATGCGCAACCGCAGCCCAGGTTTGCGCGCCAGCAAATCCGCCGCGGCCCGCAGCAGGACGTCGGGCGCCTTCAACGGTTGAATTCGCCCGACGAACGTAATGACGGCTTCGTTCGGATCGAGCCCGAGTTCGGCTCGCGCGGCAGCTCGGTCGCCGGGGAAATAGCGGGCGAGGTCGGCCCCGGGTGCGACGACGTCGATCTTCTCCGGTGCCGCGTCGTAGGTTTCGATGAGCTGTTTGGCCTCTTCGGAGGTGTTCGCGGTGAGCCGATCGGCCTCTGCGACCACCTGCTTCTCCCCGATCTCCCGTGCGGCAGGTTCGGGGGTGTCACCGTCCGCCAGCGCCGCGTTCTTCACCGCCGCGAGAGTATGAGCCGTGTGGATCAGCGGCACGCCCCAGCGGTCGCGGGCCAGCCACCCGACCTGCCCCGACAGCCAGTAGTGCGAGTGCACGAGGTCGTAGTGGCCTGGTTGATGCCGAGCTTCCTCCCGCAGCACGCCCGCAGCGAACGCGCACAGCTGTGTGGGAAGGTCGTGCTTGTCGAGGCCCTCGAACGGACCGGCGACCACATTTCGGACGAGTACACCAGGCGCGGCCTCGACAACAGCCGGATCGGCCGACGACGTGGCTCGGGTGAATATCTCCACCTCGAGCCCACGGCGAGCCATTTCGATGGCAGTCTGCAGCACGTAGACGTTCATCCCGCCTGCATCCCCGGTCCCCGGCTGCGCCAGTGGCGAGGTGTGGACCGACAACACGGCGACGCGCTTGGGTCGGCTCGGCAAGGAACTCACCACTCCATAGTGCACTGCGACCGTGCCTACTTGTCCACCGCGTGGACCGCACCGTGCAGATGCCGCTCAGCCGTCGAGCTCGGCCTCGATTTCACCGATGAAGCGCTTCGGGCCGGTGAACCACCTGCGTGCCGAGGCCAGCCACCAGATTCCGATGGCGCCGACAACGGTCACCAGAGTGATCGGCGCGTAGTTCACCAGGTTCCAGGTGAAGCCCTCGACCCAGGGATAGCCCTTGTCGTCGGTGGGCAGAATGAACAGCACGCTGATGAAACAGATCCACAGGACCGCCAGTGTTCCCACGATCCGATACCAGGAGCCGAGATTCCACGGCCCGGTCGTGAAGTTCTCGCCGTGCCGTAGCCGGAGCACGATCGGAATGCCGTAGGCAATGTAGAGGCCGATCACCGCGACCGACGTCGCCGCGTAGTACGCCGTCGGCGCGTTTTCGGCGGGTACGAGCATCGAGGGAACCAGCAGCAGGAAGGCGAAGAAGCAGATGAACAGCACCGCGTTCACCGGCACACGCTTGGCGCTGAGCTTGCTCCAGATCGCCGACCCGGGAACCGCGCCGTCACGCGAGAACGCGAACAGCATTCTCGATGCCGCGGTCACCGATGCGTAGCCACAGAACAACTGCGCAATCGCCGCGATCACCAGCAGCGTCGATGACCAGCCCGAACTCAGCGCGTTGTCGAGAATGTAGATCACCGGGTAGCCGCTGTTCTTCTCCGGGTCCAATGCGTCGTCGAGGTTCGGGATCGCGAACGTGACAGCGAGGATCAGAATGTAACCGAACACGGCCGAGACCAGGATCGTGTTGATCACGCCTTTCGCAACCGCCTGCGAGGCCCCGGCGGTTTCCTCGGACATGTGCGCGGATGCGTCGTATCCGGTGAATGTGTACTGCGCGTGCAGCAGTCCGAGCAGGAAGCTGAAACCCACACCGCCGAAACCGATCCCCGCGTTGTCGACCGTCTGCGTGAAGACGAACGAGACGCTCTGATGATCCTTGGCGAAGAATGCGAGCACGATGACGAACACCAGCACGCCGGCAACGTGCCACCACGCGGACACGTTGTTGATGGTCGCCGACAGATGCGGTCCGATGATGTTGAGCCCTGCGTGCAGGATCAGGATCACGATGAATACTGCGAAGATCGTCGTCCGATCGGTCCCGAGTCCGAGGCCGATGACATCGAGTACGGCCGTCGTGAAAATCGCTGCGCCGTAATCGATTGCGGCAGTCACCGCCACCTGACCGATCAGGTTGAACCAGCCGGTGAACCAACCCCAGGCAGGTCCTCCCAACTCCGACGCCCACCAGTACAGGCCGCCCGCGGTCGGATACGCCGAGGCAAGTTCGGCCATCGACAAGCCGACGAGCAGCACCATGGCAGAGACGAGTGGCCAACCCCACGCCATCGTGATCGGCCCGCCGTTGGCCAGTCCGATGCCGTAGCTGGCCAACCCGCCGGTCAGGACCGAGACGATCGAAAAGCTGATCGCGAAGTTGGAGAACGACGACCAGGAGCGGTCGAGATCCTGCTTGTATCCCAGCTCGGCAAGGCGGCGTTCGTCGTCCGACAGTGGCGAGTCGGACAGAGGCGGGTCAACCGTGCTCATGGCGGTGCTCCCTTGCAAATACGTGCAAGTTGGACGCTGGTCCGGCTGACATTAGCGGTTCACGCAGGCGCGCGCAGCGTGACTAGCCGTTCACCTTGCTGCGGCGCCCAGTCCGTCCACGAATTCGCTCACCTCGGCAACGAAACGTCGCGGGTCCTCGATGAACGGGCCGTGTTGCGTGCCCTCCCAGTACGAGGTCCGCACATCCGGAATCAATTGCGCCGCATGCTGTCCAGCCGACACTTCCACCACAGGGTCCGCCGTTCCGTGCAACACGAACGCCGGGATGTCGAGATTTCGAAGCAAGTCGTCATGGCCGGTCGAGCGGTCGAAGAGTGCCGCCCGCACCCGCGGTGGAGTGGCGAGACTGCCGCCGAACAACCGCTGCGCGTCGACGCCCTTGTCCTCGCCCGGCCCCGTGTTGGCGTTGCCGAACGCTTTGAAGGCTCGCAGTGCGGTCCCGGGATCCTCCGAGTACACGCCAGGGATCGCCGTGCGCATCGCCGATCCGACCCGGCCGCCGGCCTGCCCGCGTCCAATCCCCGTGATGCCGCCTACCAACACGATTCCCGCCACAGCGCCCGTTCCTCGCGAAGCGAGGTAATCGCACAACACCAGACCGCCGTAGGACCACCCCAGCAGCACGGCATCACCGGTGATCGATTCCGCAGCCAGCACCGCAGCGACGTCGTTCGCCCAGTTGGCCGGGTCGTCGTAACCGGTCTCGGGCGCGCCCGAATAGCCATGACCGCGCAGGTCCACCGCGATCACCCGATAACGCTGCGCGAAACCGTCGAGAACGCCGTCGCCCCAACACTTCAGCGACGCGGCCCAGCCGTGCAACAACACCAGTGGCCGTGCATCCTCGGGTCCGGTGACGCTATAGACGATCGGCGTTCCGTCGGCGCTGACGGCTTCGCGGACGCTCACTCAGCCCTCGTGCGTCGGGTCGGACTTCGATGCGCGGTCCTCGTAGGACTTCCGGGCATCCCAGTCGACGTCGAGAATCACCGTGTCGGCCTTCAGCGCTCGAGCGAGTCCCTCGCGGCCGGCCCGTGGCAGTACACCGACCACCTTGTTGAGCGGTCCGAGCATGGCAGGGACGTAGACATCGAAGTGCGGCTTGATGATTGCGCCGACGATCTCGTTCGCGACGTCTTCGGGTTCGCTCTTCGGGATGAACCGGGCATGTCCGATTCCAGACCCCAGGTCGGTGTTCACGATGTTGGGCATCACGCACGACACTTCGACGCCGCTCCCCCGCAGCTCGAGACGAGCCGCTTCGCTGACACCGACCACAAAATGCTTGGTACCGGAATATGTTGCTACGCCCGGGAATCCAGCCTTGCCTGCCGCAGATGCGATGTTGATCAGGTGCCCGCTGCCGCGCTCGACAAATCGGGGAAGAGCGATCTTCATTCCGAACAACACCCCGTGGACGTTCACGTCGATCTGCCTGCGAGCCGTCGCGTCGTCCTCTTCGACGAAGCGCCCGATCGGCATGATTCCGGCGTTGTTGATCAGCACATCGAGTGGTCCGAGGGCTGCTTCGGCGCCGTTCACGAACTCCTCGAACGACGCGCGGTCTGTTACGTCCAGCGGCAACCCGACCGTTCCCGCACCGATTTCGGCTGCGGTCTGCGCGACCAATTCGGCGTCCAGGTCGCCTATCGCCACCTTCGCACCGTGGGCGACCAGCGCCTCCGCTGTAGCGCGTCCGATGCCACGTGCGCCGCCTGTAATTGCCACGATCCGGCCATTGAGTTGAGCCGACTTCTTTGTCATGACCGCACCGTAGCAGCCGTTTCGGCAAATGCGAACCCCCGTTCACTTGCGGGATTATCATCCGAGGCCATGACCCCAGCAGACGTAATCGCGACCATCCCCTTCGCCGCTACCGTGGGCATCGAGCTGGTCTCCGCGACCCCCGAAGAAGCGGTAGGTCGACTCGAGTGGAGCGAGGAGCGCACCACGACCGGCGGCGCAATGCACGGCGGCGCCATCATGGCGCTCGCCGACACGATCGGCGCCATCTGCGCGTTTCTCAATGTCCCCGCGGGCGGATTCACCTCGACGACGAGTTCCAGCACCGTCTTCACCCGCGGCGTCCGGAGAGGTTCGATCACCGCGACCGCTCGCCGGTTGCATGCCGGCCGCTCCACCATCGCCATCGTCACCGAGGTCCGCGACGATGACGGCAAGTTGATTGCCCAGGTGACACAGTCGCAAGCAGTACTGACCCCGAACGCCTAGGGCGCATCGCGTTAGGGTCTAGTTTCATGACCGCAGTCCGCACGATCGCAAAATTCAACCGGGACTTCAACAATCGCGTGCAGTCCCTCTGGGCACCCCGTGTACCGCCGTATCTGGTCGTCGTCCACCGCGGGCGCAAATCGGGATCGACCTATCGCACCCCGGTTACCGCATGGGTTTCCGGCAACAAGATGACGGTGATCCTGTACTACGGCGCGGACACCGATTGGATCCGTAATCTGCTCGCTGCAGACGGCGGCGAGGCTGTCCGCGCAGGTCGGAAATTGACCATCGCGAATCCGCGGATCGTCGACACCGATTCACCCGAACTCAGCCGATTCGCCAGAACGGTCGCGCTTCGCGCGCGCAAGGCCCTCGTCGCCGACCTCACCTAGAGACCTCACGTAGCGGTTCCCCTGCCTCAGCGCCCTCGCGCAGCTACCGTGAACCCATGGCGAGCCTGCTCGATCGCTACCGCGCGTCCGGTGCCGACCTACCGTTCGGGGACCCGCTACGCGCGCACGACGTCGCGATGGAGGGCTACTTCTGGCGGTTCACCCAGCCGGACACCGGCCGGGTGGTCATCGCACTGATCGGCGTCAATCGATCCGCCACCGGGCATTGGGCGACGCTCGGCCTTGCCGCACACCCGAACGGCTTTCTCCGTACGGTGGTGCACCCCAACGGCTTCGCCAATCCAGACGCCCTCGGCGCGACCGCGGACGATGCGTTCATCGCCGACTCCGATCGGGTGCGCGTCGATCTCGGTCCCGACGCCCGGCTCGATGTCCGGATCACCGATCCAGCACCCTGGCCACGACGCAGATTCGGCGGCTCGAGCATCTTCCAAGCCGTTCCTGCCCTCAACCAGTACTGGCATCCCTGGCTGCTCGGCGGCCGCGCATCAGGTTCCGCAATCCTGGGCGGCGAACAGTGGGACCTCGACGGATCGCAGGTCTACGCCGAAAAGAATTGGGGCAAAGGCGGATTCCCTAACTCGTGGTGGTGGGGGCAGGCGCAGGGATTCGACGAGCCGGAGGCCTGCGTCGCGTTCGCCGGCGGCGAGGTCACCGCAGGTCGGCTGCGAACCGAGGTGACGGCGGTCGTCGTCCGCCTGCCCGACGGGAAGGTTATCCGACTCGGCGACCCCGGGGTGTCGGCTGTTCGGGCACGGGTGACCGACGAAAGTTGGTCACTGCACGGCCGAAATGCCCGGACAGGCATCGAGATCGAGGGCAGTTCACCGCTGGCACACGCGCACGTACTTCCGGTCCCTTTGCCCGAAGAGCGACGCAACGTTCCCGGCGCGATCGAGCATCTCGGCGGTCGCGTGCATGTCATCGTCCGGCGCCGAGCAAAGATTATCTGGAGCGGCGAATCAACTTTGGCCGCACTGGAACACGGCGGGATCGATCGTGCCCGCGCCGAGGTGCAGCGGCGCGGCGGTGGCCCCGACGCCACCGACGCGCCCCCCGTTCGGCGCTAGCCGACATGCAGCGTTAGCCGACAGCGCGCCGCATCGACGACAGCGGATCCGCGTAGATCGCGCTGAGCGACGTTACGCCTGCTGCGAACTCCTGCACCCGATTACCGAATCCGGTCACTCGAATGTCCTTGCGCGGCAACGTCGAAGTCTGCGCAAATGACTCCGCAACGTGCGGGATCACGGCCGGGTATTCAGTGAACGCCTGGCCACCCAGGATGACGCGATCGGGATTGAACAAGTCACGAAGCATCGCGACGGTCCGCCCGAGCGTCGTCGCCCGCTCGACGAGAATCTCTTGCGCCGCAACGGAACCCGCACTCGCGGCGCTGTAGAGGCTCCCGATCACCGGACGGGTGTCGCTGCTCGGCAAGATCCCCGCCTTGGTCGCCCGCCGCAGCAGCCCGCGATCGCTCACCGTCGCTTCGAGGCATCCACGCTGGCCGCATTCGCATTGCGCATCCGAGCCCGTCGGGAGGTGCACGATGGAACCCGGTCCATTGTTGGGGGTGTGCACGCGCCCGTCGATCGTCAACGCAACACCTGCGGTTTCACGGGCGTAGAAGTAGAGGCTCGTACCGACCGGCCCGCGGTCCTCGGGACTCCGGCGGGCCAGCAGCAATTCGGATGCGGCCATTGCCTCGACGTGCGCAGACACCGAAACCGGCAGCCCAAGCGTCTCGCCGACGATCGCACCGACCTGGACGTCACGCCAACCAAGCCGCGAGTGATCGACAACGCCGGTTGCGGCATCGACCCGGCCACCGAGTGCCACACCGACCCACAGAGGCTGCCGACGGTGCCACCGTGCGGTGAAGGCACGCGCGCTGCGGGCAATCGCGACCAGCGAGGCGTTTTGACTGACCCGGGGTGTCGGTATCTCGACACCGCCGAGAATGCGGCCACGCAGATCGCTGGCAATGATGCTGGTGACGACCGCGCCGATGTGAATGCCGACCGTGAGATACGGCTCGTGATTGACCTCGAAGGGAACCCGCGGCCGACCGATCGCACCGGATGCGGTGAGGTCCGCACGTTCGCGCAGCAAGCCCGCCCCGAGCAGCGCCGCGACCTGGCGATTCACGGTAGCGATGCTCAGATCCGTTTCACGTGATGCCGCATCGCGCGATATCGGACCGTTTCTCGACGCGGCACGCAGTACGGCAGCCGCGGGGTTATCAGCAATGCGCAGATCCGGAGCGACGACCTGGATTCGCGTCGCAGTTCTGATACCGGCAGATCGCGCAGGTGCAGTTGGTGAGGAAAGTGTGGGAATAGACATGAGATTCCTTGGGTGGGTCCCGGAATGACGGGACTACGTCTACACGTTCAACTGTGTTGGCTGTCTGCGATACCGGACCGGCAACAATGCCGCGGTGTACGAACGAATTCGTTCGATCAGCTGCAGAAACAGCGACAGGAACAACACAGTTCCCGCGCAAGAGGCAACCGTGAACCCAGCGCGGCGGTCACATAGGTGACCCGCGGCGCGGTCAGTTGCCCGGTGGACATGTCGCAAAACTAGCACCCACGACGACGTTATCCAATCGAAGGCACCGTCGAGTGCTTGTGATCACAGTGAAAGAAGGCATGGGCCGCCGCGGGCCCTCGTACTGGTTGCGTTGAGCAGACACTCGTATTCGTCTGCTGTCCCCCCGCGAAAGGCCCCTCATGTCCATCGATTTCGTGCAGGATACCGAAACATCGACTGCGCCAACGGCATCCGTCGTTCGACTCGGCGGCCATATCGGCGCCCGCATCGACGGTGTCCGGCTCGGGGCGAACCTCGACCCGGCAACTGTTTCGCTGATCCGGCAGGCATTGCTCGAACACAAAGTGATCTTTTTCCGGGATCAGGAACACCTCGACGACGATTCGCAACACCAGTTCGCCGCATTGCTCGGCCAACCGACGACACCGCATCCCACCGTGACCTCGCGGGGCACCAAGACACTCGCCATCGATTCCGAATACGGGACAGCCAACAGCGGGCACACAACTGATCGAGAACCTGTGGGCGGTCCGCACGAACCGCTAAAGACTCCGCGGACGCGATCAACGAGAAGCCTGCCGAATACCGCCAGGAGTTCGAGACGACCTACGACGAGACCGAGCACCCGGTAGTCCGTGTACATCCAGAGACCGGTGAGCGGACGCTACTGCTCGGACATCGAGCAACACTGAGTTCTAACCTCGTCGAGCACGGACTTTCCGCGCAAACCCTCTCGGGCGATGCGGCAGAAAGTCCGTCCTCGCGTGCTCAGGCGCGCACTTTGGAGTAGCTGTAGTTGTCCAGCGGGAAGTGCTTGTTGCCCCACCACATTTCGGCGTGCGTGGATAGGCGGATCGGCGCGGGATCGCCCTGGTAGTTGACGTAGTAGGTGTTCGATCCTGCGCAGGAACCGCTCAGCCACAACGAGCCCTCACCGCGTCTGCGACACAGTGCGTAGTAGTCGTCGTGTGGCTTCTGCTTGATCTCCGCAGTCGTAGTGCCCCGGCGTGCGGTCTCGGTGATGACCCGCGCTGCGTGCCTGCTGGTGCATTCGATCATCGCGATATACGAGCCTGCGGCGAAACCGTACGGCCCGGTGATCATGAACGCGTTGGGAAAACCTGGAATGGTCACACCCTGATACGCCTGATAGCGGTTTTCGTCCCACCAGTCGTTGAGGTCGACACCCCCACGCCCGCGCAATGGGAACGGCGGCGTCGCTCCGCGTTCCATTACTTTGAACCCGGTGGCGTAGACCAAAACATCGGCCGCGTGCTCGACCCCATCTGCGGTGACGATCCCGTTCGGAGTGATACGGGTGATCGGCTCGGTGATCAACTCGACGTTGTCCCTGGTGAACGTCTTGAGATACACGTTCGACACCGACGGCCGTTTGCACCCGATCGCGTACGTCGGGGTGAGCTTCTCGCGAAGAACAGGATCAGGGACCTGGGAGCGGTACCACCGTTTGAGCCCGCGCTCGACGGCGTGCAGCACGAACGGCAATCTGTCGTGCAGCGAGTTGGCGACGGTGAGCCCGACGTCGATGCCGAGCACCACACCGGAGCGGATGGTGCGACGCAGACCAGGGATCTGCATCAGCGCGAACCGAGCCGAGGTAGCCATCGGGAAGTCCGGTTTGGGGGCAACCCAGATCGGTGTCCGCTGATACACGTCGAGATGTGCTGCGAGCTTGGCTATTTCGGGAATGAGCTGCAAAGCGGTGGCGCCGGTGCCGATGACGGCGATGCGTTTGCCGGTGTAGTCGAAGTCGTGATCCCAGCGTGCGGTGTGCACGGTCTTTCCTGCGAAGGTGTCGACACCGTCGATGTCGGGCAGCTTCGGCTGTTCGAGACCACCGACCGCGCCGATCAGGAACCGCGACCTGACTGCGTCACCGTCGCCGAGTGTGGTGATCCACGTGCTCGTCGCTTCGTCCCACTTGGTCGACACCACGGCGGTGTTCAGTCGCAGGTGCGGCCGCAGTCCGTACCGGTCGGCGAGCTGGTCGGCATAGGACTTGACCTCCCTGCCTGGTGCGAAGAAGCGCGACCACGATTCCGGCGGCTCGTAGGAGAAGCTGTAGTAGATCGACGGGATGTCCACGGCGACACCGGGATAGGTGTTCGCATGCCAGGTGCCACCGATATCGGTGGCCTTGTCGATCATCACGAAACTGTCGATTCCGGCGTTGCGTAGCTCGATGGCGGCACCGATGCCGCCGAAGCCTGCACCGATGATCACGACCTCGTGGTCGAGAGCACTCGAATCGGTTGTGCTGCCTTGTGCTTCGGTCACAGTACTCATGCCTGCATGGCCTTCCGATGTTTCGCCGAACCTAAACGGTCGATCAGTGGTGCGAACCGGGCAAGGAGTGCCTCGGCGCGGTCGAAGGAGGCGACGCTCAGGCCCAAGCGGACCAGGCTCGGGGACAGTCTGAACAGGTAATACAGGGCCCAGGACTCGGGATTGACGGGCACTATCGCCCAGTTGTGTGCGACGGCCCGATGGATGACACGGGCGACTTTGTCCGGGCCGGCGAAGGAGAGTGCTTGTACAGCAGTTACTTTGGTCGTCCACTCCTGGAGTTCGTCCTCTACCAGGACCGCGCGTTTGCCGTTCGCCAGCAGATCGGTCCGGATCGCTCCAGGGCACATCGCCGTGACCCCGATCTTGTGCCGGGCCAGTTCTATTCGCAGGGCCTGGCTGGCCATGAGCACGCCGGCTTTGGCTACCCCATACGCCGGTTCGAGTTTCGAGGGAAAGTATGCGCCGCAGGAGGAGATGTTGACGATGTGGCCATGGGTCCCGGCGTCGATCATCTGTTGGGCGAAGATCCGAGATCCGTAGATGACGCTCATCAGGTCGATGTCGATGGTGCGCTGCCATTGCGCGGCGCTCATCTCGAGGAAACCGCCGAGGTCCAGGATCCCGGCGTTGTTGATCAGCACATCCGGGGCCCCGTACTCGGTGCGCACCCACGCCCCGAACTGTTCCCACTGTTCCTCGCTCGACACATCGAGGCTGCGGGCGATCGCGGTGCCGCCACCGGCGACGATCTCGATCGCGGTGTCCTCGGCCGCAGCCATATCGATGTCGGCGATGATGACGCGGTCACCTTTGCTGGCAAAGAGTTTCGCGGTCTCGCGGCCGATTCCGCCGCCCGCTCCGGTGACGATGACAGTCTTCATTTCGAGCCTTTCGAGACAGGACCGGTTGTCGGCAGCGCAGTGGTTACGGGCATGGCTGTGTCGAGGTTGCGGCCGAAGATCTTGCCGCCCAGGTCGGTTGCAATGTCTGCCAGACCCATCCGCAGCAGACCCGACCCGGCGCGTACCAAACTGGGCGAGAGCCGGGACAGATACCACCCGCCCCATGCTTCGATGCCGACGGGCACGGTCGCGACGTTCCATCGCACCGCCTGGGTAACGGCGAACGCGACACGATTGGGCGAGCGCCCGACAAGGCGATGGGCACTGCCGAGTTTCGCTGCCCAGCTGGTACTTTCGGTGTCACTGACTCCCCCGCGACTACCGTTGGCAGCCAGGTTGGTCCGAATCAAGCCGGGGCATATTGCGCTGACCCCGATCTTGTGTGGAGCCAATTCGGACCGCAACGCTTGCGTCCCTAACCACACTCCCGCCTTTGCCACCGAGTAGGAAGGGGCGAACTGGTTGGGTATGAACGATCCGACCGAACAGATGTTGACGATATGACCGCGCGTCCCGGCGTCGACCATTCGTTGTCCGAACAACCTCGACCCGACCAGCGGACTCATCAGGTTGATCGCGATCATCCGCCGCCAATCAGCACCGGTCTGCTCCAAAAACCCACCAGCGATGAGGATTCCGGCGTTGTTCACCACGACATCGGGTACGCCGTGCTCGTCGCACACCCATGCCGCAAACGCCTCCCAGTCTTCGATATCGGCAACGTCGAGACGCCTGAAGACAGCGCGCCCACCCCTAGCAGTGATGAGATCGACTGTCTCCGCACCGGTTTCCACATTGATGTCGGAGACCACCACGCTCGAGCCTTGCTTGGCGAACCGCTGTGCGGTCGCTCTGCCAATGCCACTGCCGGCACCGGTGACAACTACCAACGTCATTTCATTGCTCCGATCTGGAGGTCGAGATTGTCCTGGGATGTGCTCGGATGGGCTGCAACCGCGTTGAAGACGTAATCGTCGAAGGCGACATGCTTGCTGGCTCGACGTGCCCGCAGCAACGAGGTGGGACGGATGTAGGGCATGTCGCCCTGGGAGTTGACGTAGTACGTGCGCAGACCTTTGTTGATGGTGGTGAAGTAGTACTGAATGTTTCGGCCGAGCTTGCCGATCATCGCGTGATAGCGGCGATGCGCCTGCTCGGAGACCTCCACATCGAGCTTGTCGCGGCGGATCGCTTCGGCGATGACCCGTACCGCGTGGCCTGCGCTGATCTCGACCAGCGCGTGCCACCCGGTGCCGGTCCACGAGTACGGCCCGACGAGCATCCACCGGTTCGGCAGCCCTGGGACAGCAACACTTTCGTAGGCTTGCAGCCGATGTTCGGCGTAGAAATCACCGAGGTCGAACCCGTGTCGCCCGACGATCGCGCCGGTGCGATAGCTCTCTGGATCGGAGAACAGCTCGTAGCCCGTTGCGGCAACCATGGCATCGATCGGATGGGTTGCGCCGTCGGCAGTTTCGACGGCATACGCGGTGATCCTGGTGATTGGCGTGGTGATCAACTCGACGTTGTCACGGTTGAAGGCGCGGAGGAAGAGATTCGAGGTCGTCGGCCGTTTGCCCAGCAGTCCGTAGGCCGGCATCAGCGCCGCGCGGTCGGTCTCGTCGTCCACTGTCATCCGCAAATAGCCTCGATACGCAGCTCGCGCACTCGCGTCGAGCAGTCGGGCGGCGGGACCGAAAACCGTTGCGGGGGTGTAGATGATCGTCCGCAACACCAGATCGATCGCGACCAGCGACACCCCGCTCAGGGCAGCGCCGACACCCCGAACCCGAAGTGCCTGTTGCATCCACGACCGGATGACCAGGTCGGGTTTCGGCAGGCACCACACCGGGGTGCGCTGGTACACGTCGAGGTGGCCGACATCGCCGGCGATGGCGGGAGTAATCTGCACCGAACTTGCACCGGTGCCGATCACAGCTACCCGTTTGCCCGCCAGGTCGTAGGTGTGGTCCCAGTTGGTGGGGCGCAGGATCTTTCCGGCGAAGTCGGCGAAGCCGGCGATGCCCGGGTCTTCCTTGGCGACGATGTACGCCCCGACCGCGGAGATCAGGAACCGGGCCGTGATCACCTCGCCGTCAGCCGTGTGGAGACTCCAGAACTGATTGTCCTCGTCCCACACCTCACGCACCACACACACGCCGAAGCGCAAGTGCGGCATCAGACCGAACCGTCGCGCCACAGCCTGGTGATATTCCTTGACCTCGGCGCCCTTGGGAAACAGCCTGGACCAGTGCGGGTTTCGGGCAAAGGAGTACTGATAAGTGACGCTGGGTACATCGACCCCGATGCCGGGATAGTCGTTGTCGCGCCAGCTTCCGCCGACCTCATCCGCTCGTTCGAGGATGACGAAGTCATCGAGGCTTTGCTGCTTGAGGCGCACTCCCGCACAGACGCCTCCCGGGCCTGCGCCGATGATCACGATCTGATGATCCGGACCCGATCGTGATTCCAGATCGGAGGTGAATCCTTCGGTGTCGTAGTGCATGTCGTCCTAACTGTAAGCGTCTGAAGTGCTACGTCGTGGTCGCGAAGACGGCCCGGCTACCCGCCGGTCAATCGCGTGCGAAGGAACCTGCCCAGCTCGTCGATTGCGGAGCGAGCTTCCGGAAGCAGGTCGGCCCCGGCCTGGAATACGTGGACCTGGCGATCCCAGAGCTGCAGTGAGCACTCGACACCGGAGTCGGCGAGCCGCTCGGCCATCAGTTCCGCATCGCTGCGTAAGACTTCCCCCGAGCCCACTTGAATCAGGGCGGGTGGCATTCCGGCGAGATCCTCGTCGAGTAACTCCAGCAGCGGATCGTCTGCCGGCGCAAGCATCGTCGCGATCTGCATGAACTTGCGCACCGGAATGTAGGGATCGCGCTTGGCATTTCGGTGGGTTGCACTGTGTCGACACGCCAGATCGATCCACGGCGACAGTGCCACGATCGCTGCCGGAGCGGACAATCCCTCGACGACGGCGCGACGGGCAACGGCGAAAGCGAGGTAGCCGCCGGCGGAGTCACCGGCCAGAGCAATCTGTTGCGGAAGATAGCCGTCGCCGAGCAGGCTCCGGTAGACCGCGACGCAGTCCTCGACGGTGTCCGCCAGCGACACAGCAGGAAGCTGGCGGTAGTTCACCTGCAACGCCGGAGCGCCTGTTGCAGTGGAGATTCGAGCCACCAGTCGGCGATGGGTCCGCAGACCGCAGCTGACGAAGCCACCACCGTGGAAGTAGAGGACGATATTCGGGGCCGATGCCGATACGCCTGCGCCGGAGACAAGTTCTGCGTCGAAGTCAGCGAAGGTGCGGCGCTGAGCGGTCGCGCCCCGCGGCAGCGGTAATAGCGCGCCGAGTAAGTCGAACAGGTGCAAACGCGCGAGCGTGAACGTGGTCAAGGGCGCATATTCCAGCACTGGTCGAACGAACATGCGCATCGCCGGACCCACGACTCGCCCCCGCCGACTCTCCACGGCGTGAAATTGCCTGATCGGTTCGACGCGAGGTACCGAGCGTGAATCGACAGTCATGTATTGGTCCTTCGTCGTTGAAGAATCTCCCCGCGTCGTCGAGGCCGACTCGCGTCATCGTTGAGATAGTAACGCTATATGTATAGCAATGCTATAACTAATGCGCCACCATATTTACGCCGCGAAGTCGGTGCGGTCATAATTGGCGAATCGAAGGCCGAACCGAGCGGATGGAGGTGATCGACATGAGTGATCGCAGGCCGATCGGACGGGCAGAGGCTCGCGCGCAGACGCGCGAGCAGATACTCGAGGCGGCCGAAGAGTTGTTCATGTCGGCGGGGTTTCTCGCCACGACGGTCGCGCAGATCGCCGCCAAGGCCGGTCGAACCCAAGGTTCGCTCTACGGCAACTTCGCCGGCAAGGAGGCGCTGTGCCTGGAAGTCATCAAGCGCCGCTACATACAGACCTTCGCGCAGCTCGCAACCATGCTCGCGAACGCGGGCGATTCTCTCGACGAGAAACTCGACGCGTTCGCCCAGTGGTGGACGGTCCTTGCGAGCGACGAGGAACTCACAATCCTGCTTGCCGAGTACGGCATCGCTGTGCGCCGCGACCCTGAACAGCTCGCGGCGCTCACCAGCTATTTCGACACGATCACCGCCACAGCACGCGATATCGTCTCCACCCACCTGCCAGCACCGGTCGCAGACATCGACGCGCTCGTCGACGCCGCGACAACCGCCGCACTTGCAACTGGCTCAGGCCTCGCCGTCGGCCAAGTCGTCGGGCTGGTCACTGCACAGCAGTCCGCGGAAGTGCTGTCCGAGACGCTCCGCCTCTGGTCAGCACGGCTGACCTCCTAGGATCGGCTCATGACAAGTAACCGCACGGCTGTCGTCACTGGGGCGAGTTCGGGCATCGGCGAGGCGACCGCGCGCACGCTGGCAGCTCAGGGCTACCACGTCATCGTCGGCGCGCGCAGACTCGATCGGCTCGAGCAACTCGCGAAGGACATCGGCGGGACCGCGTTGGAACTCGACGTGACGGACGAGGATTCGGTCGAAGCCTTCACTTCGGTGATTCCGCGCGTCGACGTGCTCGTCAACAATGCAGGCGGCGCGAAAGGTATGTCGACGATAGCCGAGGCCGACCTCGACGACTGGCGCTGGATGTGGGAGACCAATGTCCTTGGCACACTTCGTATCACCAAAGCACTGTTGCCGAAATTGATCGAATCAGGCGATGGGCTGATCGTCACGATCACTTCGATCGCGGCGTTGGTCGCCTATGACAAGGGCGCCGGATACACCTCCGCCAAACATGCGCAGGCACTCGTGCACCGGACTCTGCGTGGGGAACTGCTCGGAAAACCGGTGCGGCTCACCGAAATTGCGCCGGGGGCCGTCGAAACCGAGTTCTCACTCGTACGCTTCGACGGCGACGAAGACAAAGCCGCTGCGGTATATCAGGGCATCGATCCCCTTGTCGCGCAAGACATTGCGGAGATCATCGGATTCGTCGCATCGCGGCCTGCACACGTCAACCTCGACACGATCGTCGTCAAACCCCGGGATCAGGCTGAGGCCGGCCGCTTCAACCGGCGCACCTAGCACTCATTCCTCGGCAGCCTCCGACTGCTGATCGAGGACGCTGATACTCACTCCATATGGGAGGAAGCGCACACGTCGGCGCGGGTCGATGTCGTCGGCGTGCGCGCGCAACGCGTCGAGTTCGGTCCGATACACCTGTTCGGCGTGCGCAACCCCGGCGTCATCGATAGTAAAGATGGCCCAGACCCCGTCGCCTGCCTCGCCCGCTGTCGCGGGTTTGGCGCTGGTTCGCGGCCCGGCGAAATCCCCGAACATGCCGACCACCAGCTCACGAAGCCCGTCGCCGGCCTCGCGTACAACGCGCTCGAGGTCTTCGGGGTCGAACCCGAATGGTCCGCTACTACCCATTGCATTCTCCTGCCGGCTCCGTTGCCCCCATCGACTGACTACCGACGGGCTTGCCTCCAGTGTGGGCATGTTGTGCGTCGCGCGCCACGTCGGTGGCACATGAAATGGTTGGCCAGCACCCTCCAAACGAAGGATCGACACCATGTGGCCGACTGAATGGCCGAGTTCAGCCCTCGCGATCGCCACCGCGACCGATGCGGCGTTGCTTGCCGTACGCACAGGCGACGCGGACACATTCGACGCCGCCACGATCGAGCTGGCCGCGCTGCCGTTCGAGCAAGTCGTTTCCGTCCATTTCAGAATCGTTCGGGAATTGATGGAGCTGGTGCTTCCCGACGGGCTCGAGGGCGACGACGTGCAGGATGTCCTGCAACGCTGCGCGCGCTCGGCTGCGGCGTGGTGGCCGAACCTTGACGTCGGAACCCTCGCCATCGTTCTCACCGGCGCATTGGGTGTCGGCGAAGTCGACGAGACAACAACGTCGGCTCGTGATCGGCCGGGCACGCTCGCGTCGGCGATACTCGTCATTGCCGACCTCGGGGCCGCCGCAAACACAAAAACGACGAGCTACATCGCACGCGCGATCAGCGACATCGCTCGGGCCGAAACGATGGAAATGCCGTGAGCTGAACTCAGCGACCCGCCGTCGAAGGCTGCGCCGGAATGGGCGCGGGCTTCACCGGAGTTGCGGACACCACCGAGGCGGGCTCACCTTGCAGCGCCGACATCGACTGCCACGTCGGCCAATCGATCGTCCAGTCGTAAAGGTCGCCGTCGGCTGCGGAGAGGTCGATCGACGTTCCCGTGACCTCGACCGGATCGCCGTACAACGCAGTCGGGAAGTACGCCTGAGCATCTTCGGGTGACAGATTGATGCAACCGTTGGTGACGTTCGACGATCCCTGCACGCCCGTCGTTTCGGGATTGGCGTGAATGAACTCGCCGTTATTCGAAATGCGCACGGCCCAGCGTTCCCGGACGTTGGTGTAGAACGGCGGGTTCGACATCAGGAAATCTTCGTGCTTCTCGCTCACAACGTGAATACCGCTGCGAGTCACATTGCGCGGCTCGTTGCCTTCGCCGTAACTGACAGCGAAATCGAACAGCACTTGCCCCTCACGAATGACCTGCATCCGATGACTGGGTGCGACCGCTTTCACGATCTGGCTGCGTCCGATTGTGAAGTTCGACGTCAGGTCCGAGTCGCCGTACGCGCCGTCGCCGTAGTCGACTCCATACAGCTTCGCCGACAGGCTCACCTTGGTGCCCGACGCCCAGTAGTTCTGCGGACGCCAATGCACGCGGGAGCCATTGTCGTCCGGAAGCCAGGCCCATGAGCCCGGTGTCGGCGGATCGGTCGTCAGGGTGAGCGCCTTCTCGACGGCGGCCTTGTCCTCGACGTGTGCGCTGAACTGCAAGATGATCGGCGCGGCGATGCCGACTTCTTGGCCGTCCGCGATCTGGATCCTTGCCGAGGTCGTCGAATCAGGCTGCAGCGTCGTGAAGCTGCCCTTCACCGGCACGGTCTTGTTGTCCGCGCCGACGGCACTGCCGGACCACGTGTAGGTGACGCCGTAGCCGAGCGGCTCACTGATGGTGAACGTTGTGTTGTCCGAGTTCAGTGTTCCCGCCACGGCCTTGCCCGCCGGGTTCGTCAGCGCAACATCGTGCAGCGTCCCCTTTTCGATCTTGACCGAAATCGGTGCGATCGGGCTGACATTTTCGGCGCCGGGTTCGGGGTTCTGCGTCAGTTTCCCGATCGAATTGGGAACGTTCGAATCGCCGCCACCAGCGCCGGAATCTCCATTCGAGCAGCGGACTACGAGTGCCATCGCCCCGACGAGCGCGAGCAGCACAGTGAGCGCGTGAACGATCGATCGTCGGATATGCACCAGTCCAACGGTACCTGCGCCAGACGTGTCATTCGGCGTGTCTGGACTACAGCACCAGACCTACCGTGACCGGCTCCGGCTCCAACCGAACCCCGAATGTGGCCTCCACCCCATCGCGTACGGTGCGCGCCAACCGCACGATGTCGGCGGCTGTTGCGGAACCCCTGTTCGTCAAGGCCAGAGTGTGTTTTGTCGACAATCGGGCGTGTTCCTCGTCGCCCGGAAAACCCTTGGCGAACCCTGCTCGCTCGATCAACCAACCCGCCGACAGCTTGGTACCGCCCGATGCTGGAAATTTGGGCACGGTGACGTCGCCCACCTTCGCGGAAATTGCGGACAAAACGCCCGGCAACCGGTCGTCGGGCACGACCGGATTCGTGAAGAAGGACCCGGCGCTCCACGTGTCGTTGTCGGACGGATCGAGCACCATCCCTTTGCTACGGCGAAGGGCGAGCACGGCGTCGCGAACCGTACCGGCCGGGCGTCGTTCACCTTCGGTCGCATCCAGTGCGCCCGCAAGTTCCCGGTATCCCAGCGGTGCGCTGAGTCCATCTGTCCGAAGATCGAACTCGACCGAGAGCACCATCGCGTCGGTCGAATGCTTCAGCACACTCGTGCGGTAACCGAGTCCCAGCTCGCTCGGGTGCACCCGACGAACTTCGCCTGTGGTCCGGTCGAGTAAGTGCACAGCACGCAACGCCGACGAGACCTCGACACCATAGGCACCGACGTTCTGCACCGGCGTAGCGCCGACCGAACCCGGGATTCCCGACAGACATTCCAGTCCGCCCAGTCCTGCGTCGACTGTCTGCGCGACCACGGAGTCCCATTCCGCTCCCGCGTCGGCAATCAGGTGGTCGCCGTCGATGCGCACCGTGCGTGTGGCGATGTGGACGACGACGCCGTCGAACCCGTCGTCGGATATGAGCAAGTTCGATCCGCCGGCCAGGATCAATGTCGGTACACCCGCGGTGTCGAGTGCTCGAACGGTTGCGACAAGAGAGTCGGTCGTTGCACAGGTAGCGAGTACGGCTGCGGGCCCACCCACCCGCAGCGTCGTCAATCCGGCGAGCGGTACGTCATCGGACAGTTGCGCGCCCACACGGGCCAACTCGCCACGCAGGGCGGGCGCAACGCGTGGATTCGACACAGGCAAACGGTAGCGTGCGGCGCATGTCCCACCGCATCGAGCGTTCCGAGCAGCACACGAAATCAGTCGACGCCCTGCGCACCGCCTTCACGAGTGAGCAGTACTGGAACGACCGCCTAGCCGAGATCGGCGGCCCCGGCGCCAAGATCGTCGATGTGCGTACAACCGACGGAACGTTCACCATCGACCTGCAGCAGGCGATAGCGGCGAAGTACCTGCCGCAGGTTGTGACGAAGGTCCATCCTGGCGATTTGATCCTGAAGCGGACAGAGACATGGGGTCCGGTGGCTGCGACGGGCGCGTCGGGTCATTTCGAGGTCTCGGTAGAGGGTGCCCCTGCCACGATTAACGGAACGCTCACGCTCGCCGCCGACGGAAGCGGCTCGGTGCTGCGGATCGAGGGGCAGGTCGAGGTGCGAATTCCACTGTTCGGCGGCCGCATCGAGGAGGCCGTAGTCGAGCAACTGCAGCGGCTACTCGTGAAAGAAAGTGAATTCACCGAGCGGTGGACGTCGGCAAAAGGCTAGGCGCTTGTTCGGAACACCATGGGCAGCCCGGTAATCTAAGTCTCCATGGCCCGCCGAATCGACTATTCCGCCAGATATAACTTCACAACCGACCAGGTGTATTCGGCATTACGGGACCGTGATTACTGGGAAGACTGCGTCGAGGAGATGCGGAAGTTCTCTCCGAATCACATCGAGAGCTTCGTGGTGGACGACTCCGGCATCGAGCTTCTCCTCCACCACATCCTGCCCCGCGAAATGCTTCCGGATATCGCGCAGACCGTCATGCGCAAGGACATGGTGATCACCCGCAAGCAGAGCTACAGCTTCGGCGAGGAGGTCACCGGGAAGTACGAGGCGTCGATCCCCGCCGGACCCGGCAGCCTCACCGGGACGATGCGCCTATTCGCGACCGACACCGGTTGTACGTTGCGCACCTCGTCGGAGGCCAAGGTGTACATCCCGGTTATGGGTCGCCGACTCGAACAACTGATGCTGGTCAACTTGATCGATCTGTTCCGCGCCGAGGCCGAAGTGATGGAGCGATTCATCGAAAAACGCCAGATCTCTTGATCTAGGCCGGTGCGTCCACCTGCCCCCGAGGGGGTGATCACCCGGGGTACCACCGGCATCAATCGGCTGCGGCGCAGCGATCGCTGGCTGGTTCACGATGAGCTTGTGCGCCGTGCGCTTACCGACAGCGCGGATCCACTTGTCGTCGACCTCGGGTACGGCGCGAGCCCTGTGACCACTCTCGAGTTGGCCCGGCGTCTGCGGACGGTGCGAGCGGACGCTCGGGTTGTTGGGCTCGAGATCGATCCGCAGCGAGTGGTCGCCGGACGCGACGGCGTCTCGTTTGCCCGCGGCGGTTTCGAACTCGCAGGCCTTCGCCCAGTGCTTGTCCGGGCGTTCAACGTCCTGCGCCAGTATCCCGAAGAGGCCGTGGCGCCCGCCTGGGCCACAATCCAATCCAGACTTGCGCCGAACGGCCTGATCGTCGACGGCACCTGTGACGAGTTGGGTAGGCGTTGCGCCTGGATCCTGCTCGACGCAACCGAACCTCTTTCGCTGACACTCGCGTGGGATCCGTTCAGGACAAGTCGACTTTCCGATATCGCCGAGCGGCTACCGAAGGCGCTCATCCATCGAAATGTTCCCGGCGAGGCAGTCCACGCGCTGCTCGTTGCCGCCGATCGCGCGTGGGAGCATGCGGCTCCGCTCGCCCCGTTCGGCCCACGAGTCAGGTGGCGAGCCGCCCTGGAATCACTCGCATCCCAAGGAACCCCCGCTCGGGTCTACCGCCGACGCATGCGGGACTGTGTACTGACAGTGCCATGGTCGGTAGTGGCACCGAACACTTCTTTTGACGGATGCGCTTGAAAGGGACTGACGATGCGCTCGACACTGTTGTCGCGACGAGATCTCGACTTCCTGCTGTACGAGTGGCTCAATGTCGAGGAGCTGACGAAGCTCGAGCGATTCTCCGACCATTCCCGTGACACGTTCGATGGTGTTCTCGACTTGTGCGAGCGCATCGCGACCCGCTACTTCGCGACGCACAACAAGCTCAACGATTCGCACGAGCCGACTTTCGACGGCGAGCGGGTCACGATCATTCCCGAGGTCAAGCAGGCCCTCGACGCGTTCGCGAAGGCGGACATCCTCACTGCCGCGATGGATTACGACATCGGCGGGATGCAGCTGCCCGCCGTCGTGACGAATGCAGGTTTCGCGTGGTTCCAGGCCGCCAACTGCGGCACATCGGGCTATCCGTTCCTGACGCTGGCAAACGCGAACCTTCTTGCTGCACACGGCTCTTCGGAGCAGATCGATACATTCGTCCGGCCGATGCTCGCGGGCCGATTCTTCGGAACCATGTGCCTGTCCGAACCGCAGGCCGGGTCGTCACTCGCCGATATCGTCACTCGGGCGGAGCCACAGGAGGACGGCGTCAGCTACCGCCTGTTCGGGTCGAAGATGTGGATCTCCGGCGGGGATCACGATCTCACCGAGAACATCATTCATCTGGTTCTGGCGAAGATCCCAGGAAGTCCCGCTGGGACGAAGGGTATTTCGCTGTTCGTCGTACCAAAGGTTCTCGTCGACGCCGACGGCTCACTTGGCGAGCGAAACGATGTCGCGCTCGCCGGGCTGAACCACAAGATGGGCTTCCGCGGAACCGTCAACACCGTGCTGAATTTCGGCGAAGGGAAGTTCACCCCCGGAGACAAGCCGGGTGCCGTCGGGTACCTGATCGGCGAGCCGAATCGCGGACTCCCCTACATGTTCCACATGATGAACGAAGCTCGACTCGGCGTGGGCCTCGGCGCAACCGCGCTCGGTTACACCGGCTACCTCAAGTCGCTCGCCTACGCACGTGAACGGCTGCAAGGTCGACTGCCAACCGCGAAAGACCCTGCAAGCAGCCAAATTCCGATCGTCGAGCATCCCGACGTCAAGCGCATGCTGTTGGCTCAGAAGTCCTACGTCGAAGGCGCGCTGGCGCTCGCCTTGTATTGCGGCCGACTCGTTGACTTTCAGCGCACCGCGGAATCCGAGGACGAGAAACGTTCGCACACTTTGCTTCTCGATATTCTGACGCCGATCGCGAAAAGCTGGCCATCGCAGTGGTGTCTGGAAGCCAACAACCTCGCAATCCAGGTCCACGGCGGCTATGGCTACACCCGCGAATATGACGTAGAGCAGCACTATCGCGACAACCGGCTGAATCCGATCCATGAAGGAACCCATGGCATCCAGGGCATGGACCTGCTGGGTCGCAAGGTAGTTCAACACAACGGCGCAAGCATGGCCGCACTGGCGGACGCGATCAGCAGGACGACCGCCGAGGCGAAGGCAGCGGACGGCGAGCTGGCCGACCTTGCTGCCCAGCTGGATTCGCGGTGGCAGCGGTTGGTGTCGGTCACCGCGAGCATGTTCGCTTCGGGCGAGCTCGACGCTGCCCTCGCCAACAGCTCGGTGTATCTGGAGGCATTCGGGCACACGATCATTGCGTGGATCTGGCTGGAGCAATTGCTCGCCGCCCACGGACAGGTCGGCAATTTCTACGACGGCAAACGGCAGGCGGGGCGCTACTTCTTCCGCTACGAACTACCCAGAACAGGCCCACAGGTGGACTTGCTGGAGAGTCTCGACCGCACGACTATCGAGATGCGCGACGCCTGGTTCTGATACGTTCGCCTCCCGGGCGACCCACGAACCCCGCCCGTTATTCGGGATTCCTGCCTACCGCTAGCTGTTCTCGAAGAGGGCGCGCGGATAGCCCGCTGCCGCAGCAATACCGAGCGCAGTCACCGGTTCGAACGGCTGCCGCCACAACCCGCCGTGTGCGGCACCTTCGTAGAACAACTCTTCCGGATTGGCGTTGGACGCTTCGGGTGTCGGCGCGAACAGGTCGCTCACGAGTTTGGCCGCCATGAGTGTACGAGCGGTGCTCGGCGCAAAGATCTCGACACCGAACGGCCCGGCACCATGAAATGCTGCGGCGAGGCTCCGGTTGACCGTCACCGACCTGGTCCACGAGGCGGGTGCGACAGAGAACGAAATACCTTGGCCCGCTGCACGAGTGACCACACCGCGCCAGCGTTGCAGCCGCTTGGCCAACGCATAGTCGGGCCCTTGAGCCGACATCAGGGTGTTGGCAAGACCCCAGTGATTGCCTTCGAAATCGACGACCTCGTCGAGGTAGTTGGGCCGGAACAAGGCGGACCGCGACGCGAGGCGGAGCACACCTTGCACGGACGACTTGATGCCACGCTCGTGCCAGCGCCGCCGCGCCTCGGCCATCACATCGGCTTTCACCATGAAGCAGTCGGTCGGGCTTGCGAGATACGCAAGCGTCGCATTCGAACGGTTGCCGATGATGTCCTCGCCAACCACGTCGGCGGCCGCGGAAACCTCGATGTGGTCACCGTTGTCAGCGGATGCGTACATGCCGAAAACGAGCTTCTTCCGTTTGCCCGTATTCGCGTAAATCCATTGCAGGAGTGCAGGAATGTCTCGCGCGATGTCCAATCCGGGGCCCGCCGCACTCGTCGGATATGTCACCGACCCGGCACCCGCCTTCGCGGCAGCGAGCAACGTGGTCCATATTTCCGGCTTCGGCAGATCGACTGCGAAAATATCTGCGCCCCAACCGATCAGCGGAAGATACGGTCCCATTTCGGCGGCTGCACCGACTACTACGGTCTGAAATCCTGGTAGCGACAACCACTTCGGATTGTCGATCACTTTCTCGATCGCGGTGACGAAACTCGGTTCGACGATTCCGCGTTGCTCCCAGTCGGCCAACTGACGGCGCAGCGCGTCGCCTTCGAGGACACTGCCTCGGAACGGGACTCGCAGTGACGTTGCGGGCGCCCCAGTTCCAGCCACGGTGTCTGCGCCGAACGTCGCGCCGCTGGACCGCCACAACTGCGCCGAAAGCGCCGACTCGCTACCGTCCTTCACATTTCGCAACAAACCACGCGCCGATGTCAGCCCGTCCTTGGCGATGCCAAGTGCAGCATCCGGTGCGGACGCACTCACGGCCGTCAGCGACCGAAACGCGCCGACGTATTCCGACCGCCACCGACGCGACGCTTCGATTGCTTGCGAGAGATCGGCATCATGTTTTCGAACGGAATCGGCGAGGACTACCTTGGCAAATTCGACAGTGCTCCGGCTACCACCACTGATCGGCAACGCGATTCCAGCACGGGTGTTGGTCACTTCGCCCATACGTCCAACCCTTCCACGAAAACGTATGTCACGAAAGTTCAGGCGCCACGGCCGTAGGCCACGAGCGCCCGTTCGACCCGCTCGACGGTGCGGGCGGAGCGCGAGGTCGATTTCTCGAGCACATCTGCGGGCGCGATGCGTTCGATCGCGACAGCATCCGCCACCACCTCGTTCAGCACAGCCTGCGAGATTCCGCTGTCGGCGAGGTCGAGGACGGTCCGCATCGGTGTCGTGATCCGAAAGGGCCCCACAACCTCGACGTCGTCGTCGGGGAGGGTCAATCGGTGCACCGCGAGTCGCGGGATGCGCGGCCGGGCGGATCCCGGGCACGACAGGTGCAAGTAGTGCGGGTGCAGGCTGCCGAGTCCGTGGAGTTCGGCGGCGCTGTGATGAGAGACGGCGGTGGGGCCGCCGAACCAGGCACACCATTTTGCGAACTCGTCGAATACGCCGGCCGGCCAGGGCGCCATCCGCAGTAGGTCACGGTGCACTCGTTCGAGACTTCCCGCGGCGACCGCGTCGGCGATCTCGTTTTCGGTCATTCCGGTCGACCGCGCTTGGCGTGGCGTGACATACCCCGCCTGCAGGGAGGCGAGCAGAAACAGATCGATCCGATGATCGATCGCCCCCGTGTGCCGCTCGTGATCTCCCGTCATGGCGTCACCGTAGCGCGCAACTGTGGCGGCCATCACACTTTCGTCGAGGATCGCCGAGTCGTGCGGATTTCACAGAGCTCGCACAGAAATTTCGTGGAGAATCGGCGAAATGCGAAACCGAGCCCTGCTGATCTCACTAGTCGTCGTCGCCGCGCTTGTCGCTGCCCTCGTCGCCGGTGAGCTGTACGCCAGGCACACGATCAAGTCGTGCATGGCACAACAGTTCAAGGACGAAATCGGCACGCAGGTCGATGTGGGGCTCAGCCCGAAGCCGACGCTGTTGCAGCTGATCGACAAGAAGGTCCCGTACATCACCATCGACAGCGACGACACATCCTTCGGACCCGCGAAGGACATGCACGTGCACGTCAAGGTGCGCGATATCGAGATCAACGAGTCACAGACCAGCAGTGGCACGGTCGGAAGTTCGGAGGCCGATGTCACGTGGTCCAACGACGGGATCCTGACAACGATGCAGGAGCAGGTCTTCGGCGGTCTCATCAGCGCGGTGCGGTCGAACGAAACGGACGGCACGCTCCAGTTCGACGTCGGCCCGGCCGGGCTTGCGCAATTGACGGTCAAGCCGTATCTCTCCGGCGACACGGTCCAGGTGGACACGATGGACGCTTCACTGTTCGGTATCGGGATCCCGACCGACCTTGTCGACGGCATCGTCAAGGTGATCAGCGCCAGCCTGCAGACCTACCCGCTCGGAATGACACCCGAGTCGTTCAAGGTCACCGACACCGGCCTCGAAATATCGCTCGCGGGTGGGCAATTCACCATGCCGCCGCAGAACATGGACATGTCGAAGTGCGGTCCGCTCAGCTAGTCGGCCAGCCCGTCGAGCACAGCTCGCGTACCTGACAGTCCGAGTCGCGTCGCACCCGCCGCGATCATCGCGAGTGCCGCCTCGGCTGTTCGGATTCCACCGCTGGCTTTGACTCCCAACCGTCCGCCCACGGTGTCTGCCATGAGGCGGACAGCATGTGCGGACGCACCACCGGCGGGATGAAAGCCCGTCGAGGTCTTCACGAAGTTCGCACCCGCACGTTCGGCCGCGCGGCACGCCTTGACGATCGCGTCATCCGACAGCGCCGCCGATTCGATGATGACCTTCAGCACGGTGGTCTCTTCGATCGCCCCGCGGACAGTCACGATGTCGGCCAGGACGGCATTGAAATCACCCGCGACGGCAGCGCCGATGTCGATCACCATGTCGATCTCGTTGGCGCCTTGCTCGACGGCCAGACGTGCTTCAGATCCCTTGACCAGCGAATGATGCTTACCGGACGGGAACCCTGCGACCGCGGCGACCACCAGGCCGGGCACCCGGACCGGCAGCATCGAGGGCGAAACGCACACCGCGAGCACACCCAGATCGAGCGCCTCCGAAACGAGTGCTTGCACGTCGGCGGCAGTAGCCTCCGGTTTGAGCAACGTGTGATCGACGATTTCCGCAACAGCGGCGCGCGTCCAGACTGATTCGGGCATGGCGGAGAGCCTGTCATACCCACCTTCCCCGGTACTTGCACCATGCTGATCAGACGCGAGGCGAATTCTGCTACTCGCGGCCGTTCCACGAGCTGTAGTTTTCTTTCTATGAGCAGCACCGAGTACGCCGCCACCTTCAACGCCGCTCGGTCCGGCTTCTCGAAAGTGACGCCTATGGTGTGGGGGCCCGCCGCTCGGGCGCTGGACTTTGCCCTGCGATTGCGCGAAGGCGAGACCGTGCTCGATGTGTGCTGCGGCGCCGGCGCATCTGCACTCCCCGCCGCGACGGCCGTCGGTCCAGCCGGCCGCGTTCACGCAATCGACCTTGCCGACGACCTGTTGGAAGAAGGTCGCCTCGCCGCTTCGGCACTCGCACTGCAGAACATCGACTTCGTCACTGCGGACGCCACAACGTGGGAACCGCCAAGTTCGGTCCCAGCCGCCGGATACGACGCTGTCGCCAGTTCGTATGGGGTCTTCTTCCTGCCACACATGGATTCGGCTGTGGCGCGGCTGGTCCGGCTGGTCCGACCGGGAGGACGGATCGGCGTAACTGTCTGGCGGGAGAAGGCTCTCGACGAATACGCCGGAACGTATTTCGAAGTGCTCGGCCGCTACCAGCCCGGCGTCGAACCCGGCGCATCGGGACAGCGCACGCGACATGTCGAGACGGCTCGCGAAGCCTGCGACCGGATTGCGACTCCCGACAAGCTTGCGTCGTGGCTAGCGGGCTTCGGGACCGATTCGGTACAAGTCGACGAACTATCGAACTTCGTGCCCGCCACCGAGGAATTCGCGTGGGACCTCGTGCTGGGTAGCGCATTACGCGCGCCGCTCCTGGCTCTCGACGATTCGACAGTCGCTGCGGTCCGACAAGATTTCATCGATTTGCTCATCGATCGAGGTATCCACACAATCGATGCCGGGACGCTCGTCGGGACGGCAGTCGTACGCCGCTGATCGGACCTGAAAGACTTGCCGCCATGAGTTCATCCTCCGGCGTCGTCGACGAACGCCGCTACGTTCTCTCGCTCGGCTGTCCTGACCGGACCGGCATCGTCGCACGGATCTCTGCATTCCTCGCCGAGCAGGGCGGATGGATTGTCGAGGCGGCCTATCACGCCGACCCCGATACGGATTGGTTCTTCACCCGCCAAGCCGTGCGTGCATCGTCGATCTCGGTCAGCCTCGACGAGCTCCGGGCCCGATTCGCTACTGTCGCTGCCGAATTGGGACCCGAAACCGACTGGACATTGCACGATTCGGGTGAACAGAAACGAATAGTCCTGCTGGTCAGCAAAGATTCACATTGCCTGCATGATCTGCTCGGGCGGGCGGCCGGCGGCGAACTGCCCGCGTCGATCGAAGCGGTCATCGGAAATCACGCCGACCTGGCGCCCGTCGTCGAAGCTCATGGCGTGCAGTTTCATCACGTCCCGTTCCCACGCGAACAGTCCGAACGGGGGCCGTCGTTCGAGCGGGTACGGGAACTCGTCGATGCTCACGATCCCGACGCCGTTGTCCTCGCCAGGTTCATGCAGGTACTGCCGTCATCGCTGTGCGAGCACTGGGCGGGTCGCGCGCTCAACATCCACCACAGCTTCCTGCCGTCGTTCGTCGGCGCTCGGCCGTACCACCAGGCGTTCGCGCGTGGCGTGAAGCTGATCGGTGCGACCTGCCACTACGTCACCGCCGAACTCGACGCGGGGCCAATCATCGAACAGGACGTCATTCGCGTCGATCACGCCGACGAGGTGCGCGACATGGTTCGCCAGGGCCGCGACATCGAGAAGCTCGTCCTAGCTCGCGGTCTAAGGTGGCATCTCGAAGACCGCGTGCTCGTGCACGGTCGAAAGACCGTCGTCTTCAGCTGATCGCGGAGTTCAGCCGGCCGCTACCTCAGCCCGCTACTGCAATGAACTTGCGGCGTCCACGCTTCGCCTTCAACCGAAGGCGGACGATCTCGGCGTTGAACTCTTCGATCGCTTCGACGTTGCCCATGTGCCCGACTGCGGGAATCACGACGAGCCGATCAAGGATCCCGTTGCGGTCGAGAGCCTCTGCGAGCTTCACCGAATGCGCTGGCGGCGTGAGCCGGTCGAGTTCACCGGCGATGACGACCGTCGGAACGTTGAGGTTATGCAGGGCCGCCGAGATATCGAGGTCCGCAAGTGCCAGACCCCACTTGCCGCGGGTCGATCCCTTGCACGAGAGGGCAATCCGCTGGCAGAAGTCGATGGACTCACGGGTCGAGCCCGGCGCCATCACGGCGAACTGGAACGGGCGCCGAGTCGCCGCGCCCGCGGGCAACGGAATCGGTGCAGCGAGGACCGCTCGGCCGAGGACGTTCTTCACCGCGGCCACTCGCTCCGGCAGCAGCGGAATGATCGTGGTCTGTGCGATGAGGCTGTCGCTGCCGGTGTTCGCAAGTACGACCCCACCCGCGTATTGCGCAACCTGCTTGGGATGGCGGCCTGCCCAGGCCATGATGCTCATGCCGCCCATGCTGTGACCGACCAGGACTGCCTTCTTGCCCGGCGCGATCGAGGCGCTCAGGACCGAGGCGAGGTCATCGGCCAACACGTCCGGGCTGGGCTTACGGCTGCCGAAGTCGCTGTGTCCGTGTCCGCGCTGATCGTATGCAATGACGCGGAACTTCTCGGCGAGCACGTTGATCTGCGGATTCCAGTACTCGATGCAACAGGTCCAGCCGTGGCTGAGCACGATCGGATCGCCGTCGGCCGGACCGTACGCATGCACACGGAGTGTGGCGCCATCTTCGGTAATGACGGGAATGACTTCGTAGTCGAGCGAGTCGCGAAGCAGCGGATTCTCCCACTGCCGATTCGTCGGACCGCGTCGAGCAGTTACCGATCGAACACCGGCGATTGCAGCACCGACGGCTCCTGCGCCGACGCCCGCACCCGCGAGGGTTCGTACAAAACCTTTGTGTGTACCCACTAACACTCCTTTGTGTCGCAGCACACATTAGCGTGCTTGCACGCCGCTTGCTAGCGCAAGCGGCGAGTTTGTCTCAACCTACCTGGTCTTCTTCGATGGATAGGAGGCTCTTCGCCGCCTCCTCGAGCGCGGCCCCGATCGACTCCTCCATGGCATCGACCAGCAACGACTGCACAACGTCGTGCACAGTGGCTCGAGCCTTGTTGATCAGTTCGGCGATGCTCGCGATCGTCTGCTCATCGAGCTCGGTCAGACCGCGGCCGGTCGGCAGGAAGCGATCGGTGACGAGCCCGACGAACCGATCGGCGACATCACGCAGGTCGAGGCGGACACCTGCTGCCTGGGCGATGATCTCCGACATTGGAACACCCGCGTCGTGCAGCAGCGTTGCCGCCTCGAGCAGCCGCGGGTTCGCGATCCGATAGGTCTGACCTTCCCGCTTGAGCAGACCGCCATCGACTGCCGCAGCCACGTTCGAGTCGAAATCCGCAGTGCCGAACAGCTCCAGGAGATCGTCGTTCGACAACACCGTTGACTCTGCGTAATCCGGTCCCGTGACCTCGAGTTGATCGGTGCCGAGCACCTCCTCGACACGCATGCCATATTGCGCCGCGGTGAGCAACTCGCTGATCGTCGCGAACGTGTAGCCGCGATCCAGCATTCGGTTGATCAGGTTCAGTCGCGCCAGGTGCGACTCGCTGTACCAACCGGTTCGCCCCTCTTTTCGTGGCGGTGGGAGCAATCCCCGGTCTTGATACACGCGCACGTTTCGGACGCTTGTGCCCGCTTCCCGTGCGAGGTCGTCGATGCGGTACTCGGTCGACGGCGCCTGCTCCGCCACACCGCTCGGCAGGAGGGGTTCGAGGATGCCCGCGATGCCGCGAAGCATCCGGGCAGACTCGGACGCAAGGAAGTTCACCATCGGCTCACAATATGTGGGCGCGACGGAGCAGCAGCTTCGAAGGCCCGCCGATCAGGCCAACGGCATCAAGGAACTCGACGGTCTTGCTGCAACCCTCGCGCAGCTTGTGGTGGTAGTGCTCGTTGTTCTTCGCGGCCTTTTTGGCCTCGCGAACGTCGAGTCCAGCCGCTGCGTACACCTTGTCGTTGACGAGGCTGGTGAGGATGAAGTACGCGGTGATGCCGAGTACCAGCTGGACGCCGGCGCGGCCGATCGGGTTGCTGTTCTCGAGCCGGCGGACCGTCTCCTCGCGAGCGAAGCGGATGTGGCGGGCTTCCTCGGTGACGTGGATCTTGCTGACGGTCCGGGTAATCGGCTGCACGCGATCGTCACGCATGAAGTCGCGCTGCATCATGTCGAGGACTTCCTCGGCGAACAGCGTGCCACCGTATGCAAGCGAACCGCTTGCCACGGATTTGAAGGCACGCGCGACCTGGTGGACCCACCACTTCGGCCGGTAGGACGGGACGCCGAACTTTTCCGCAGACTTCGCGAACATCGTCGAGTGCCTGCACTCGTCGGCGATCTCGTTGAGCGCAAACTGCACGTGCGGGCTGGACGGGTCTTGGTCGTACACGTCGCGCAGGATCATCTGCATCAGGATCATCTCGAACCACAGCCCGGTGCCTGCGATGCTCGCAGCCTCGTGCTTGGTGAGCGTGATCCGCTGCTCCTGGGTCATCCGGTCCCAGAGTTCGGTTCCGTAGAGGCTGCACCACTCGGGCGTCATGCCGTACAGATCGTCGGGAATCGGCGCCTGCCAGTCGACCTCGACGAGCGGGTCGTAGGACTTACGCGCAGCCGATGCAAGGAGCCGGGTGCCGGTATCGGCGCGATCCCTGGCCTTGACGAGACGGGTTTCCCATTCGTTCTCTGTGCGATCGACGGTGATCGACATGGCTGCTCCCTTACAACGACTGCGGTTCTGTAGGCCCCTTCGACCTATCTTTACCGTAGCATTGTCACAATGGTCATTGTCAAGGTTTAGCCGTAACTATCCGAAACGGATAGCTACCAACGGGGACCACGCTGAATCTCATCGACCCTGGGACGCACGTCCACCAAGTACACGCAGATTGCGACGACCGCGATGATGCCGAGGATCCCGACTACCGGAACTACGAGAAGCAGCAGCAGTCCGACGCCGAGGATCGCGAGCCAGATGGGCTTGCTCAGCTTGTCGACGGCGGTGAACGCGTCGCCGCGCTGCCTTATCGCATGAAAGAGCGCGAAGACTGCAGCGGCGATGGCGATGAGCTGCAGCGCGAGCATGATCCAGCTCGTGAGCCCGTTCAAAGTAGTGAACACGCCCCAAGCATAGAAGAGCCGCCCGCGTCCATGTCGGCACGCGGGCGGCTCTTCTAGCTACTTGCTGTGTTCAGGTGACGCTAATTACTGCGCAGCCTTCTTGGCGGGAGCCTTCTTGGCCGGCGCCTTCTTGGCGGGAGCAGCCTTGGCTGGAGCAGCCTTCTTGGCGGGAGCCTTCTTCGCGACAGCCTTCTTGGCGGCGGCAACGCCCTCGTCGACCTTGTCCGCGACGTCGTCGACTGCTTCCTCGGCCTTGCCAGTCACCTTGCCGGCGAGCTTGGTGGCCTGCTCACGAACTTCCTTCGTCCGATCGGTGACCTTGCCGAGCGCCTCTTCGGTGCGGGCGCGGGCATCGTCGACGAGGCCCTCGACGCGGCCGAGACGGCCTTCGACAGTCGCGTTGGCGCGGAGACGCTCAACGGTCTCTTCGCCACGCTCGGCGAGCGACGCGTACAGATCGGTGGCAACCTTCAAGTACTCCTCGGCGACCTTGCGCAGCTCTTCGACGGTGAACTTCTCGCGAAGCTCGGCGAGCTCCTCGGGCAGCTCGGACGGGAGGCCCGCGAGGCGCTCACGGAGGTTCTCGATCTGCTCCTGCACGTCGGCCGGCAGCGTTGCGAAACGCTCACGCGCTTCCTCAACTCGCCCGGAGACATCGGTGCTGGTGTTCTCGGCACGCTCACGGGCCTTGGCAACCACGTCGGCAACAGCCTGGACGACAGCGTCGCCGGCGCCAACGGTGGCGTACAGCGGCTTCTTCACCGTCTCGAGGCCCTTTTCGGTGGACTCACTCATCTTTATCTCCTTCGTTCTTGGCACTTGGTTCTGCTGGTAACTCGGCGTCTTCGTCGACCGCGAGCACATCTTGGGGTGGATCGTTCTCCCGACAGAACGACTCATAGATCTCCAGGAGCACCTGCTTCTGCCGCTCGGTTATCGCGACATCTGCTAGCAGCGCATCCCGGACCGGGCTGTACGGACGTTGCTCCAGATAACCCGCTCGTACATACAGCGCCTCCGACGAAACCCGGAGACCCTTCGCGATCTGACCGAGAACCTCGGCAGAGGGATTTCGCAATCCTCGCTCGATCTGGCTGAGGTACGGATTGCTCACGCCCGCCAAAAGAGCAAGCTGCCGCAGCGATACATGAGCGGCTTCTCGCTGCGAGCGTATGAAGCTACCGATGTCTTGCGCGGCGTCTTTTACCTTGACCACGCGTGCGGCCAGTTCACCCGCACCGACTTGACTAGCCGGATCGGTTGCACCCTCATCGGGAGCGTTGGGCGTTTCTGACATTGGCACTCTCTTGGGCAACTCTCTCTTGGCTGATGTACTGACACAACTTTAAGTGAGAGTGCTAGCTATTGCAAGCACTCCCGCTAGCACCCTCGTAGCAAACGAAACCCGCGTACGCGCTAGGTGCGGACCTGGAATTGGACCGATGGTATGCCTCGGCCACCAGCGTTTTCGCGGTTCGGCGGGCTGTTTCGCGGGAGAACACGGCCCGCATGCCGCACAACATTGGGCTGCACGCGGGCCGTCGCCCGATCGGGCCTCATGACCCTTCGCGACGTGATTGACCTGCAGGTCCGTGCCGTTTCACACAGCCGATCCGCCAGCCGGCAGATCGCGCCAGCACTCGATTCGAACGCAAGGCCATCACGCATGCCGCAGTTCGGGTCTCGAAATATATTGCCCTGCAAGTTGATTCATGTGATCCGCGCGTCATTGCACGACCACTGCGTGTTGACACTATAAGTGAGGGCAGACGCCGTCAACGCCAGAAAATGTGAGCACCACCACATGGCCGACGCTGTTGTCCCGGCCACGGCCAACAGCGAGCAGCGCCGCGAAACCCCGGCCTGCGTGCTGTCGTCAGCTGCCGAACATCAGGTGCGAAATCGTATAGATCGACAGGCCCGCGAGTGAACCGACAACAGTTCCGTTGATACGAATGAACTGCAGATCGCGGCCGACCTGCAGCTCGATCTTCTTGCTAGCTTCTTCGGCATCCCAACGTGCGACAGTGTCGGTGATGATGGTCGTAATTTCGCCGGCATAGTTCGCCGCGATATAGCGCGCGCCGCCGAGAACCCACCGATCGACCTTGGCCCGCATCGCGTCGTCATCGCGCAAACGCTCACCGAGCTGGCGAACGTTATCGCCGACTTTCGCCCGCAAAGTGCTGTTCGGATCGTCGACCGATTCCAGGATCAGCCGCTTCGCGACTCGCCACGTCGCCTCGGCGAGCCCTGTGATCTCTTCTCGACCCATGATCTCGGCCTTGATCGACTCCGCTTTCTTGATGGTCGCCGGATCGAACTGCAGATCGTCGGCGAAATCGACAAGGAAACGGTTCGCAGCAAGCCGCACCTCGTGGTCCGGGGTCGACCGCACCTTCCAGGTGAACTCGACAACCTCGCGGTAGATCTTCTCGGAAAGCAGGATGTCGACGAACTTCGGCGACCATTGCGGCGAATCGCGCAGCACGACTCGATCGATCGTCTCCTGACTGCCAAGCGCCCACTGGTGTGCGCGCTCGGCGAGCATGTCGATCAGCGGGACCTGACGATTTTCCTTGAGCAGCTCGGTGAGCACTTTGCCGATCGGCGGTCCCCACTGCGGCTCGGCGATCCTGCGCACGATGGTGTGGTCGATCACCTGTTGCACGTCCTCGTCGCGCAGCACGCCGACAATCGCACGCAGGATTGTCGACGTCTCCGCCGCAACCCGCGCGGCATTTCGCGGCTGTGCCATCCAGGTGCCGATACGCAAAGGAATCTGCGCCGACGCGACCTTCTCCGACACGACGTCGGGCGCGAGGAAATTGGTTCCGACGAAGCTGCCGAGGCTCTCGCCAAGCTGGTCCTTCTTCTTCTTGATGATCGCGGTGTGCGGAATCGGCAAGCCGAGTGGATGCCGGAACAGGGCGGTCACAGCGAACCAGTCCGCGAGCGCGCCGACCATGCCCGCTTCGGATGCCGATCGCACGTAACCGACCCAACTGCCGGCGCCCCGAGATTCCTGCCATCGGCAGAACAGATAGACGATCGTCGCAAACACGAGAAACCCGGTCGCGATCACTTTCATTCGCAGTAGGTCGCGCCGCTTGGCTGCGTCGTCGATCGCACCCAACCCGGGCGCGGAGAACCCCTTCGATGGTCGGGTTGGTTTCCGCTCCGCAAGTATCGGGTCCACTCCGCCATTGTGCCCAATCCGAACGCTTAGCCACGTCTTCCCGCACCCGTTTCGAGACAGGCTTAAGCTGAACGCGACTATCGACACCGCAACACCGAAGGAAACAGTGGCCGAGAACGCATTTGTCGAGGGGGTCCAACTGTCCACGGATGCTGCGGCCGACGGCGAGCAACGCGCCAAAGCCGAGAAACCGGACGGCCGCAAGCGACGCTGGCGTGAGCACAAGATCGCTCGCCGTGAAGAGCTAGTCGACGGCACGATCGCCGCGATCCGAGCACGCGGCAACAACATCGGCATGGACGACATCGCCGCCGAGATCGGTGTCTCGAAGACCGTCCTCTACCGCTACTTCGCGGACAAGAACGATCTGACCAACGCGACGATGATGCGGTACGTCGAGACGATTCTGGCGCCACGGATCTACGCCGCCATCGGTGAGCAGCTCGATGAGTACGGCCTCACCCGCTCGACCGTCGCCGCGTACGTCGAGACGGTTGCTGCGGACCCCGAGATCTACCTGTACGTCATGTCGAACTCGGCTGGGCCGAACCACGACGTCGTCGCACAGTCCGAACGGATGATCGCCGGGCTCGTGGCCACCGTCATCGGCGAGCGCGCACGCACGATGGGAATGGACTCCGGCGGCGCGGTGCCGTGGGCCTACGGGATTGTCGGCGGAGTTCAGCTCGCGACTCATGGCTGGATATCGAACAAATCGATGTCGGCCGAGGATCTCATCGACTACCTCACGATGATGACCTGGAGCGCCATCGAGGGGATCGCCCGCTGCGGCGGTTCACCGGCGCGCTTTCGGTCCCAACCACACCCGATGCCGACCGGCGAAGCGTGATGGCGCTCGCCTGATGGAGGACGAGGAGCCACCAGGCTATTCCGGTCCTGCCGTGGTGACGGTCGCCGCGCACTCCCCCGTGACCGTGCAGGTCGAACTGAGCGGCAACTTCGATCCACTGGCGGGCCGTTTCCGCTGGCACGGGCGCATACGGGGTCTCACAGCCGAGCTGGCTCCCGCAGCGGCTCCCGCCCGAGGCGATCAGCTCGGCATCCGCACCCCGTTCGGCTTCGCCACTGCAACGGTCACGCATATCGATCTATGGGGTTCACACATGGTCGACGGCGAGTCCGATCCGCCGTTCGCAGCTATGCAATCCGACAACTAGGTCATCAACCCGGCACGCGGTCGCGCACGAAACGGCCGATCTCGTCGATGGCTAGACGCGCCTCGGGGATCAGGTCGGCGGCCGCCTGGAACACATGAAACTGACCCTCGAACAGCTGCAGCAGGCATTCGACGCCCGCGTTCGCCAGGTTCGCCGCGACCAGTTCGGCATCGACGACGAGCAACTCGTCAGCTCCCGCTTGCACCAAGACCGGCGGCAGTCCTCGCACGTCGACATCGAGCGGAGACCGCACTTTGCCGTATTCGTCAGGTTGCCCACGCGCCGCCTCGACCTCGGTCATCAACGCGGTCAGCGATACGAGTGCGTTCGCGGGGAACAGCGGGTCGAGCATGTCGCCGAGTCGTTCGAGCTTGCGGCACGGGTCCGTGTCCGTGAACGGCGACTGGCAGACGATTGCGGCCGGTCGCCCGAGACCCCGTTCCACCGCGGCCAAGGCCGTCATCAACGCGAAGTAGCCCCCAGCCGAATCACCAGCGACGACGATCTGTTCGGGGCGATATCCCTGTGCCAGCAACCAGCGATAGCCGTCGAGGCAGTCCTCGAGGCTCGCGCTCACGGGGCTGTCCGGCAGCATTCGGTAATCCACGCTCAACGCAGGTGCGCGGCACGCTGCGGAGATACGCGAGAGCAGCCGTCGGTGCGTCCGTATGCCGCAGCAGATGAACGCACCGCCGTGCAGATACAAGATGACGCGGCCACTTGTCGCGCCAGGACCGCGTAACCACTCGGCGCCGCAGTGCGGAAGCTTGACCGCACGAAATTCGGACCCGCGAATCGGTCGCAGCGCGGTCGCTGCAAAGTCGATCACGCCATACGGCCAGGGCAGTTTCGGTAGGGCACCCCACGTCTGCAGAACTGGCCGAACTGTCAGTTGCAACGCAGTCCGGATCGCGCGACTCCGCACCGAAGGTCCAGGAAAAACCTGAACCTCCGGCGGATTTGCCGGACCGATCCGCGGTCCCGCCGAGCCGTCGGCAGTCATTTCGAACGTTGTTGTTCGGCCATTATCAGACCGTATCGAAAAACTGCCGCGCGGCGGCTAGTAGCCACGCTCGTAATTTCGTCGGGCGTCAGGCCAGTTGTCATCGCGAGCTTGCCGCGAACCGTGAGTCCGGCTGCTGAACGGTGTGCGAAGCCGCACCTCGCACAAGATACTGGTACCTCGCAAACTTCCAGCCGACTGCACGTTCTTTGCCAGCATGACGACGATGTGCGAGGTGGGCTGCCCCGCCGGTACCCCCGACGAAATTATGGGCGAGACAACTAAGTCAGCGCGCGCCGCAGCAGTTTCCCGGTCGCGGTCCGCGGCAATTCCTCGATGAAGTGCACGTCGCGGGGAACCTTGAATCGGGCCAGGTTCTCTTTCACGTAGAGGCGCACGCCGTCGGAATCGATCGTCGCCCCGGGGTTTCGAACCAGGTAGGCGGCGAGCCGCTGGCCGAACTCGTCATCGGGTACCGCAACGACAGCGGCCTCGTTGATATCCGGGTGCGCGTAGAGAAGCTCTTCGATCTCGCCCGGAAACACATTCTCGCCGCCGGACACGATCATGTCGTCGTCACGCCCATCGATGAACAACCGTCCACCCTCATCCCAGTGGCCGACGTCGCCAGAGCTGAGAAGTCCGTCGATGCCCTTCTTGCCGCCGCCACCGGAATACCCGGAGAACGACAGCATGCTGCCGACGTAGATGGTTCCCTTCACACCCGGCTCGGTCACCAGGACGCCGTCATCGCTATACAGCCGAACCTTGCAACTTGTCAGGGGCTTTCCCACAGTGCCTGGAGCGGCAATCCAGTCGGCGGGAGTCGAGATAGCCGCGACTCCGACCTCGGTCGAGCCGTAGAAGTTGTAGATCACCGGGCCGAACGCGGCGATGGCCTCGTCACCCAGCGAGGCAGGCAGCGCCGAGCCGGCACGATAGCGACCGAAGGGCCTATCTGCCAAGTACACTTTTCAGATATCGCCGGCAGGAGCTTCCCCATACCGAAGTACAGGCGATACTGGTCGGCGTGACTTCAGCTCCCCTCGCTCCCGTTCCCGACACCGGCCACATCTTCGAGACCTCCTGGCGAATGGGCACGCCAGACATGGACGAGAACTACCAGCTGCGCCTCGACGGCATCGCCCGCTACCTGCAGGAGGCGGGCGTCGAACATCTCGACCACACCGGCGCTATGGACGACCACCCGCACTGGATCGTCCGGCGAACCATCGTCGACATCATCGCGCCGCTCGAATGGCCTGAGACCGTCCGCCTGCGTCGGTGGTGTTCGGGAATCTCACCGCGCTGGTGCAACATGCGCGTGCGCATCGACGGCGCGAAAGGCGGCCTCATCGAAACCGAGGGCTTCTGGATCAATATGAACAAGGACACGATGGGCCCTTCGCGGGTCAGCGACTCGTTTTTCGAGCTGATGTCGACGACGACCACCGATCTCCGGCTCAAATGGCGTCCGTGGCTGACGGAACCCCTGACAAACGAGCCAGGAGTGCCGTTTCCGCTGCGACGGACCGATGTCGACCACTTCAAGCATGTAAACAACACGGTCTACTGGCAGGCGGTGCACGAGGTCACCGCAGATCTGCCCGAGGTTGCCGCCGGCCCGTGCCGATTCGTGATCGAATACGCCAAGCCGATCACCTACGGCGAGGAGATGCGGATCCACACCCGGCGAGACGACGACACCACGCTCATCTGGTTCGCCGTCAATGGAGACGTGCGCACGCTTGCTCGGCTCAGCCCGCTGACGACCACCAACTGACCGACGCGGACGGCAGCGCTACCTCCGCTCCAACCCCGCCGTCGCGAGATTGGCCAGTTCGACCGCAACATCATCCACGGTCGGGGTGGCACCACCGGCTGCCGCGCTTGCACTCGCCCATTCCTGCGCAAGCGAGTTCACGGCGCCGATTATCGCGATCGCGAAGAGCCGGAAGTCGCGATCAAGGATCTCACCACGCTCCACCGCATTCTGCGCCTCGTACACGATGAGGCCCGCAATCCGGTCGCGCCAGTCCTGCCGCCATTCCTCGACGGGCGGCACTGACCCCGACCACCTCGACATAACAGACCCGAGCCGATCGATGGTCGGCGCACGTGACGTGCAAGTACGCCGAGAATGCGGCGTGAATTCGCGGTCCGATGGATTTCCCTTCGGTCTCCGCAAGGGCAGCAACGGCATTCGCCGCGGCCCGGGAGGTGATGCTCTCGACAAGAGCGATCAGTAGCGCCTCCCGGCTTCCCATATCTTCGTAGAAGCTTCGGGTGGATACGTTCGCCCGTGCACACAGACCCTCGATCGGCGAGTTCGCATAACCGGCCGTTCCGAACATGTCCAGCGCAGCATCGATCAGCCGTTCACGTCGGTCGGCTGTCCGCTGCTCAGCTGAGCGGCCGCCGTAACTGCGCCGTGGAGTTGTATGGCCCTCGGCCCGTGTCGATTTCGGCACGTCTCAAACCTTACAGAGCGTCGTTTAAGGTCCTGCGTTACCGGTCGTTGTGCCCTTCCAAGATCACGATTCGTCGTTGGCACTGTGATTGTGCCGAACTTTCGTCCTATCTTATGGTCAGACCTTTTTTCACATTGCACCGTGAAGCTGGCCACGCCGATGGAAGAGCGAGGTCACGCGACGCCGAAGCCAGCGCGCACGAAGTCTGTGAGGCCGGCATTGACCTGCTCAGGGTCAAGTCCGTCCTCACCGTCACGGATCGCCGAGACCAACGCCGACAGCATCACCGACAGCAGCGCCTCCCCCGCGATCCGCGCATCGAGATCCGGGCGCAAGAACCCGCGGTTCACGCCATTGACGATGCGGTCTTGCGCCTCTGTGCTGTACGTCTGGAAATTGGTCATGACCCGTCGCACGACATTGTCGTCGATCGACAACGCCTCGAACATCATGAAGTTGGTCATTCCAGGCTCGGTCGCGACGAGTTCGTAGAAACGCTCGATGATGTGACTGAACCCGGCACAGAAATCGTCGAGCGTGTGGGCAGCGTCGGCGGGCTCCGATTGCAGGACGTGCTCGCTGAACAGGTTGAACGAGTGATCGATAACGGCATCGAGGACATGGCGCTTGTTGTCGAAGTAGTTGTAGAAGGTGCCATGGCTCACGCCGATCCGCGAAACAATGTCCGCGACACCGACATTGCGGTAGCCCTTGCTCAGAAACAGGTCGTATGCGGCCTTCACGATTTCGTCACGACGCAGCGCGTTTCGGTCCACTGCCTTTCCAACGGTCATCGGTCCCCCTCCTGAATTCGGAGGCCGCGCGTGACGATGTCCAACACGCTCGATGTGTAGCGCTCACGGTTCGCTGGGCTCCCCTCACTACGGAGCTCCTGCAGCAGACCAGGCAGTACGAGCATCAACATCATGTGCGCAACAACCTGCGGATCGATATTCGGTCGCACGAAGCCCTTTTCGATTCCGCGCTTGAGCCCGCGGGCGAGGAACGCGCTCGCAAACGTTTCGAGGCCGAGTACACGATCCTTGAGCTCCTCGTCGATCGCGCTTGCTTCGACGAGAATCAATCGCAGGAACTCGGGCTCGCGTTCGACGAATTCGAATGCTCTCGCCGCTCCGGTTCGAATGGTGTCGAGCAACTCGTCGAACGAGGCGGGTTTGGCTGCGAGCGACTCCGGATCGACCGCTTCGAGCACCTTCTCGACGCTGAAGTCGAAGACGTGGTCAAGGATTTCGCGCTTGCTCTCGAAGTAGCGATAGACGGTGCCCTGGCCGACGCCTGCGTGAGCGGCTAGATCGGAGATGCTGGTCGCCTCGTACCCGCGTTGCGCGAAGACAAGATAGGCCGACTGGACGATCTGCCGTCGGCGGCGCTCCGCGAGGCCGGCTTCCTTCGGCCGCCCGCGACGGGGGCCTTGTGCCGCCTCCGCCTTGGTGTCCGCCGTCATTACGACCCTCTCTTCGAACGGCGATAAGACCTGTTGGACTCTCGCTCCGTTCCCAATCGACAGTAGGGTAGTTGGAGAATAGTCAGCGGGGGCGATATGTTGACCTCGAGCCCCGTCGACTGATATGTCAGTCTATCAACCTGACGGCGTTATGTGCGACATCGGCAATGTTGCCGTGTCGACCGAAAGGTGCACTGTGACAGATCGTGTCCCGACGTCGCGCCTTGCGCGGAGCGGAAAGATCGGCAAATTCGCGGCCCGCCATGCGGTGCGAAATGCCCGGTTGCGGTTCAGGAAGATGGCCAACCCCGAAAATACCGATGACGAAGCCGTCGCACAGGCCTTCATCAATGCCACGGACGAGCTTGTGGAGATGCTCGGCACCATGAAGGGTGCCGCGATGAAGGTCGGCCAGATGCTGTCGATCCTCGACGTGAAGATGGTCCCCCGGCAACACCGCGAGCACTTCCAACAGCAGTTGGCCGCACTGCGAGACAGTGCGCCAGCAGTGTCGTTCGACAAGATGCGTACGGTCATCGAGGAAGACTTGGGCCGCCCGATCGCCGATGCCTTCGCCGATTTCGACCCTGAGCCGGTCGCCGCCGCATCGATCGGCCAGGTCTATCGCGCCCGCCTGCACGACGGGCGCGACGTCGCAGTGAAGGTCCAATACGCGCGAATCGCCTCAGCGGTCCGCGCCGACCTGAAAAACCTTGCACTCCTGCTCAAATTCTCCAAGCCGATCCTGCCGACGTTCGATTCGCGCGCATTCCTCGACGAGCTTCGCTATCACCTCGAGGAAGAGCTGGACTACGTAAAGGAAGCGAAGACCCAGCACGAACTCTCGCAGCATTACGCCGGCCATCCGACCGTTGTCGTACCGGACACCGTGATCGAGCTGTGCAGCAAGCGAGTGCTGGTCACCGAGTTCGTGCAGGGCAGCCGCTTCGGCGAAATCGCCACCCTTCCAGCCGAGACACGAGACCGCGTCGGCGAGATCATCTATCGCTTCTACATCGGCTCGATGTACCTCGACAATCAGTTCAACGGCGATCCGCACCCCGGCAACGTTCTTCTTGCCGATGACGGTCGTGTTGCCTTCATCGACTTCGGTCTCTTCAAGAGGATGAATCCGGACGCCGTCGAATTCGAACGCGATTGTGTGCGCGCCGCGATGGAAGGCCGAGCCGACGATTTTCGCACGCTGCTGAGTGGCGGGGGCGTGCTGCGGCCCGACGCCGATATCCCGGCGGACGACCTCCTCGAGTACGCCTACGACGCGTCCCCGTGGACCTTCGACGACGAAGAACTCACCGTGACGCGCGAGCTCGCGGGTGGCGCATTGATGCTCATCGCCGATCCGCGGTCGTCGGATTTCGAGCGAATGCACAAAGAGAATCTGCCCCCCGAGCACTTCTTTTCCCGTCGAGCAGACTTCTACACCTTCGGCGTAATCGGCCAGATTCAGTCAACCGCGAACTGGCATCGCATCGCGCGCGAATGGATCTACGGTGAACCGCCGAGCACCGCTGTCGGGGCAGCGGACGCGCAGTGGCGCGAGGAGCGCTCCTGTCAAAGCTGAGCGTCGGTTCGCGCGTCGAGGGAACCCCACACCTCGGTGAGAAAGCTGATGATCGCAGGCGTGACGCTGCGCGGGCGGAATCGTAGGGTCGCTAGCGATCCGACCGGCACGACTTGGGCACCCGGAATATCAGCTGCCAGGCCATTGGCATCCGCAGCGGGATGTGCGGGATCTGCCGTGTAGGACATGATCAATGTCGGTACGGCGACCCGCTTGCGGATATGCCTTGGCGGGGCGATGCGGCCGACGGTCAAGCCACGCATGAATGCCGCGGACCGGGCTGGGCTCTGCACCAACAGATCTCGCACGATTCCGAGGGCGGTTCCAATCGCGCTGGACGAGTTGGCAGGCAGGGCACGCGCAAGCAGACCGGCGAGCCACACGAGCGGTCGGCCGACTGTGAACATGACGAGCCCGAGCGACCAGCCGTAGCTGACGGTCGATACACCGCGCTCGAGGAATGGGCCTTCGAGCAAGAGCCCGACTACGCGGTCGGGTGCGGCAACCGCGGCTTCCACCGAGATGTTGCTACCGATGGACGTCCCCCCGAGAACCGCTTTGTCGATGCCCAAACCGTCGAGCACACCGATCAGCTGCGCACCGAGAGCCTCGGTGTTGTAGCGATCGATTTCCGCCGGCTTGCCGTCGACGTCCGCACCGAGCACGTTCACACATACGACGCGGAAGCCTTTGTCCGCCAACGCCCGTGCCCACGGCTCCTGCATGCGCTTGGACATCAGAAAGGCGTGCGACAGTACGACGACCTTGCTGCCGGAACCGAATTCGCTGTACTCGAGAATCTGGCCGTCGACGGTAACCGTATTCGTCATTTCGCTTCCTCAGCTTCCGAAGGAGCGGCCGACCCAGCGAGGCGCTTCGGCTGTTCGTAGGAATAGTCGTCGAGTGAGAACGTCTTGCTTGCCTTGGTCGCCTGGTACGCGGTCGTCGGGCGTAGGAACGAGAAGTCACCGTGGTGGTCGATGTAGTACGAATTCGCGTTCGCACACGCCCTGCCGTGCATCATCGTGTCAGTCGAGCGCGGCCGGATGAAGTCGTAGAAGCGATCGTTCGCCTCCGGGGTCACCGACACTGCGGTCGCGCCGCGTCGCTTGGCCTCGTTGATCACTCGAACCGCGTGCCGAGAGACGTTCTCCACCATGACATGCCAGGAACTTCCGCTCCACGCATACGGTCCGAAGATCATGAACATGTTCGGCAGCTCGGGCATGCTGATGCCCTCATACGCCTTTGCACGCTCGTTCTGATAGAAGTCCGCCAAGTCGAATCCGTCGCGACCCGTCACCGGGCGCATTCGGAACACCCTCGGACTCTGCGACATCTCGAAGCCAGTCGCAAGAACCAGGACGTCGACATCGCGTTGCACGCCGTTGACGTCCTTGATTCCCGTCGGCGTGACCTCGGCAATCGCATCGGTGACCAGCTCGACGTTGTCGCGCGTGAAAGTCTTGTAGTAAATGTTCGAGACGCTCGGACGTTTACAGCCGAAGCCGTATTCGGGGGTCAACTGCTTTCGCAGCTTCCGGTCGCGCACCTGGGTGAAGAGGAACGCCCGCGTCGCCCACGCCGGAATCTTGGTGATTGGCGCTACTTGCTTGCCGTACACGGTAATTGCGACGAGTCCGACCTCTACGGCCGCAGCAGCGACCCCACGGATCGTCGTCTGCAACCCGGGGACGTACTTCAGTGCCAGTTGCGCAAACCGTGGAATTGCGAAGTCCGGCTTGGCGAAAACCCAGATCGCTCGCCGCTGGTACACGTCGAGGTGCCCGGCTGCTTTGGCAAACTGCGGAATCATCTGCACCGACGTGGCGCCGGTCCCGATTGCGGCTACTCGCTTGCCGGTCAAGTCGTAGTCGTGATCCCAGTGCTGGGTCTGAATGACCTTGCCCTCGAAGGTCTCGAGGCCTTTGATATCAGGCTTTTTCGGCTCGACGAAGGCACCGAGCGCAGAGATGACGTAGCGCGCGGTGACGATCTCGCCGGTACCTGTTTTCACTCGCCACAGGTGATTGTCGTCGTCCCACTCGCGGGCCATGACCTCGGTGTTCAGCCGAAGGTGCGGTCGGATCCCATACTTGTCCGCGCAATGGTCGATGTACGCCTTGACCTCGGCGCCCTTCGGGAAGGTTCGCGACCAGTTCGGGTTCTTCTCGAACGAGAATTGATACACGATGCCCGGAACATCCACAGCGACATCGGGATAGCGGTTGTTGTGCCACGTTCCGCCGATGTCGTCGGACCGTTCGATGATCACGAAGTTGTCGATGTCCGCATGCTTCAGGGCGATGCCCGCACCGAGTCCGCCGAAGCCACCTCCGATGATGACAACTTCGTGTTGCGGATCGATCGGACCTCTAGGAGGCCGCTGAATAATCAGCGCGCCTCCCTAGAATGTGGGCTTGAACTGGGAGAATAGGTTTCATGCAGGGTGTGGAGCGGGTCGATCGGGAGCTTTTGGATGCGGAAGCGTTGGTCGGTCATCTGGTACC
>JBBSKP010000012.1:0-49074 GCA_038256175.1 Mycobacteriales bacterium
GCGGCGCTGAATTGCTCAAGCTCACGATCGTCGAGTCCACCCTCCGGTCCGACGACGAGCACCACTTCTTCAGCGGCCCCCAAGAGCAGCTTGGCGAACGGAACAGTGGCCGACTCGTGTAGTGCAATGGCGAGCGCCCCGCGACCAACCGCGTTGCGGACCAGCTCGACAACCGCTGCGGTGTCATGCAATTGCGCGACCGGCGGGATGAAGGGGCGCCGCGACTGTCGAGCGGCGGAACGGGCAGCCGCTTCCCACTTCGCAACACCTTTCGCCGCCTTGGGTCCTTCCCACCGTGCGACACAACGGACGGCCTGCCACGGCACGATCGCGTCGATGCCGGCCTCGGTGGCCAGCTCGATCGCCAGCTCGGACCGATCCGACTTCGGAAGCGCCTGAACCAGAGTCACTTTCGGGCTCGGCGGCGTTGCGAGTGTCCGAGCTTTCACGATCATCTCCAGCCGATCGCGCTCGGCGACAACCACTTCCGTTTCCGCGATCCCGCCCCGACCGTCCGAGAGGGTCAGTTCCTCGCCGACACGGATCCGTCGAACCGTCGCGGCATGCCGACCCTCGGGCCCGTCGAGAACCGCGATCGAACCGATCTCGGGCAAAGGATCGAGGTAGAAAACAGTGGCAGCCAACGTATCTGGGGCCGAGCCTCAGCGACCGCTGAACGACGCGCGCAACCGCGAGAACAACCCGCCGCTGTGTGCCGAGTTGATCGAGACGACCTCGGCCTGCTCCCGCTCGCGCAGATTCTTGTAATCACGCAACAGGTCGGCCTGCTTGTGATCGAGACGCGTCGGAACGGCAACCTCGAGGTGCGCGTGCAGATCTCCGCGAACACCGGAACGCAGCTTCGGCATTCCATGTCCGCGCAGTACTGCGACTTCGTTCGGCTGAGTGCCCGGCTCGATGGTCAACTCGGTCGGCCCACCGAGAATCGTGTCGACAGTGACCTGAGTACCGAGCGCCGCATCGACCATCGGAACTCGGATGGTGCAATGCAAGTCGTCACCGTCGCGAACGAAAACCTCGTGCTGCTGTTCGACGATCTCGACGTAGAGATCGCCTGCCGGGCCACCGCCGGGGCCGACCTCGCCCTGCGCAGCAAGTCGAATCCGCATGCCGTTCGCCACACCGGCCGGAACCTTGGCGGTGATTTCGCGGCGCGCACGAACTCGGCCGTCACCGCCGCACTTGCGGCAGGGATCCGGAATCACTTCGCCGGCACCGCGGCAGGTCGGGCACGGCCGCGACGTCATGACCTGGCCAAGGAACGAGCGCTGGATTGTCTGGACTTCGCCGGCGCCGCCACAGGTTTCGCAGCGAACCGGCTTGGAGTTGCCGTTGGTGCCCGAGCCCGTACACAGGTCGCACAGCACTGCGGTCTCGACGGTGATGTGCTTGGTCACACCGGTTGCGCATTCGTGAAGGGTGAGCCTGGTGCGCAGGAGCGAATCCGCACCTGCCTGGACTCGTCCGCGCGGGCGGCGTTGCGCGCCTTGGCTTGCGCCGCCGAAGAAGGCCTCGAACACGTCGCCGAGCCCGCCGAAGCCTGCAGCACCGCCGCCACCACCGCCACCCGATTCCATCGGATCGCCGCCGAGGTCGACGATGCGACGCTTCTCCGGATCCGAAAGCGCTTCGTATGCCGTTGAAATATCGCGGAAACGGGCCTGGGCCGTCTCGTCGGGGTTGACGTCAGGGTGAAGTTCGCGGGCGAGCTTGCGATATGCCCGCTTGATCTCCTGATCGGTCGCGCCTCTCGCGACGCCGAGCGTTCCGTAGTAATCGCGTGCCACGTTAAGTCTCTCGTCCTGTCATTTCGAAATCTCTTGCCACATTCGCATCGAATGAACGCCGATCGTTCATTCGATCAGATCGGAAACTAGCGCTCTGCGAGCACCTCGCCGATGTATCGAGCAACCGCCGCAACCGATGCGATTGTTCCTGGGTAATCCATTCTCGTCGGCCCGAGCACACCCATGCCGCCGAGCACAGTTCCTTGGGAGCCGTATCCGGTCGAGACCACCGACGCGCCGCGCATCTGCTCGACCTGAGTTTCCTCGCCAATCCGCACCGTCACGTAGCCTGGCTGTTGCGCGGCGGCAAACAACTTGAGGACTACCACCTGCTCCTCGAGCGCTTCGAGCACCGATCGCAGCGAACCGGGGAAGCCGTTGGCACCGGTGAAGTCGCCGGCGTTGCGCGTCAGGTTTGCTGTCCCGCCGAGCACCACTCGCTCCTCTGGGTGCTCGACGAGGCTCTCGACCAGCACCGTTGCCGCTCGCACGACAGCATTTCGCAAATTCGACGGAGCATTCTCCGCGAGTTCGGCAACAGCGGTCGACGCGGCCGCGAGGCGCTTGCCTTCCAGCGCTGCACCGAGCAGCGCCCGCAGTTCCGAGAGTTCGAGGTCGTTGATGACATCGCCGAGTTCGACGATCCGCTGGTCGACGCGTCCGCTGTCGGTGATCAACACAAGCAGCAACCGGGCCGGATTCAGCGCGACAACCTCGAGGTGCCGCACCGAAGACGCCGACAACGTCGGGTACTGCACGACCGCAACCTGACGCGTCAACTGCGCGAGCAGGCGGACCCCGCGGCGCAGGACATCGTCGAGATCGACACCGGTTTCGAGAAACTCGAGAATCGCGCGACGCTCGGCCGACGACAGCGGCTTCACATCCGAGATGCGGTCCACAAACTGCCGGTAGCCCTTGTCCGTCGGGACCCGACCGGAACTCGTGTGCGGTTGGGTGATGTAACCCTCCGCCTCGAGCACCGCCATGTCGTTTCGGACGGTCGCGCTGGAGACGCCCAGGTTATGGCGCTCGACAAGGACCTTCGAGCCGACCGGTTCCTTGGTGGATACATAGTCCGCAACGATCGCGCGCAGGACTTCGAACCGCCTGTCCTCGGTGTTCGACATCGAATCCACCTCCCATGCATCGATCGTCGATCATTGCGGTAAACCCGGTCCGGTAAACCTTCAGTCTAATCCGATCAACCTTGCCTTCTGCGGCTCCGCCGCCCGTGCGGGTTTTACCCCACCCTGTTCGGGTAAAGCGCGCACAGGTGCGTCAGCGCAACACGGTGCGGATCACACCGTCGGCAAGCAAGCGGCCACGGTCGGTCAGCACGAGCCGATCTCCCGACCTGCGCAGTAGCCCGTCGGCGACAACCGCATCGGCAGCGGTGAGCTCATCGGCGTCCAACGCATCGGTGGGTAGTCCGCTACTCAGTCGCGTGGTCAACATCACGCGTTCGATGTGGCGCTCCTCAGCTGTCAGGTCCTCGAAATCGCCGACGGGCAGCTCCCCTGCCGCGAGTTGCTCGGCATAACGCGCAGGGTGCTTGACGTTCCACCAGCGCCGTCCTGCGACGTGGCTGTGCGCGCCGGGCCCGGCGCCCCACCAATCGCCGCCGTCCCAATAGCCGAGATTGTGCTGGCAGCGGGCGTCGTCGTCGGTCGCCCAGTTCGACACCTCGTACCACTGCAAGCCCGCGGCGGACAGCACCGAGTCGATCCGCTCGTAGCGCGTCGCGAGCACGTCGTCGTCAGGTTTCGGCAATTCGCCACGACGCACTCGCCGGGCAAGGGCGGTGCCGTCCTCGACGATCAGGGCGTAGGCGGAGACGTGGTCGACACCAGCCGACAGCACCGCGTCCAGCGTCGCGTCGAGGTCGCAATCACGCTCCCCCGGCGTCCCGTAGATCATGTCGAGGTTCACGTGATCGAACCCCGCAGCCTTCGCCTCGCCCACTGCGGCGACCGCCCTGCCCGGTGTGTGGGTGCGGTCGAGAACACGCAGAACATGCTCAGCTGCCGACTGCATGCCGAGCGACACCCGGGTGTAACCAGAATCACGTATTTGGGCAAAGAACTCGGCGGAGGTCGATTCGGGATTCGATTCGGTGGTGACTTCGGCACCATGCGCGAGACCGAACGTGCCGCGAACCGCGCCCAGGACGTCCGCCAGCCCCTGGCCCCCGAGCAACGACGGCGTGCCCCCGCCGACGAAAACGGTGTCGGCTCTTGGCACGCCCGAACCGTCGGCCGACAGCAGCTCCGCAGCCAGATCCAGTTCGCGCCGTAGACCTTCCAGCCACGACTGCGGCGAAGCCGACGTCCCGAGTTCACCGGCCGTGTAGGTGTTGAAATCGCAATAGCCGCAGCGGGTGGCGCAGAACGGAACGTGTACGTACACCCCGAACGGCGCACCCGGCGCTCGCGCCTCGAGGTTTTTCACCTGTAGATCATCCCGCAGCAACACCGATCCACACCAGCTGGGCATTTCCCCCGATTTTTGTGGAAATGTCTGCCGATGGTGGGTCTGACCGATCTGACGTGGCAGAATGGGCCGCGTGACTGGACCCGGAGTACGACTTGTGGCACGACGCCACGTCGATCTCAAGCGTGTCTGCAGTTCACGGTGTCTGCGCATCAGCCCCCGGTAAATCAGCCAGCCCCCGTTCGACCCCAGACTTCACCGCCGGCTGCGGTTGCCGAAGAGCGCGCACCAGCCCGTCGCGCTCAACCGCACTGGCGAACCTCGATATGCAGGAGCGACCTCTATGACGTCGAGCACCGACGCCGGTCCCACGCCAGGACACCACGCGCGGCCCGACAAGCCGCTTTCCGAACGGCGCGTCCGTCCCGATCGTCCCCACACCGACACTGCGCCGGTTGCGCCGCGTGAGCGGATCGCCCGGCCGACCCGTCGCAAGGCCGAGGGCCAGTGGGCGCTCGGTTACCGCGAGCCGCTCAACCCCAATGAGCAGGCCAAGAAGGACGACAACCCGCTGAACGTGCGGGCCCGGATCGAGAACATCTACTCGAAGAACGGGTTCGACAGCATCGACAAGGGTGACTTGCGCGGCAGGATGCGCTGGTGGGGCCTCTACACCCAGCGTGAGCAGGGTTACGACGGCACGTGGACCGGTGACGAGAATATCGATCTCCTCGAAGCCAAGTACTTCATGATGCGCATCCGCTGCGACGCCGGAGCCTTGAATGTCGAGCAGCTACGCACCCTCGGCCAGATCTCGACGGAGTTCGGCCGCGACACCGCCGACCTGTCAGACCGCGAGAACGTCCAGTACCACTGGATCGAGGTCGAGAACGTCCCCGAGATCTGGAAGCGGATCGAAGGAGTCGGGCTCAAAACGACCGAAGCCTGCGGCGATTGCCCGCGCGTCGTACTCGGGTCCCCGCTCGCCGGCGAATCGTTCGACGAGATCCTCGACCCGACACCCGCGATCGACGAGATCGTGCGCCGCTACATCGGCAAGAAGGAATACTCCAACCTTCCCCGCAAGTTCAAGACCGCGATCTCGGGACAGCAGGACGTAGTCCACGAAATCAACGACGTCGCGTTCATCGGTGTGAATCACCCCGATCACGGCCCCGGTCTCGACCTGTGGGTCGGCGGCGGCCTCTCGACCAACCCGATGATGGCCCAACGCGTCGGTGTCTGGGTCCCGCTCGACGAGGTTCCCGATGTTTGGGAGGCAGTGGTTTCGCTGTTCCGCGACTACGGCTACCGCCGGCTGCGGGCGAAGGCACGCCTGAAGTTCCTGATCAAGGACTGGGGCATCGAGAAGTTCAGGGACGTGCTCGAAACCGAGTACCTGGAGCGCAAGATGATCGACGGTCCCGCACCGGAGCAGCCGAACCGGCCCATCGACCATGTCGGAGTGCAGCGCACCAAGAACGGCCTCAACGCCGTCGGTGTCGCACCGATCGCCGGTCGCGTTTCCGGGACCATACTCAGTGCCGTCGCCGACGCAGCGGAAAAGGCTGGCTCGGACCGGATTCGGTTCACGCCGTACCAGAAGCTGATCGTCCTCGACGTAGCTGACGACAAGCTCGACGAACTGATCGCCGAGCTCGACGCACTGGGCCTTCCTGCCCGCCCGTCGAACTGGCGCAAGAACCTGATGGCGTGCAGCGGAATCGAGTTCTGCAAGCTGTCCTTCGCCGAAACCCGCAAGCGCTCACAGGCGCTCGTGCCCGAGCTGGAGACCCGACTCGCCGATCTCAACGAACAACTCGACGTTCCCGTCACGATCAACATCAACGGGTGCCCCAACTCGTGCGCGCGCTCCCAAATCGCCGACATCGGATTCAAGGGTCAGTTGATCGACAACGGCGACGGGAATCACGTGGAGGGTTTCCAGGTTCATCTTGGAGGCAGCCTTGGATTCGACAGCGCCTTCGGTCGAAAGCTGCGGCAGCACAAGGTGACGAGCCCTGAAATGGGTGACTTCATCGAGCGCGTGGTGCGCAATTTCATCAAGCACCGTAACGAGGGCGAACGGTTCGCACAGTGGGCCGTACGTGCAGACGAGGCGGATCTGCGATGAAAAAGCGGATGAGCGAAGCGAAGGGCCGAGGTAACAGATGACGACGAAACTGGCAGAAGCAGACCTACGAGCATTGGCAGACCGCGGTGCCGCGGAGCTCGACGGCGCATCGGCGGTCGAGTTGCTGCAGTGGACCGAGGACAACTTCGGCAGCATCGGCGGCAAATCCGACTTCATCGTGGCGTCGAACATGCAGGACGGCGTGCTCGTGCACTTGGCGACACAGGTTCATCCCGGCATCGATGTGCTGTTCCTCGAGACCGGGTACCACTTCGCCGAAACGATCGGCACTCGCGACGCTGTTGAGGCCGTCTACGGCGTCAACATCGTCAACGCCAAGGCGGAGAACGACGTCACGACGCAGGATCGCCTGCTCGGCAAGGATCTGTTCGCTCGTGACCCTGGTGAGTGCTGCCGTTTGCGCAAGGTCGTGCCGTTGCAGAACACGCTGAAGAACTACGGCGCGTGGGTAACCGGAATCCGGCGCGTAGAAGCGCCGACCCGCGCCCAGGCGCCGCTGATCTCGTTCGACGACGCGTTCGGTCTCGTCAAGATCAACCCGATCGCAGCGTGGTCCGACGACGACATGCAGGCCTACATCGAAAAGCACTCGATCCTCGTCAATCCGCTTGTCGAAGAGGGGTATCCGTCCATCGGATGCGCTCCATGCACCAGGAAGCCCGAACCTGGATCCGATCCGCGCAGCGGCCGCTGGGCCGGCCTCGCCAAGACCGAATGTGGGTTACACGCGTCATGACTGTTCAGTTAGCGTCCTACAGCGCACAAACCGAGTACGACACACTTGCAGCACTCGAGTCCGAGTCGATCCACATCTTCAGGGAGGTGGCCGGCGAATTCGAGCGCCCGGTCATTCTCTTCTCCGGTGGCAAGGACTCGACGGTACTGCTGCACCTCGCGCTCAAGGCATTCTGGCCTGCGCCACTGCCTTTCGCGCTGCTGCATGTGGACACCGGGCACAATTTGCCGGAGGTCCTCGAGTTCCGCGACACCATCGTGGATCGCTACGGTCTGCGCCTGCACGTCGCGAGCGTCGAGGAATACCTCGCCGATGGTCGACTGACCGAGCGCCCCGACGGTATTCGCAATCCCCTGCAGACCGTGCCGTTGCTCGACGCGATCGCAGACAACAGGTTCGATGCGGTGTTCGGCGGCGGCCGTCGCGACGAGGAACGATCCCGCGCAAAAGAGCGGATCTTCTCCCTGCGCAACGCTTTCGGCCAGTGGGATCCTAAGCGTCAGCGGCCCGAACTGTGGAACCTGTACAACGGCAAGCACGCTCCGGGCGAGCACGTTCGGGTGTTCCCCTTGAGCAACTGGACCGAACTCGACATCTGGCGCTACATCGCCCGCGACGACATCGACCTCGCCAGCATCTACTACACGCACCAGCGTCCGGTGTACCAGCGCGACGGCATGTGGATGACTCCCGGCTCGTGGGGCGGCCCGCGTGAGGGCGAACTGCTCGAGACCCGTTCCGTGCGTTACCGGACGGTCGGTGACGGTTCGAGTACCGGCGCAATACTTTCCGAAGCAGGCGACAACCAGGCGATCCTCGCCGAGGTCGCGGCTTCCCGGTTGACCGAACGGGGCGCCACTCGTGGCGACGACCGGGTCTCCGAGGCAGCCATGGAGGACCGCAAACGTGAGGGCTATTTCTGACATGAGTGACCTACTTCGCCTTGCCACCGCCGGCAGCGTCGACGACGGCAAGTCCACTCTCGTGGGCAGGTTGCTCTACGACACCAAATCCGTTCTCGCCGACCAGATCGACGCGGTCACCCGAGCATCGGTCGACAAGGGCCTCTCGACGCCCGACCTGTCGCTCTTGGTGGACGGGCTTCGCGCCGAGCGCGAGCAGGGCATCACCATCGATGTCGCATACCGCTATTTCGCAACGCCCAAGCGGTCTTTCGTGCTGGCCGACACCCCGGGACACGTGCAGTACACCCGCAACACCGTGTCGGGCGCGTCCACCGCGCAGCTCGTGATTCTGCTCGTCGATGCGCGCAAGGGCGTAATCGAGCAGACACGCCGACACGCGGCCGTTCTCGCGCTGCTCGGTGTGCCGAAACTGGTTCTCGCAGTGAACAAGATCGACCTGGTCGAAGACCAGGCTGGGGTCTTTGCCACAATTTCCGCCGAGTTCAACTCGCTCACCGCCACATTGGGCTGGGCAACCGAGGACGTCACCGAGATTCCCGTATCTGCGCTGCACGGTGACAATGTCGCATCGCGATCCGAGAACACCCCGTACTACGACGGGCCTTCGCTGATCGAGCACCTCGAATCCGTACCGGTCGACGCGGACAGCGCTGGCCGGCACAGCCTGGGTCTGCGGTTCCCTGTTCAGTACGTCATCCGGCCGCGCACCGCCGAGTACCCCGACTACCGCGGCTATGCGGGGCAGATCGCGGCAGGATCGGTGTCTCCCGGCGACGAGGTTGTCGTGTTGCCGTCCGGAATTCGCACCACCGTAGAGCGGGTCGACACTGCCGATGGCGAGCTGCCTTTCGCGCAGGTCGGGCGCAGCGTCACACTGGTACTCGCCGACGATGTCGACATCTCCCGTGGCGACACGATCGCCTCCCCCGCCGATGCACCGGAACCCATCGGTGAGTTCGACGCGACGGTGTGCTGGCTCGCCGAAAAGCCGTTGCGGCCCGGCGCCCGCTTACTCCTCAAGCACGGCACGCGGACCACGCAGGCCATCGTCGGCACGCTCGTCGAGCGCTTCGACGAGCAGAAGCTGATCGCCGCGCCTGATCCGGAAACGTTGGAGCTCAACGACATCGGTCGCATCTCGATTCGTGTCGCCGAACCGATCGTTGCCGATGACTACGCGGTCAACCGCCACACGGGCAGCTTCCTGCTGATCGACCCCGCCGGTGGTAACACGCTGGCAGCCGGCCTCGTCGGCGATGTGCTCAGTGCGGTCGAGGTGGGCGACTCAGCTTGATGACCCCGCTCATCGCGGTCGCCCACGGCAGCCGTGATCCTCGTTCGGCCGCAACAGTATCGGCCGCCATTGCGGCGATCCGTGCGGCTCGACCCGATCTCGATGTGCGGCTGTGTTTCCTCGATTTGAACGCGCCGTCGGTCGATCAGGTCATCGATAGCGTCGCGGCGGACGGTTATCGGGCCGCGGTGGTAGTTCCGCTGTTGCTCGGCAGTGCATTCCACGCTCGCGTCGACTTGCCGGGGCTGCTCGCTGCGACACAGGCTCGGCATCCGAACATGGCGCTCGAACAGGCGGATGTCCTCGGCGCCGACGACCGCCTGCTCGCCGTCGTCCGACACCGCATCGCCGAAACCGGTGCGGATAACCGAGATCGGCTCGGGATTGCGCTTGCCGCTGTCGGGTCGTCCTCTGAAGCCGCGAATATTCGGACGCGCGCGATCGCACGCCGTCTCACAGCCGGCACCCGGTGGGACGCCGTCACCTGCTTTGCCACCTCGGCGCAACCGTCGGTCGCACAGGCAATCTCGACTCTGCAATTCCGTGGCGCGCACCGGATCGTTGTCGCACCATGGTTTCTCGCGCCAGGCTTGCTGACCGACCGAGTGATCGACGCCGCGCCGCACGTCGAGCATGCTGCCACAATTGGAGCGCACCCATTGCTTGTCGATGTTGTGCTGGATCGCTATTCCGCAGCGGTTGCGCGGACGGAGCAGATTCGCCTGTCCGCCTGACCTTCTCTACTTTGTCGCACGCTCGATGACGAAGTCCCGGAATGCCCGCACCGGACGCGATGGAGCGACGTCCGGGTTCCAGATCAGCCCGACATCGCGGCCCGCGCCCTCGTCGGTCAATGGAACGAGCACGAGCCCGGGCTGCAGCTGCGGATTATCTTCCACCGGCAGCACGGCAACCCCGAGTCCAGCGGCAACTAATCCCGCGACCGTGTGAGTTTCGCTCGACTCGAAGGTAATTCGTGGGCGGAAATACGCTGCAGCAGAGAGCTCTTCGAGAATTCGACGCATACCGAAATCCGGATGCATCGTGATGAACGGCTCGTCGGCGACTTCCGCCAAGGCAACCTGCCGACGTAGCGCAATCGGATGGTTGCCCGGCACCGCCAACGCGAGGTGCTGCCGGAACAAGCGGCGCCAGGCCACGCCAGTTCCCGCGGGCTGCGGCGACACGATTGCAAGATCGGCAACACCCGCCGCGACGGACTGGGTGACGACATCCGCTGCGTCTTGCGCCAGCGCGAACGACACCCGAGGCGATTGTTCGCGAAAGCTGCCGATCAACTGCGGTACCAGCGATACACCGAACGAATGCAGGAACGACAGCCGCACCGTCCCCAACGACGGGCTGCTGAGATCCGCGATCTCTCGTTGCGCAGCGGCCAATTCGGCCTGCGCTCGTCGCGCATGCTCGTAGTAAACCCGGCCAAACATGTTGAGCGAGAGCCGCTTTCCCCTGCGATCGAAGAGTTCTGCGCCCAATTGCCGTTCGAGGCGGGCCAACATCCGTGACAGCGTCGGCTGTGCCATGTGCAAGCGCTGCGCGGATTCCGTCATCTGCTGGGATTCCGCGAGGGTGATGAACCAGTTCAGGTCGTCGCCGAGCATCCGAACCCCCTTATGCATATGACGCATCATTCTATCTCAAATGATTCATTTCCGTTTGATAGCGGCGTCGGTCACGATCTTTACAAGGAGGATCGATGACCACCCAGCTAGCCCAAGCCGCAACCGAGGAGCCGCACAAACACGGCTCTCGCGGCTACCGGCGCGTGTCACTCGCATTGTTCGCCGCCGGACTCGCCACGTTCATGTCGATGTACAGCGCGCAGGCCGTCCTGCCTACCTTCTCCGAGTACTTCGGCGTCTCCCCCGCCACGTCGGCGCTCGCCGTGTCCGCAACCACCGGTTTCCTTGCGCTGGCGATAATTCCGGCAAGCGTCCTGTCCGAGCGCTTCGGGCGCACGAAAGTCATGGCGATTTCCGCCGCCACATCGTCGCTGATCGGATTGCTGTTGCCGCTGAGCCCGAGCATCGACGTCCTGCTGGCAGGTCGCGCATTGCAAGGCATCGCGCTTGCCGGGGTTCCCGCGGTGGCAATGGCGTATTTGGCCGAGGAAGTTCACGGCAGGTCCCTGGGAGCTGCGATGGGCAGCTACATCGCAGGCACAACGCTCGGCGGCCTACTCGGACGCCTCGTCCCGTCGTTCGCCCTCGACGACACATCGTGGCGCTGGGCAATGGAATTCGCGGCCATTGCCGCACTGCTCTGCTCTCTCGCGTTCGTGCGGTTGCTACCGCAGTCGCGACACTTCCGGCCCAAACATGTCAGCGTCACCGCCACGTTCGCCCATCTGCGCGGACACCTCCGAAACCCGGCGCTGCTGTTCTTGTTCGGACTCGGCTTCGTCTTGATGGGCGGGTTCGTCTCGGTTTACAACTTCCTCGGCTATCGCCTGATGGACGAGCCGTTCGGACTGCCACAGGGAATAGTCGGACTCGTCTTCGTGCTCTACCTCGCCGGCACGTTCTCCTCAGCCGCAGCGGGCAACTGGGCAGACCGTTTCGGAAAGCCGCTCGTGCTGACGGCATCGGTCGTGGTCGCTGCCGTCGGCCTGGCCATCACGCTGCCGGACACGCTTGCCACAGTGGTGATCGGCGTGCTCCTCTTCACCGCTGGCTTCTTTGCGGCCCACTCCGTCGCAAGCGCATGGGTTTGCGCTATAGCCCTGCAACACCGCGCCGAGGCGTCCTCGCTATACCTGTTCAGTTACTACGTCGGCAGCTCGATCGCCGGCGCGGCGGCCGGAATCGCCTTCGGCGGCCACGACTGGGCAGGACTCGTTTCCTTTGTCGGCGCGCTACTCGGAGTCGCCCTGCTGCTCACCTGGGGTCTGGTCAGATCGCAGCGATAACCGGGTCAGTGGTCGGCGGTGCGGGGTCGTGCGAACGCAATTCCGGAATACGAGTGGCCCGCGCGAACACGGTCTCGCCCTCCTGTAGGCCGAGAGCTTCGCTGTCACCCCTAGTGACCTGCGCCGTGAAGTGGTCTCCTGTTGCGGCATTGCGCAATTCGACCCGAACTTCGAAGCCCAAGTGCACGACGCGCTCGACGATCGCCCTGGTAACCCCTGCCGATTCGGCGGTGCCCTCCAACTGGACCTGCGCCATCTCAGGATCACGACCCACGCGAATATCGTGCGGACGCACCAGATGTCCGTTCAGCTTTGCCACCTCACCGAGGAAGGACATCACGAAATCGTTCGCCGGGCGGTCGTAGAGATCTTCGGGAGTCCCGACCTGCTCGATTCTGCCCTTGTTCAACACCGCGATCCGGTCGGCGACGTCGAGCGCCTCCTCCTGATCGTGTGTCACGAGAACCGTCGTCACGTGCACCTCTTCGTGCAGACGTCGCAGCCAAGTACGAAGATCCGCACGGACTTTGGCGTCGAGCGCACCGAACGGCTCATCGAGAAGCAGCACCTGCGGATCGACCGCGAGAGCGCGAGCCAGTGCCATGCGCTGCCGCTGTCCACCCGAAAGCTGCGCTGGGTAACGATGCTGAAAGCCTTCCAGCCCAACGATCTCGAGGAGTTCGTCGACGCGCTTGGCAATCTCTGGCTTCGGCCGCCTACGGATCTTCAAACCGAACGCGACATTGTCGCGAACCGTCATGTGCTTGAACGCCGCATAGTGCTGGAACACGAAGCCGATGTCACGCTTCTGTGGCGACACCCTGGTGACGTCCTTGCCTGCGATGACAACGATGCCGGAATCGAGCGTCTCCAGGCCGGCGATCGAGCGCAGCAGCGTCGACTTGCCGGACCCCGACGGTCCGAGCAGAGCGGTCAGCGAACCCGACGGGATGTCGAGGGTGACATTGTTCAGTGCGGCAAAATCTCCGTAGTGCTTGTTTGCACCGGTCACCGTAATCATTTCTTGCCTCCGGCACTGATCACTGGGATGTCTCCCTCTTACGGTCGAGCAAGGTCATGAGTAGCAAGACGATGACCGCAATGCCCATCAGTAAGGTCGCCGCCGAATAGGCGCCGAATGTGTTGTGGTCGTCGATATAACGGGCGTGCACGAGCAGCGTGAGCGTCTGGGAAACGCCGGGAAATCCCGACGAGACCATGATCACCGCGCCGAACTCACCGAGCGATCGGGCAACTGTGAGCACGACACCGTAAGTGAGTCCCCAACGAATTGCGGGCAACGTGATGCGCCAGAACGTCTGCCACTTCGATGCCCCGAGCGTGGCAGCGGCCTGCTCCTGGTCATCACCGATCTCGTGCAGAACGGGCTCGACTTCGCGAACCACGAACGGCAGGGTGACGAAGATCGTCGCAAGGACCATTCCAGGCAAACCGAAAATCACCTTGAAGCCGAGATTTTCGATTCCCCCGAACCACCCGTTGACGCCCCACAACAGAATCAGTGACACACCAACGACGATCGGCGAGACCGCGAACGGCAGATCCACGATCCCTTGAATCAATCCGCGGCCGGGAAAGCGCCCGCGTACCAAGGCAATTGCCGTGACGACACCGAAGATCACATTGAGCGGCACCACGATTGCGACGATCAACAGCGACAGATTCAGCGCCGAGATCGCGGCGGGTGTACTGATCGAATCGAAGAACGCGATAATTCCGTGTTCGAACGTGCGCCACACGATCAGTGCGATAGGTAAGAGCACCAGGATGAAAAGATATCCGAGTGCGGCGGTGCGCATCAGAATTCGGGCACGAGTCGTCACGTTCACGGCGCCTGCTCCTGTTTGCGCAGGCTCCGCTCGGCGACCAACCGCAGCACCAATAGCGTCGCAAACGAGATCAATAGCAAGGCAACCGACACCGCGGCGGCATTGACCGGCCGATCGATCTCGATCTGCTGCTGAATGTACTGCGGCGCCATCTGAGTCTTGCGGGGGATGTTTCCGCCGATGAGCACAACAGAGCCGTATTCCCCGATTGCCCGTGCGAACGCAAGGCCTGCGCCGCTGAGCACTGACGGCGCAAGAGCCGGCAACACAATCGTGCGGAAGGTGGTCCAGTTGTCGGCGCCCAGCGACGCGGCAGCCTCCTCCACCTCCCGGTCCGCCTCGATCAGCACAGGCTGAACGGAGCGGACGACGAATGGCAACGTGACGAAGGCCAACGCGACGATGAGACCGGGCTGCGTGGCATTGAGCTGGATATCGATAGGGCTCTCGGGGCCGTACAGCGACAGCAGCACGATGCTTGCGACGATCGTGGGCAGCGCGAACGGCAGGTCGATGAGCGCGTTCACGATCCGCTTGCCAGGGAACTCGTCGCGAACGAGTATCCACGCGATGAGAGTGCCCATCACCACATTGATGACCGCAACGACAAGCGAGACGAAAATGGTGACCCGCAACGACGCGAGCGCAACAGGCGCGGTCACAGCATCCCAAAATCCGCTGAGACCGTCATCGAACGACGCCACCGTCAAGGCGGCGAGGGGCAGCAGCACGATGATGCTGAGCCAGAGCACCGCGACAGCGATACCGAGCGGACCGACAGTGCCGGTGATGCGCAGCCAGCGGGCTTTCGGGGGTTTCAGCGGGACCCCGGAACCGGGGGCGGGCAATGCCGACCCGACCCGGGGAACCGCCGCGTCTGTAGTAGTCACAACTGCTCTAGTGTCCCAGATCCGTTACTTCGTCGCCGCGTCGTAGATCTTGGCGATCGACCCGGTGTCCTTCGAGAACAGCTCATTGTCGACCTGCTTCCAACCGCCCAGGTCAGCGATGGTCCACAGCTTTGCCGGCGCCGGGAAATCGGCCGCGAATTCCTTGGCGACCTCAGGATCGACCGGACGGAAGCCGGCCTCTGCCCACAACTTCTGACCATCCTTGGTGAATAGGAAGTCCTTGAACGCCGTCGCCTTGGTCAAGTTCTTGCTGATCTTGACTACGGCAACCGGGTTCTCGATCTTGAAAGTCGTCGCGGGCGTGACGTGCTCGACCGGGTCACCGTTGCGCTCGGCGAACAGCGCCTCGTTCTCGTAACTGAGCAGTACGTCACCGGTGCCCTGCAGGAAGGTCTCGGTCGCTTCGCGGCCCGACTTCGGCTGCACGTTGACGTGGTTACCGACAAGCTGGCTCAGGTAGTCGAGGCCGGCCTGCGGGTTCTTGCCGCCCTCGCTCTTGTCGGCGTACGGCGCAAGCAGGTTCCACTTCGCCGAGCCCGAGCTGAACGGGTTCGGAGTGACAACTTCGACGCCGGGCTTGAGCAGGTCGTCCCACGTCTGGATGTTCTTCGGGTTGCCCTGCCGAACGACGATGGTGACGACCGAACCGAACGGGATGCCCTTGTTGGCGTCTGCGTTCCAGTTCGCGTCGACAAGGCCTGCGTCGACGAGGCGGGTGATGTCGGGCTCGACGGAGAAGTTGACGACGTCCGCTTCGGCACCGTCCTTCACCTTGCGCGACTGGTCGCCCGAAGCGCCGTAGGAGTCCTGAATCTTGACGTTCTTACCAGCGTCGGTCGCCTCGAATGCCGGGATGATCTTGCCGAATCCAGGCTTCGGAACTGCATACGCGAAGAGGTTGATGGTGCCCCCAGTGCCGTCGCCCGATCCGGTGTCGCCGCCGACCGTATCGCTGGAGCCGCCGCTGCACGCGGTGAGTGTGACGGCGCCGATGACGGCAACAGCGGTGGCAAAATATCGAGATCTGCGTCTCATAGCAGAAGCGCCTTTCAGGAAAGTGCGATGGTGGCTGTAGCGAGTTTTGATGCGGGCAGCGCGTATCGCCGAATGTGGAGTGGTGAAAGCGGCTACCGGGGCAGAAACTGGCGAACCGATCAGGAATTCGACAGCTCGTGCCGGCGCGGCAAATCGATCAGCGACAGTCGATGTCGGCGACCGCGAGCATGCCGACAGCGATCAACGCCAAACGATGGCGGACCTGGTGTACGACAACGACAGACACGCGGCAGACTGTAGCAGAGCCAGACGATCCGCTCGAATCGGTGATAGCCAGTGGCTAGCCAATATGGGGGAACCGAAAACATGACCGATAGTCCAGATCGAACTCGAATCCGACTGCCAGGCATCAGCTCACGCGCTTGGGAGCATCCGGCGGACCGCACAGCGCTGGTGACACTGCGTTCGCTGTCCGGCTTCGACACCGTTCTCAAAACGATGGCCGGCCTGTTCCGTGAGCGTCAGCACCGGTTGCTCTATCTCGCTACCGCGGTGCGGGTCGACAATCGTCAGTTCCAAAGCATCGATCACCTGCGCAGCGACTGCCTCGAGATCCTCGATGCCGACACCACGCCCGAGTTTTTCGTCCTGCAGGATCCGCGTCCCACCGCCTTGACCATCGGCATGGATCGACCGTTCGTCGTGCTGACGACCGCCCTGCTCGACTTGATGGACTACGAAGAACTGCGGTTCGTCATCGGACACGAACTTGGCCATGCGCTGTCCGGCCATGCCGTCTATCGCACAATTCTGCTGCACCTCATGCGGATTGCCGGAAGCATCGGCTGGATGCCGATTGGTGGCTGGGCGTTGCGTGCGATCGTCGCCGCGTTGATGGAGTGGAGCCGCAAATCCGAGCTTTCGGGAGACCGTTGCGGACTGCTCTGCGGGCAGGATCCCGATGCTGCGATCAGGGTGCACATGAAGCTGGCGGGTGGACCCCGGCTCGCATCGATGAACTCGGCGGCGTTCCTGGATCAGGCTGCCGAGTACGACGCCTCCGGCGACCTACGCGACGGTGTCCTGAAGCTGCTCAATCTCGAGCTGCAGTCACACCCGTTCTCGGTACTCCGCGCCGCCGAACTGCGCAAATGGGTCAGAAACGGCGACTATCGAACAATTCTCGCCGGTGAGTACCCCAAGCGCGAGGACGACAAGTCGACCTCGATCGGAGCCGAAATTCGTGGTGCCGCACGCAGTTACAAGGACACCTTCGACCAGTCAGAAGATCCGCTGATCCGTACCGTCCGCGACGTCGGTCGCGACTTCGGATCTGCAGTCGAAACCGTCGGCCAAGGACTCAACGAGGCGATGTCGAACATCACGAGCAAACTCGCCGATTGGAGGGTCAATCGTGATGGCGACGGCGGCGAATCGTAGCCGCTATCGGGCCAGCAGCCAGGCGATGATGACGAGCGTGATCAGGGCGATCAGGGCAAGGGTCACGCGGGATTGGGGCATCAGCCCACCTTTTCGGATAGCTGGGCTTCAGGTTTGGAGTCGCGGCCGAGCAAGCGCAGGACGCCGATCAACACTCGCTCCAACACCCACGCGATGGCGAAGCTGACCGGGATCATCACGGCTAGTACGACGATGAATTGCGGTATGAACGGGAGCCCGACGACCCACAGTTCGAGTCCGTCCCACCAACCTGCGATCCGATGCACTCCGTCAGGGTAACGGCGCGCCCTACAAGAACTCGCATTCGCATGGACGAGGCGCCCGCGTGGGTTGATGATATGCAAATGCCTCCATTCGATGAGCAAGAGCGAGTGACTGCAGATGCCGACGGCTCAGTGACAGACATAGCCGACGCCAGCGACGAGCCCGGTTTCGCGCTCACAGGCAAGGCCCTCGCCGTCGTTCAGCCGCACCGCAGCACTTTTCCGCCGATCGACGACTACGCATTCCTCTCCGACTGCGAAACGACCTGCTTGATCGCCCGCAACGGCGCCGTCGAGTGGATGTGCGTACCTCGCCCCGACTCACCGAGCATCTTCGGCGCGATCCTCGACCGCAGCGCTGGACACTTCCGCATCGGTCCGTACGGACAGAACGTTCCTGCCGCGCGTCGCTATCTTCCGGGTGGCCTGATCGTCGAAACGACATGGCAAACCGAGACTGGCTGGCTGATCATTCGCGATACGCTCGTCCTCGGCGCCTGGCACAACACCGACCAGCGCTCCAAGACCCACCGGCGCACACCGATGGACTGGGATGCGGAGCACATACTCCTGCGCACTGTGAAATGCGTGAGCGGGACAGTGGAGCTCGAAATGAGCTGCGAACCGGCGTTCGACTACCACCGCGAGCCCGCGAACTGGGAGTACACCGGCAAGGTTTACGAGGAGGCCACTGCAACCTGCAGCGCCGACAGCATCGGCGACCACCCCACCCTCAAGCTGACCACCGATCTGCGCCTTGGCCTCGAGGGTCGTGAGGCTCGCGCGCGCACCCGAATGTCGGAGGGCGACAGGGCTTTCGTCGCACTGTCCTGGTCGGAGCTTCCCGCGCCGCAGACGTTCGACGACGCGACCACAAAGATGTGGAAGACCGCCGAATGCTGGCGCCAGTGGATCACGATAGGCAGGTTCCCCGACCACCCGTGGCGCGGCTACCTGCAGCGCAGCGCCCTCACCCTCAAAGGCCTCACGTACGCGCCCACCGGCGCCCTGCTCGCGGCGTCCACCACATCTTTGCCCGAAACCCCTGGCGGCGAGCGCAACTGGGACTACCGCTACGCCTGGGTTCGCGACTCCACATTTGCCTTGTGGGGCCTGTACACATTGGGCCTCGACCGTGAAGCCAACGACTTCTTTGCGTTCATCTCGGATGTGAGTCGAGGCGAGAACGGCAACACGAACCCGCTGCAGGTGATGTACGGGATCGGCGGCGAGCGAACCCTCGAAGAGCAGGAGCTCGACCACCTGTCGGGTTACGACGGAGCACAGCCGGTGCGCATCGGTAACGGTGCCTACAACCAGGAACAGCACGACATATGGGGCACCATGCTCGACTCGGTCTACCTCCATGTGCGCTCGCGCGAACAGGTACCGGAGACGTTGTGGCCGTTGCTCAAGCGCCAGGTCGAGGAGGCCATCAAGCACTGGCGTAAGCCTGACCGCGGAATCTGGGAAGTCCGGGGCGAGCCGCAACACTTCACGTCGTCGAAGGTCATGTGTTGGGTCGCCCTTGACCGCGGCTCGAAGCTCGCCACGTTGCACGGCGAGACCAGCTACGCCCAAGAGTGGAACGAGCTAGCCGACGAGATCAAGGCCGACATTTTGGCCAACGGCGTCGATTCGCGTGGGGTATTCACGCAGTCGTACGGCAACGATTCGCTCGACGCGTCTCTGCTGTTGGTGCCACTCCTCCGCTTCCTGCCGGCACACGACCATCGAGTACGCGCAACTGTGCTCGCGATTTCCGACGAGTTGACCGAAGACGGTCTTGTCCTGCGCTACCGCGTCAACACGACCGACGACGGACTGTCCGGGGAGGAGGGCTCGTTCACGATCTGCTCGTTCTGGCTGGTGTCGGCGCTGGTGGAGATCGGCGAATTGCATCGCGCGAAGCGGCTCTGCGAGCGGCTGCTCGGCTACGCCAGCCCGCTCAAGCTCTACGCCGAGGAAATCGATACCAAGACCGGTCGGCACCTCGGCAACTTCCCACAGGCGTTCACACATTTGGCGCTGATCAACGCGGTTGTGCACGTGATCCGCGCCGAAGAGGCTGAAAAAGCAGGGGTATTCAAGCCCGCTCACAGCCCGACCTGATCCAAGCGAACGGAGTGAATGGTCCCCTCACCCCAGCCAGCTGAGTCAGGGGACCACATGCTCCATGTCAACCTGCGAGGCGGCGAACCTCCGCGAGATCGATCGGCTGCGGCAACGGTTGCTGCGGCGGACCGACGCGTGCGATGACCATCCGCCGGACGTCTGCGACGACGTAACCGACTCGGGCGATCTGGTCGCGAGCCACGTAAGCAGGCGTCAACGCCCACTCGATCAGATCGAAGATACGACCGATCTGTTCGACGATCGAATGAATGTCGCGCCGAGTGTTGCCGATACCGGCAATCTCACGGCGGCATTCGTCGATCAAGTCGTCGAGCCGGTCTACCGACGGGTCGAGGCGCTCGACGATCAACCCGAGATCGTCGAGGACCTGAGTCGATTTGATTGCGACTTCCTCGGCGTGGACTATCGCCGAGTCGGCATGGATTGCGGCCTGCGTCAGCCGACGTAACCGACCGTGCGACCCAACATCTGTTACCACCATGGGAACAGCTCCTCACCCCAGCGTCGAAGCGAACGTTCGGCCACCAAGCGACAACTGTGGCCACCAGCCACAGCACCAGAAGTCCTGCTGGCCGGCGTCAACGACACCGAAATCGGGACTGCGGGGCATCGCATGCGTTGCCAACATAGCGTCTAAGCCGTTGGGAGCGTGGTATTTCGAGTGATTGAATTCACTATCGGACTGTCGTTGCAGGCCACGAAGCCGGCGACACGCCAACGTCTCCGCGCGTCTAACCGAATCGCTTCAGCAGTGCTTCGGCTTGCGCGGCGATGCCACGCACGATCTCCCCCGCCGGGTGCGCGGCGGTGACCATGCCCGCAGCCTGCCCGGCGTAGACAACGCCCAGATCGGGATCTGCCGGATCGTAGGCATCGACGAGAACGTCTTCATCGACGGACGCGTCGTGGAACTTCTCGCTGAACTGGTTTGTAATCGCGCGGCCACCCCAGCGTGTCGGCCACGGCTGGTGCCGCGCCTGATCGAACACCGAGGTGTAGACGGTGTCGGCACTGCGCGCGGCAAGCACGCGGTCACGCGCGTAATCCGGCCCGATCGTCTCCGGGCTGGCCAACAAGACCGTTCCGACAAGAGCGCCATCGGCACCTGCGGCGATCACTGCCGCGAGGCCTCGCCCGGTCGCGATACCACCGGCAGCCAGAACAGGCAGGTCGGTCGCGTCCAGCAGCTCTTGCAGCAAGGGAAGGGTGCCGATTCGGCCGGTGTGGCCGCCCGCCTCGCCGCCCTGTGCGACGACGACGTCGACGCCCGCCCGCTCGGCTATCCGGAGATCGTCGATCGTGTTGACCTGAGCCATAGCGATGATGCCCGCATTATGGACCCGGGCAACGTAGGGCGCCGGATCGCCGAAGGACAACGCGATCACGCTGGGCCGTTCGGCAATCGCGGCCTCGAGCAGGCTGTCGTCCTCATCCAGCGACCATGTCATCAGACCGATTCCGAAGACGCCGCCTATATCTCGCGCGACGGCCGACTCCGCGACGATCCAATCGGGAGTGGTGTATCGCGCCGCGCCGAGCATCCCGAGTCCGCCGGCCTTGGACACCTCACCGGCAAGCACGCCACCGGAACGGCCGCCCATCGGAGCGCCGATGATCGGCAATTCGATGCTCAGCGTGCTCGTCAACCAGGTCTGCATGGCGTCTCCGTGATCAGGTCTACTTCTTCGGCTTGTCGGAGTCCGATGACAGCGCGGCGACGAAGGCTTCCTGCGGAACCTCGACGCGGCCGATCGTCTTCATCCGCTTCTTGCCTTCCTTCTGCTTCTCGAGCAGCTTGCGCTTACGGCTGATGTCACCGCCGTAGCACTTCGCGAGTACGTCCTTGCGGATCGCCCGGATGTTCTCGCGCGCAATGATCCTCGCGCCGATCGCGGCCTGGATCGGCACCTCGAACTGCTGGCGTGGGATGAGTTCGCGCAGCTTGGAGGTCATCTTGTTGCCGTACGCGCCTGCGGCGTCCTTGTGCACGATTGCACTGAACGCGTCGACCGCCTCTCCCTGCAACAGGATGTCGACCTTCACCAGATCCGATTCCTGCTCGCCCGACTCTTCGTAGTCGAGGCTGGCGTAGCCCCTGGTGCGCGATTTCAACAGATCGAAGAAGTCGAAGATGATCTCGGCCATCGGAAGCGTGTACCGAAGCTCGACGCGCGTCTCCGACAGGTAGTCCATCCCGCCGAGCTCGCCGCGCCGCCCCTGACACAACTCCATGATCGACCCGATGAACTCGCTCGGCGTGATGATCGTGCACTTGACGATCGGCTCGAGCACCCGGCGAGCCTTGCCTTCGGGCCAGTACGACGGGTTGGTGACAACGTGCTCGGTGCCGTCTTCCATCTCGACGCGGTACACGACGTTGGGTGCCGTCGATATCAGGTCCAGGTCGAACTCGCGTTCCAACCGCTCCCTGGTGATCTCCATGTGCAGAAGCCCGAGGAATCCGCAGCGGAAGCCGAAGCCGAGCGCCACCGACGTCTCCGGCTCGTAGGTCAATGCCGCGTCGTTGAGCTGGAGCTTGTCCAATGCGTCGCGCAGGTCCGGATAGTCGGAGCCGTCCACGGGATAAAGGCCCGAGTAGACCATCGGGCGTGGCTCGCGGTAGCCGGTCAATGCCTCGGTTGCGCCGTTGCGGGCTGCGGTAACCGTGTCACCGACCTTCGACTGCCGGACGTCCTTCACACCGGTGATGAGGTAGCCAACCTCGCCGACACCGAGGCCGATGGTCGCCTTCGGCTCGGGCGACACGATGCCGACCTCGACCAGCTCGTGAGTCGAACCGGTCGACATCATCTTGACCTTCTCGCGCGGCGTGATCCTGCCGTCGACGACGCGGACGTAGGTGACGACACCGCGGTACGCGTCGTACACCGAGTCGAAAATCATTGCTCGCGACGGCGCATCGGGATCGCCGATGGGCGCGGGGATCTCGGCAACTACATGGTCCAGCAGCTCTTTTACGCCGACGCCGGTCTTGCCGGACACCCGCAGCACCGAATCGGGTTCGCACCCGATGATGTGCGCGATCTCCTCGGCATAGCGGTCCGGATCGGCGGCCGGCAGGTCGATCTTGTTGAGCACCGGAATGATCGTCAGTTCTTTCTCGAGCGCCAGGTACAGGTTCGCCAGCGTCTGCGCTTCGATGCCCTGTGCCGCGTCGACGAGCAACACCGCACCCTCACAGGCTTCCAGCGCACGCGAGACCTCGTAGGTGAAGTCGACGTGGCCGGGCGTGTCGATGAGGTGCATTACATACTCTTCGCCGTCGACAACCCACGGCAGTCGAACGTTCTGCGCTTTGATCGTGATGCCGCGCTCACGCTCGATGTCCATGCGGTCGAGGTACTGGGCGCGCATCTGGCGCGGATCGACAACGCCGGTGATCTGCAACATCCGATCCGCGAGCGTCGACTTGCCGTGGTCGATATGCGCGATGATGCAGAAGTTCCGGATCCGCGCAGGATCGGTGAACGTCGTATCGGCGAAGCTACTAATCGGATACTCCTAGGCATGGAACGCGGCACAGCATCGCGCGGCGCTATACCCCAGAATCTCACAGGTTGCCGACAGGGCTGACCTCGGCGTTGTGCGTCGCCGGCAGACCAGCACCGCCTCGAGCTCCGGGTGTGATCTTGGTTACGGGCAGATCCGAACCCGCGATCGGCCGAGTTGGCCGTCTCATCTCACAGCGGGACCAGGTGAGAACATCCCACCGCGCTACTAAGCTGGGAGCCTATGGCCGGACCTTGGAACGCAATCGGTAAGCAGCTCACCAACATCGCCAAGGAGCAAGGCCCGAAGTTGGTCCGCAATCAGGCTCCCAAGCTGTTCGAACGGTTGCAGAAGTCGGGCGTGCTCCCCAAGGTCGGCGGCAGCGGCGTCAAGCGTGGACCCGGTATCGCGGTACGACCAGTCGCATCGAACGCTGTGCCGACCGCGCAGCGGGCACGCCGCGTGGTCTACGCCCCCCAACTCGACGGCAGGGCGGATCCGGGCGAGATCGTGTGGACGTGGGTGACGTTCGAAGAGGACGCGACACACGGCAAGGATCGGCCTGTCCTCGTCGTCGGACGCGACGGCACCACGCTGCTCGGTCTGATGCTGTCGTCGAATCCCGGTCGCGACACCGACAGGAACTGGACCTCGATCGGCAGCGGGCCCTGGGATCACGAAGGCCGGCCCAGTTGGGTTCGACTCGACCGTGTACTCGATGTGCCCGAGGGTGGAATCCGCCGTGAGGGGGCCATCCTCGACCGGAGTGTGTTCGATCAGGTAGCGGGCCGCCTCGTCAACGAATACAGCTGGCGCTGAGGCGGTCTCGCCCCTCGGGCGAGCTGATCAGCTCTGGATGTCGCGCGAGCGGCCGAACAACCCGCCGTAGACCAACGCGCCAAGCGCGCCACCGACCAGCGGGAACACGATGAACAGCCATACCTGCGCCAGCGCACCGTCCTGATACGGAGCAACTCCGAGACTGCGTGCCGGGTTGACGGACGTGTAGTCGATCGGGATCGACACGAGGTGAATGACGGTGAGCGTCAAGCCGATCGACAGGCCGGCCAGCGGTACGTCGGAGATCTGATCGGTCGAGGCCAGCACAACGAAGACCAGAACACCGGTCAGCACTACCTCGATGATGATGGTGGCAGCGATACCGTAGCCGTTCTGAACAATCCCCCCGAGTGGTCCGGAGATCGCGGACGGGCTGTGTTTCCCCCAGCCGTTCGCGGCGAGGCCGTTCGCCGCCCGGTCATAGCCCGGATTGCCTTTCGCGACAGCGAAAATCACGACACCGGCAACGAATCCCCCGACTATCTGGGCAACCATGTAGATCGCTGCGTTCACTGCCGACAGACGTCCGAGCAACAGCTGACCGAGCGTCACCGCCGGATTCACATGGCAACCGGAGATAGGACCGATGGAGTAAACGAGGAATAGCAACGTCAATCCGAAGGCAAGCGCGATGCCGAGCGCACCGACCCGGGATCCGGCGAATACCGCGGTTCCCACGCCGGCGAGCACTAGCAGGAATGTGCCGAGCCCTTCTGCGACATATTTCTTCACATTGGAGATCTGTTCATTCTCGACGTATTCCTGTGCCGTTGGAGACATCTGCCCACCTTCGTTGAGTAGGAGAATCGGGAACGTTCAACCGCGTTGCGACACTGACTGGTTGGGCGCGAAATAACCCCAACGGACGCTACGCGAGTCGCGTGATCTCCACAACGACATCGAGTGCAGTCGAGCCACCTCCGGAATAAATACCTTTCAACGGTGACACATCCGAATAATCGCGCCCGATACCTACCGACACGTGCTGCTCGTTGATTTCGACGGCATTGGTCGGGTCGTAGGCCCACCATGCGCCGGTCCACGCCTCCACCCACGCATGGCTCTCACCGGCGACCGTTTCGCCAAGCGCGGCTTTCGGTTTCGGGTGTAGATAGCCGGAGACATAGCGACTCGGAATCCCCATACTGCGCAGTAGCAGCAACGTGAGATGCGCATAGTCCTGGCATACGCCTTTGCGTTCGTCCCACGCTTCTATCGCCGAGGTATGCACCGACGTCGAACCGGTGATGTACGACATTTCGTCGTGCACGAAATTCGCCGCGAGGACAACGGCTTCGGCGGGATCAGCGCCTTTCGCCAATTGTTTTGCCACCGACGCCAGTTTGCGGTCGCGCGGAACGTATTTGGTCGGGACAAGTAATTCGTCGAATCGATCGAGCAGGACATCGCTCTTCAAGTCTTCCCACGACCACGCTTCGGCGGGTTTCGCAAAAGGCTCGGTCTCGACAACCGACGATCCAGTGACTTCGAGTTCGGTATGCGGCGCATGCAAATCGAATGCCGTGACCGCGGTACCCCAATAGTCGCGGTAGCGGTAGGACCGGGTCGCCGGATTCGTCTCCACCCGGTTCAGAATCACGTTCTGCCGGTAATCCGCCCTCGGCGTCAACCTCGCCTCGTTGTACGAAGACGTCACCGGTGCGTCGTACGCATAGCCGGTGGTGTGTACAACCCTCATCCGCCAGCTCACAGCTCTCCTTCAACTTCGCCGATCAAGATGCCGCTACCAAGACCGGCATCGGTCCACGCAACCCATGGCGCTGCGTGGAAGTACTGCAGTGCAACAGCTTCACCGACTTCGCGGCAGGTTTCCTGCAACGACAGCAAGCGTGCTTGCAAGTCTTCGAGCAGAACGCCCGGCGGAAGGAACTCGAGTTCACTACGTGCCCGGCCGAGCAAGCGCTGCGCTTCGTACCGCGCTCCGACCCGGCTGTTCGGTCGTTGATCCAGCTCTTCGAGACACCGCTCGGCAACGCGTACCGAATGAAATACCGATCGCGGAAAAAGCCTGTCGAGCAGGATGAACTCGGCAACCAGATGAGCGTCGAGAGCGCCCCGATACGTGCGGAGATAGGTGTCGTGCGCGCCTGCTGAACGGAGGACCGTCACCCAAGCAGGTGACGACGTCCGGTCACCGGCACGCGAAAGCAGCAGCCGCACCGTCATGTCCACGCGTTCCACCGACCGGCCGAGCAGCAAGAACCGATAACCGTCGTCACGGCTCAACGTGGAGTCGGCGAGCCCGGCGAACATCGCGGCCCGCTCCTTGATGTAGCGGAAGAACTCGTGCGGGCCGAGTTGGCGCGCGGCCCGTTCCCGGTCGGCGAGTCCGTTGTAGGTGGTGTTGAGGCACTCCCACATCTCGCTGGATGTGACCTCGCGCGCGCCCCTGGCATTCTCTCGCGCATTGGAGATCGAGTCGACGATCGACCCACCGTGATCACGACTGAAGGCGACGAGTTCGGTCACCGACCAGACATCGAGTGCACCGTCCGGTGGCTCGATTCCGAGCACCCGCAACAGCAGCCGAGAGGTGCGGTCCGGGTCGACCGTGGCGTCTTCGAGCAGTTGATGCACGGCGACATCGAGAATTCGGGCGGTGTCGTCCGCCCGCTCGACGTAGCGACCGATCCAATAGAGCGATTCCGCATTTCGAGCCAGCACGGTTATGTCACCCGCCGATCGTTTGTTGCTGTTGCTGTTGCTGTGATTGCGAGAACGTGAGTTCCGGTCCGTGCTCGGCTTGAGTCGGTGCAAGTGTTTCACCGACGAGTTCCTCGCCCGCGAGCTCGCGCTCGGCCTCGGACGTCTTGCTCGCCAATACCCAGGTGTCTTTGCTGCCGCCACCCTGGCTCGAGTTCACGATCAACGACCCTTCCGGCAGCGCAACGCGGGTCAGGCCGCCGGGCAGCACCCACACGTCGTCGCCGTCGTTGACCGCGAACGGCCGCAAGTCCACATGCCGCGGGACCAGCTGATCGCCGATCTTCGTCGGTACCGTTGACAGCTGCACCACCGGCTGCGCGATCCACCCGCGAGGGTCCGCTTTGATCTTGCGCGTGATCGCTTCGAGCTCCTTCGGCGACGCATCCGGTCCGAAGACGATGCCGTAACCGCCCGACCCTTCGACAGGTTTGATGACAAGTTCGTCGATCCGGTCGAGGACCTCTTCACGCTCCTCGGCGAGCCAGCAGCGGAAGGTGTCGACGTTGCCGATGAGCGGCTTTTCGTTCAGGTAGTACTCGATGATCGTCGGCACGTAGGTGTAGACGAGCTTGTCGTCCCCGACGCCGTTGCCGACCGCACTCGAGATGACCACGTTGCCTGCCCTGGCCGCGTTGAGCAGCCCGGCGACACCGAGGACGGAGTCCGGACGGAACTGCATCGGATCGAGGAAATCGTCGTCGATGCGGCGATAGATGACGTCGACCTGGCGTTCACCCTCGGTCGTGCGCATGTAGACCATGTTGTCGCGGCAGAAGAGGTCCCTGCCCTCGACCAGCTCGACGCCCATTTGACGTGCCAGCAGGGAGTGCTCGAAGTACGCCGAGTTCGCGACGCCCGGAGTCAGGACCACAACCGTCGGGTCCGCCTCGTTCAACGCCGCCGACGCCCGCAACGCCCGCAGCAGGTGCGTCGCGTAGTCGCCTACCGCGCGCACCCGATGCGAGGAGAAGAGGTCGGGAAACACCCTCGCCATGGTTCGGCGGTTCTCCATCACGTACGACACACCGGATGGCGAGCGGAGGTTGTCCTCCAGCACGCGAAAGACGCCCTTCTCGTCCCGGACGAGGTCGATGCCGGCGACGTGGATCCGCACCCCGTTCGGTGGTACGAACCCGGCGGCTTCGCGATGGAAGTGCTCACAGGAGGTCACGAGACGCTTGGGAATGACCAGGTCCCGCAGAATCGTCTGCTCGCCGTAGACGTCGGCGAGGAACATCTCCAGCGCCTTCACACGCTGCTTGATGCCCTTTTCGAGGCGTGTCCATTCGGCAGCGGCGATAACTCGCGGAACGAGGTCGAGCGGGAAGGGGCGCTCCTGGCCCGACAGCGAGAACGTGATCCCCTGGTCGACGAAGGCACGGCCGAGTGCATCGGCGCGGGCGGCGAGGTCGTCGACGTCGGTGGGTGCGAGGGCGTCGTAAATCCCCTTGTACGGTGCCCGGACCTTCCCGTCCTGATCGAACATCTCGTCGAATGCGAGACCGTACCGCCCCACCACGTCGTATCCGTCGAAGACGCGGGTGGTGGCAGCGTTTGTCCTGACTCGCGGGCGGGCTGTCCTGGGAGATCTCGTGGACCCTCGGGTGCTCATTCGGCCATGTTGCTACATTCCGCCCGTACAGGCAGGGAGGCCGACGTTAAATTCTCGAATCGTGCGCCAGCTGGCGTGCGGTTTGAGTACCACGCGCTCAGCCTGGTATTCTCGACCGTCGGTGTCCTAGACGCCCAGAACTTACGACTTTCTCGATCCCCATTAGCAAAGACAGAGGAATTACGCGTGGCCAACATCAAGTCCCAGGTGAAGCGAATCCGTACCAACGAGGCGAGCCGTTTGCGCAATCAGTCGGTGAAGTCGGCGCTGCGTACCTCGATCCGCTCGTTCCGTGAAGCCGCTTCCGCAGGTGACAAGGAAAAGGCCGGTAGCCTGCTGCTTTCCGCAAGCCGCAAGCTCGACAAGGCAGCCAGCAAGGGCGTAATCCACGCCAACCAGGCTGCCAACAAGAAGTCGGCGCTCTCGCTGGCCTTCAACAAGCTCTGATCTATCAAGCTGACGCATAGCCGCCGTGGTCATCGGACTGCGGCGGCTTTTTGGTGTCTGCGGACATCGCACCCGTTGCCGTGCCGAACGTCACAGCACCGCTCTACTGAGTCCGACCGCCCAGCCGCCGTATCCACACGCGCGAATCAGCTGGGTCGATGACGTCGTCCAGTTCGAATGTCGTCCCTGCGGTCAGCGCTTTGCCCTGCTGATACGCCATCGCGACGAGCTGGCCGAACAGAGTGTCGCGCTCGCCGAGATCCTCGACGGATTCCAGTTCCTTGCGGAACCCGAGCCGGACCGCGCCTTCCAGACCCATCGGCCCGATCTCTCCCGTTGGCCAAGCGACCGAGAATTCGGGTGCGTGAAACGAGCCCCCGGCCATCGCCATTGCGCCGAGGCCGTAGCCCTTGCGCAGAATAATCATCCCGAAGGGCACCGTCAGTTGCGCGCCGACGACGAAGAAACGACCGAACCGCCGCACCGTCGCGTCCTTGTCCGAATCCGGACCCACCATGAACCCGGGCGTGTCGCACAGCGACAGCACCGGCAGTCGATGCGCCTCACACAACGTCAGGAAGACTGACGCCTTGTCTGCGGCCTCGGCGTCGATCGCCCCGCCGAGGTGATGGCTGCTGTTGGCAACTAGCCCGTACGCGACGCCTTCTACTCGGATCAACGCCGTGACGATGCCGACGCCGTAGTCGGGCCGAAGTTCGAGAACCGATCCGACGTCGGCGATCGCGGTGATCGCGGTACGAACGTCGTAGGCATGCAGACGGTTCTCGGGCACGACGTGACGAGCAAGTCGACGATCGGGTGCTTCCCAACCACTGGCCGGTCCCTGGAAGTACGAAAGATACTGCTTGGCGAGAGCGACAGCATGCTCATCGTCGCGCGCAGCGAGATGGACGACCCCATTCCGCCGCTGTACCCCGATCGGACCGATGTCCTCGGGGCGGAAAGTGCCGAGCCCCCCGCCTTCGATCATCGCCGGACCGCCCATGCCGATGTTCGCATCGGGCGTTGCGATGATGACGTCGCACACCCCTGCCAGCGCGGCATTTCCGGCGAAGCACCGCCCGGACACGACGGCGACGAGCGGCACCTTGCCGTTGAGTGCGGCCGTCGCACGGAACGTGTTGAGGTCGAGGCCGAAGGCTGCGCCCGCATCGGTGTCGCCGGGCCGCCCTCCCCCGCCTTCCGCGAAAAGCACGAGTGGAACCCGTTTACGGGCAGCGATATCCAGCAATCGGTCGGTCTTTGCGTGGTTGCGGGCGCCCTGCGTACCCGCGAGCACCATGTAGTCGTACGACATGACGACGACCTCGGCTGCCCGTGCGCCGAATTCGGACGCGCCGATAGTGGCAACGCCGCCGACCAGCCCGTCGGCCGGAGTGTTCTCGATCAGGTCTTGCTCGCTGCGCCTGCTGCGTTGAGCAGCGAGGACAAGCGGGCCGTATTCGACGAAGCTGCCGTCGTCAACCAGATCGTCGAGGTTTTCTCGTGCGGTTCGCCTGCCCAGACCGTGCCGCTTTGCCACCGCAGCCGGACGCGCGGCATCGAGCGTTGCGTCGTGCCTGGTCCGGATCTCGGCGAGATCGTCGCGAACACTGTCCAGATCGACGCCGATCGCTCGCGCTCCCGGCTCACCGGACCCAGTGCGCCGCAATACAACCAACGCATCGCCGGGACCGACGACGTGGCCAGGCGCGACGAGCGGGCGGACCACCTCGATCGCATCGGGGGCGACGATCACGTGCTGCATCTTCATCGATTCCAGTACGACTACCGCCGCGCCTGCGGGGACTTGGTCGCCTTCGGCCGCAACCTCGACAACCGTCGCGCCGAGATGTGCGCGCAGCACATCCTCGTCCGCGTGCAGTTCGGGAACGGGCGCAGGCGGATGCGCGTGGTGTTCCGCTACCACCCCCGCGAGGTCGCCGATCCGCTCACCGAGCCAGCCAGTGTGCACATACTCTGCACGAAAGTCCTTGTCGGACAGCACTGCCCGCAGCAGCTCGATGTTCGTCGCAATACCCTCGATCACAAACGACCCCAAAGCAGCGTCTGCTTTGCGCACCGCAGAAGCGAAATCGCCTGCGCTGGAGGTGATCACCTTGGCGATCAAGGAGTCGTAGCGCGGACTCGGGGTAAGACCTGCACGTCCGAACGTGTCGACACGGACGCCTCGGCCCGACGGCGCCGCGAACGCCGTCAGAGTTCCCGACGCCGGCAGCGCCTCTCCAGCGCGAGTCATCGTTTCCATGTTGACGCGGGTCTGAATCGCGATACCCCGTGCCGCAGCAGTGCTGCCGGAGATGTCTGCACCGATCGCGATGATCCCTGCAGGCAGACCGAGGTCGGCAAATTGTGCGCAACGGGCGATCGCGAGTTGGACAGCAACCAGATCGACGCCGGTGACTTCCTCGGTGACGGTGTGTTCGACTTGGATGCGCGGGTTAACCTCGAGGAACACGAAAGCTGTTCCAGTGAGCAGAAATTCGACCGTCGCAATCCCGCGATATCCGACCGTTGCACACAACCCCGCAGCCGCGGCATGTAAGCCGCGCCGAGTTTCGGAGTCCAGCCCCTGCACCGGTGCGAGTTCGATGAGCTTCTGATTGCGTCGCTGCACACTGCAATCGCGATCGCCGAGGGCGAGCGCAGTTGTGACGCCGTTCGCGTCCGGTGCGGCGACGATCTGCACTTCGATATGCCGGGCACCGGCGCACAATGCCTCGGCGAATAGATCTGCGTTGCCGAAGCCCAACGCCGCCTCTGCCGCGCACGCCCGATAGGCCTCGGCCAGCTCGGATTTCGTCCGAACGGCCCTCATGCCACGCCCGCCGCCACCGGCGAGTGCTTTGATCATGACTCCGCTCGGATGGTCCGCAAAGAAACTCTCGACCTGTGCAAGCGTCACACCGCCATCGGTTGCCGGAAGTACCGGAATACCCGCCTCGATCGCTGCCGAGCGTGCGGCCGACTTGTCGCCGAACAAGCGCAGTACCCGGGGATCGGGCCCGACGAATGTCACACCCGACGCAGCACATGCCTGCGCGAAATCCGCGTTCTCGCTGAGGAATCCGTAGCCCGGGTGTACCAGCGCGCATCCGCTCGACGCTGCCGCGGCGAGGACCGCCTGCTGATCCAGATACGCGGCAGGCCCAGAGCCCGGCAACGCCACGGCTTCGGTCGCCGCGCGCACGTGCGGACAATCCGCGTCGTCGTCCGCGTACACCGCGACGGTGTCGAGTCCGAGTTCGCGTGCCGAAGAAATGATCCGGAGCGCGATCTCGCCACGATTGGCGACCAGCAAAGTCATGCGCGCAATCCTCGCCGCCGGTCAGTTCTGGGCACCACGAAGTTCCACCACTCGTTCGACAGCGTGCTCTACGGCGTAATCGGCGTTGGCCGCGGCGCCCTTGACGTCGGCGTTGAGCTGGGCCACCACCTGCAAGGCCAGATTGATCGTGTCCGGATTCCAGCCGCGCACCAGAGCTTGCACCTTCTTCACTTTCCAGGGCGGCATCCCGAGCTGAGTTGCCATCCGGAATGGATCGCCGCGGCCCGCAGATCCAACCCTGGCAATCGAGTGCACCGAGTCGGCGAGCGCGTCGGCGAGCAACACATGCGGAACCCCGCGCAGCGATGCCCAGCGGAGTGCCTCTAGCGCGCCGGCCCGGTCGCCCGCAACCGCCAGGTCCGCGACATCGAAGCCCGACACCTCAGCCTTGCCGGAGTAGTACCGCCGAACGGCCGCGACATCGATCTTGCCGCCGGTGTCGGCGGACAGCTGCGAGCACGCGGCGGCGAGCTCGCGAAGATCCGAGCCGACCGCTTCGAGGACACTCTGTACGACCTCGGCAGACACCCGGACTCCCAAAGCCCGGAACTCGCTGCGGAGGAAGTCGATGCGATCGGACATCTTCGTGACCTTGGCGCAGTCGTGTACCACCGCGCCTGCCTTCTCCAGTACACCTGCGAGGGCCTTCGCACGACCACCGCCGCTGTGGAGGACAACCAGCACGATGCCCTCGGGCGGCGCGACGGCCACATCCTGCACAAGAGCGACCGCGTCCTTGCCCGCCTCGGCCGCAGCCTCCAGCACGATCACGCGATCTTCGGCGAACAACGATGGGCTCAACATCTCGGCGAGTTCGACCGCAGTCGCATCCCCTGCCCGAAGGCGGTTCACCGGCAGATCCCCACCGGTTTCCATAGCCGCACGAACTTCAGCGATGATCTTGGCCACCGCTCGCTCGATCAGCAGCTCCTCCTCACCGAGGACAAGCTGTACCGAATCGGGCCGCGATGGTTGGCTCACACCGACGATCGTCGCACGGTCATCCGACACCCGAACGATCACCCACGTCTCCCCACTGCAATCCGCAACGCCACCGCGATCGCTGCAACGCCAACGGCCGATATGAGTGCACCGCGCGGCCCATCCGGCACCGTGATCGACGCCCCCGGTATCGACGCAGCCCGCTCAGCTATCCAGAGCAGCCACCGCAACGGAAGTTCGGCGAGCCGGGCGACGAAGACGGCTGCCGGCAACCAGATCGAGGCAAGAACGGCCGACATCGCGCCCAGTACGGTCACCGGCGCGATCACCACTGCCACCAGCAGGTTAGCTCCGATCGACACCAGACTCACGGCCCCCGACATACCAGCGACTATCGGCGTCGTCACTGCGAAAGCCGCGGCCGCCACTGCAACCATCTCCGCTGGTGCACGCGGCCAGCCACGCGCTCGTAGCCAGTCCGCCCACGTCGGTGCCAGCAGAATCAGCCCCGCGGTCGCCACAACCGACAGCGCGAATCCGAAGTCGACAGCCAACGCCGGATACAGCGCGATCAATCCGATGATGGCCCCACCCAGCGCCGGCATCGCTTGTTTGCGGCGACCGGTGATCAACGCGAGCAGCCCGATCGAGCCCATTGCGGCGGCACGAAGGACGCTCGGTGACGGCCGGGCAACAATGACGAACATCGCCAGCGCGACGGCTGCAACGGCAACGCCGGTTCGTGGACCCAGGGTGAGACCGCGAACCGAAAGCAGCACGGCACCGATAACTATCGACACGTTGGCGCCCGACACCGCGGTCAGATGGGAAAGCCCGGCAATCTTGAACTGATTGCGTACCTCGTCGGACAGCCGCGACGTGTCGCCAACCACGAGCCCCGGCAACAGCCCTCCCGGATCGCCTGGCAACGCGGCGCTCGCGGCGTCGGCGAACCGCTCCCGGACCGAACCGGCCATCCGTTGCACCGCCGGTGGCGGTTCGGCCCACACCGGTGGACCGCTCGTTCGAATGGTCGCGACCGTCAGGTCCAGATGGCGAGGCGGACGTACCGTCCCACGCAACTCGACCCGCTGTCCGGGCAACAGCCTGTCCCAACCATCCACGGGCGCAAGGACAACCACCGCGCCACCGACGTCGCTCGTCCCCTCCGCGAGCCGGATGCGCTTGAGTGTCGCAGCCACGATGAGCTGCCGACCGCCGCCCGGAATGGCGATCGACCTCGGGTCTTCGGATACGACGATCGTTGCCGCTACATGCGCGCCTGCGTCGACGCGGGCCAGCGGATGTGTCTGCGCGGCATGCGACCGCCAGCAGACTGCCATCGCGAAGCCCGCACCGAGGAGCAGCATCGCCAGCGAGGCAGCGCGAGCGCGGCGCGCCAAGTGCCAGCGTTGCCCCAACCCTGCCATCGTTGCCGCACACACAATCAGTGCCACACCGATCCACAGCGCGGCCTGCCATCCAAGCAGGATGCCGGACAACGTTGCAGCCCAGCAGATTACAGCTGCCGGCAACAATCTGAGGTCGAGCGGGGTCGGCTCGGATTCGGCCGTCACAGGACCACCAGATCGCGGAGTTTCGCAAGCCGACCAGGGCCGATACCGTCCACTTCGCCGAGTTGCTCGACATCGGTGAAGCGCCCATTTGCAGCACGCCACCCGACGATGGCCTTCGCGGTCACTGGTCCTACGCCGGGCAGCGCGTCCAATTCCTGTTCGGTTGCCTTGTTGAGATTCACCTTGCCGCCGCCAATTGGGGGCGGCGATCCATCACCGGTGCCGGAATCGACGGTCGCGCTGCCCAGTACCGGTGGGCCGCCACCCTTTGCCGCGACACCGACAAGAATCTGAGCTCCATCCGAAAGACGTTGCGCCATATTCAAACTCAGGAGATCGGCGCCATCCAACGCGCCGCCGGCTGCCGCGATCGCGTCCGCTATGCGAGCACCTGGCGCGAGCCTGACCAGCCCGTTGACGCGGACGAGACCGACGACGCTGACAACCAGCTCCGCCTCAGGAGGTGCCGCACCCGAGACAGGCTGCGGGCTCGCCGACGGCACGCCATGGGCGGCGGCCTGCACGGCAGCCAGCGGTGGTACCGGGTGCGCTGCCGGTCTGTCACGAAGGACCGCAGCACCTGCGATCAGCACGGCAACCGCACCGACGGCGGCAAGTGTCACGGCACCCTTGCGGCCAGGGTTGATTCGCGCCGCGCGCCAACGGCTCGGCACCCACCCACTCGTGGAGACCGTGCGTGGTTCGTCGAGCCAGTCCGGCGTCTTCGCCTCCGCAGCATCGTCGACTGGCGAACAGTCGTCTCGGCCAGCGGTCAGCGCGTCCAGTCGGCTCCGGGTGCGATCCCGGTCCTCGTTGCTGCCCATGGACGCGACGCTAGCGGCCGCCGCCGTCGTCGAAACTGCGCGACCTGGGCTTTCGAATTGCCCTGTGGATAGATCAGGTCCTGTGGATAACCCGGACTGCTCAGTCCTCGTCCGCGACCGCGCCGGCGCCGCCAGGGACCACCAGAACCCCGATCGCACCTGGTCCGAGGTGCACACCGAGCGTCGCGCCGAACTCGGAAATGATCAGCTCGGTGACATGCGGAATCCGTTGCCGAAGTTGATCGGCGATCCGCTGCGCGCGTTCGGGCGCCTCGAGGTGCTGCACCGCAATCGCCGTAGGCCGCTCACCGGATGCCTTCACCGCCGCGTCGACAAGCTTGGCAAGCGCCTTGGACGACGTGCGAGTTTTCTCCTTGAGCGCCAGCTTGCCGTCGACGATCTGGAACACGGGCTGCATCGCAAGCGCCGTTCCGAGGAACGCTGCTGCTGTGCTGATCCGACCACCACGCCGTAGCTGGTCGATACGGTCGACCACGATGTAGCACCGGGCGCGGTGAGCGACATCGACAGCGGCCTCGAAGGTCTCATCGAGAGTTGCGCCGGCGCGGGCGGCGCGCGCGGCAGCGAGCGCGGGAAACCCGCTGCCCATGCCGGCGCCGAGCGAATCGACAACCCGGATCGGCCCACCCAGAGCGCTTGCGGCCTGCCGGCCCGCTTCCCACGTTCCAGACAGTTGCCGCGAAATATGTACGGCGAGAACACCATCGCCGCCGCTCGCCTCGAGCGCGCTCGAATACGCAGCGGTCAGCTCTCCTGGTGACGCGCCGGAGGTACTGATCGCGCCGTCGGTAAGGTCCAGCGGGATCTCGTCGATCCCCTCGCGCAGTTCCTGATCATTGATCAAGACGTGCAGCGGCACGACCCCTATGTCGTAACGCGCAGCCAATTCGGTGCCGAGACATGCCGATGAATCGGTGACGATGACAACAGCCACAGCGCTACCGGGCCTCTGCATCGCGCGAGCTGACATCATTTGCCGCGCGAGACTTCTGGATCTGGCCGAGCATGGCATCGGCTACCCGCCGATGGCCGTCCCAGCCCCAATGAATCCCATCGGGGTTGGCGTTGTCCGAAAACACGTTGTCGCGCACCGCATCCGCAAGGTCGATCAACGGAACCTGGTGTGTGTCCGCCCATTCCGTGACTGCCTGCACCGCCGGTGCACGGCCGGTGTGGACACGGCCGTACGCGTCGCATTTGTGAACCGACGGCAGCGACGCAATCACAGGCAACTCCGGACGCATGTAGGCCAAAGCGGCCCTTGACTTTTCGAGGTACTCGACGCTGAGTTTGGGTGGCAGCGCAACCGGCCTGCCGAGTTTGGCGAGCCGCGGTTGCAGCCACTGATAGCTCGCCCGCACGTATCGCCGTAGCCACGGCGGACGGACGTAACGGATCTGTTCGCGCAGTGCAGTCGGCAGCGGTGAGGGCAACGTATCCATACCACCGACGGCGAATACGACTGCTCCAGCCCTGGGAACGGCGGCCCACACCCGTGGATCCTGAATCAAGGCCCAGTAGGCGTCGCGGCATGTCCACCCGATCCGCGCTACAAGCTCGACGTCCCAGCCGAGTTCGGCACCGACGATGGTCGGCCAGATCTGCGGGTGGTCGGCGGCGAGCCCACCTTTCGGCCCGTAGTACGAGAGCGAATCGGCGATGATCAGCAATACCGGTCGATCAGAGGACATCCGAGGCCACCCTTGCCGAAGCATTCCAGACGTCGAGCCGCCAGCTGATCGCGTCGAGGTCGGTGCCATGTCCGCTCAGCTGCACCCAACTCGTATTTGCCAGACCACCGAGGACCGGCCAGCGATCGACCGGGAGGTCGAGCAGCGCCGCTGTCAACGCGGCAATCTGGCCGCCATGGGCGACGAGAATGATCGGGCGATCGTGCCATTCGGGGCGCTGCTCGAGCAACTCCCTGACAACAGGGGTCGATCGCCTCGCAACGTCGACGCGGCTCTCGCCACCCGGAGGTGCCATCGTGGCATCAGTTCGCCACGCCACGCGCGCGCCTGGTGCGATCTCGTCGACCTCGAGGTGTGTAAGGCCCTGCCACTCCCCCAGATGGGTCTCCCGCAGTCGTTCGTCACGCTCGACCGATACACCGGAATGCTCGCCCAGGACCGCGGCGGTGTCGAATGCACGTCGTAGATCCGACGAGACGATCGCAATCGGCTCCCGGTTTGCGAGCTCGTGCGCGGCTTCCTTCGCCTGAGTGCGGCCGAGGTCCGACAGCTCGGTGTCGATCTGGCCTTGCATACGGTCGCCGGCGTTCCATTCGGTCTGACCGTGCCGCAGCAGGATCAGGCGGCGTACGTTGCTACTGCTCACCGGCATCGACTTCCGCCGGGTGCTCACCGAGTCCGTCCACGGTGATCGTCGGGCAGTCTTTCCACAGCCGCTCGAGGGCATAGAAGTTGCGTTCGTCGTTGTGCTGAACATGGATGACGACGTCGATGTAGTCCAGCAGCGTCCACCGACCCTCGCGCGTGCCTTCCCGCCGAACCGGCTTGTGTCCGTGCTCGCGCAGCTTGTCCTCGATGTTATCGACGATGGCGTTGACCTGCCGCTCGTTCGGCGCCGACGCGATGACAAAGCAGTCTGTGATGACCAACTGCTCGGAAACGTCGAGAACAACGACGTCGGCGGCCAACTTCTCGTCCGCCGCAAGCGCCGCGATACGCGACATTTCGATGGCCTCGGGTGATGCGCTCAACTAACTACCTTCCATTGATGCAGGCGCGGGATGTTCCGCGACCGGCGACGACATCGGTTCCGACGAATCGGAGCCGGCATTGCCCGGCGATCCGTACAGATGTCGTTTCGAGATGTACTGGACTACTCCGTCGGGCACCAAGTACCAGACGGGACGGTTCTCGCTGGCGCGAAGCCGGCACTCGGTCGACGAAATTGCCAGGGCTGGGATCTCGACGAGAGAGAGGGCACCCTCCGGATACTTGCCGAGGTGTTCCTCGAGATGCTCGATGCCGAGCTCGTAACCAGGGCGGCTCACGCCCACAAAATTCGCAAGGTCGAACAGCTCCTGCCAATTCTGCCAGGACAGGATGCTGGCGAGCGCGTCGGCGCCGGTGATGAAGTACAGCTCGGAGTCGGGGTGCTGCGCACGAATATCGCGCAACGTGTCGACGGTGTAGGTGACCTTTTCTCGGTCGACGTCGACACGACTCACGGAGAAGCGCGGGTTCGACGCCGTCGCGATCACCGTCATCAGGTACCGATCTTCGGCGGGGCTCACCTGCTTCGCGGCCTTCTGCCACGGTCGGCCGGTCGGCACGAAGATCACCTCATCGAGGTCGAATCGATCGGCAACCTCGCTGGCAGCGACAAGGTGGCCATGATGGATGGGGTCGAACGTTCCACCCATCACGCCGTAACGGCGCGCACGCCTGTTTCCTTGTTGCACGAGTGTCGAGCTTACGGGGCCGCGCTGGTGCCGGCTCAGATCGGGAGCAATCCAGCGACCACCGCGGTCAGCTGCTTGGCCGATCGGCATTCGTGCATGTCGATGACGGACTGATACTGGTCGGCCGCCGAGTCCCCGGAGCCCCACTGGTTACGCGGTTCGGGATTGAGCCAGTGCGCGTGCTTGGCGACCGCAACCATCTGCTCGAGCGCCTTCAAGTTGGGGTCGCGGTAGTTGTTGCGACCGTCGCCGAGCACGAGCAACGAACTGCGGGCCGTGACACTCTGCGCGAACTTCTCCGCAAACACTCCGAACGCCGAGCCGTAGTCGGAATGACCGTCGTACCGGATCACGTCGGCCTCGTTCATGATTCTGAACATCGCCTTGCCGAGATCTCCGTTCGGCTCGAAGAAGCGCGTCACCTCGTCGGCCGCGTCGATGAACGCGAAGATCCGCACCCTCGAGAACTGCTCACGCAACGCATGCACGAGTAGCAACGTGAAGTGACTGAACCCGGCGACAGATCCGGACACGTCACACAGGATCACCAACTCGGGCCGAGCCGGACGCGACTTGCGCAGGACCAGATCGATCGGCACCCCTCCGGTCGACATCGACTTGCGCAGGGTCTTGCGCATATCGATCTCACCGGCACGCGAACGCCGCCGCCGTGCGGCCAGCCGCGTAGCCAGGAGCCGGGCAAGTGCAGTGACGCTGCGGCGCAGTTGGGCGAGTTCGGCGTCGGAGGCCCGCAAGAAATCGACCTCGTCGGCCTGCTTCGGCACACCGTAGTTCGCCACCCGTTCCTTGCCGAGCCGCTCAGCCGACCGCCGCCGCGTCTCCGCTTCGACCATCTTGCGGAAGTCCGCAATACGTTGTGCAGCAGTACGTCTCGCGATCTCGGTCGCGAGCCCACTGTCCGGGTCGTCGTCGTGGCCTGGTCCAGACTTGCCGAGCAGGCCGTCCAGGATCTTCTTCAGCAACGTCTCGGGCGCCAGATCGCGCAAGGTTTGGTAGGCAGAGAACGACGGCCCGTTTGCCGACTGGTACTGCCCGAGTTGCTCGACTAATTGCGCTGCCAACGCCTGCGCCTGCGGCGAATCGTCGATCAGCAGGTTCGCAAGAAGTTCGCGTAGCGCGTCGAGGTCGACCTTCCCGTCGGGTGTCCGTGGCAGTTCGACATCATCGTCACTTGCTCCGCGCACGCCGATCGCAGACGGGAACCACAGATCGAACAATCCATCGAAGGTCGGGCGATGCGTCGGCCGCCGCAATAGCGAGCAGGCAAGACCTTCGCGAAGCGCCTCTCGATCCAGCAGATCGAGCACCGACATCACCTGGCCGGCGTCGACGGTTTCCGACGGCCCAACCGGGATCCCGCGCTTACGCAACGCCTCGACAAAGCCGACGAGGTGTCCTGGAAGTCCGTGCGGCGCAAGCGGAGTCAATTCAGCCCCATTTCAGTTGAGACGCAGCTCCGAAGCCGCTTTGTGGTGGTCGGACTGATGCTTGAGTACAACGCCGAGTGTCGCGCGCACTGCTTCGTCGTCGAGAGTGTCCATACCGAGGGCGAGCAGTGTTCGCCCCCAGTCGATGGTTTCGGCGACCGACGGCAGCTTCTTCAGCTGCATACCGCGCAGCACCCTGATGGTGCGAACGAGTTGCTCCGCGATCGCGTCCGGCAGTTCGGGAACCCGGCTCGCGAGGATGCGACGCTCGAGATCCTCGTCGGGGAAGTCGAGATGCAGGAACAGGCAGCGGCGTTTGAGCGCCTCGGACAGCTCGCGGGTGGCATTCGACGTGAGCACGACGAACGGCTTGCGCGTCGCGACGATGGTGCCGAGTTCGGGAACCGTGACCGCGAAGTCGCTCAGCACCTCGAGCAGAAGCCCCTCGATTTCGACGTCAGCCTTGTCGGTCTCGTCGATCAGCAGCACCGTCGGATCCTGGCGCCGGATAGCTGTCAACAGCGGCCGCGGCAACAGGAACTCTTCGGAGAAGACGTCCTGCTTGGTCTCCTCCCAATGGTTTTCCGACGACGCCTGGATGCGCAGGATCTGCTTCGCGTGGTTCCACTCGTAGAGCGCACGCGATTCGTCGACGCCTTCGTAGCACTGCAGGCGCACAAGTTCGGCGCCCGCGGTCTGCGCAACGGCACGAGCGAGTTCGGTCTTTCCGACGCCGGCGGGCCCTTCGACAAGCAACGGCTTTCCGAGCCGATCGGCAAGGAAAACCGCCGTGGCAGTTGCCTTGTCTGCAAGGTAGCCCGTTTCGGCCAGTCGCGTGATCACGTCGTCGACAGACGAGAACATAGGCGGTGTTACGGGCAGGGCGCGGTCCACGCTCGCTCCTTCAGTGGTTTTAGGGCTTCTAGGCCGGTCGGGTCTGGCCGTCTCCCCAGACGATCCATTTGGTCGATGTCAGTTCCGGCAGGCCCATGGGTCCACGGGCGTGCAGTTTCTGGGTGGAGATGCCGATCTCGGCGCCGAATCCGAATTGCTCGCCGTCGGTGAAGGCCGTCGACGCATTGACCATCACCGCTGCTGCGTCGATCCGGGCCGTGAACTCGCGCGCGGCAGCCAGGTCGGCCGTCACGATTGCCTCGGTGTGGCCGGTGCCGTAGCGGTCGATGTGCTCGATCGCCTCGTCGATCCCGTCGACGACCTTCAGAGCAACGTCGAGCGAGAGGTATTCGTTCGACCAATCGTCGTCGTTCGCCGGAACGAGCCCGGGCAGATCGCCGTGAATAGTGACGCTGTGCCGTTCGAGCGCCTCGATCAACCGCGGTACAGCAATGGTGGCGATGGCATCGTCGATCAGCACGGTCTCCGCCGCGTTGCACACGCTGGTCCGTCTCGTCTTCGAGTTGATCAGGATCTTCTCGGCCATGTCCAGGTCGGCCGCAGCATGGACGTACACGTGGCAGTTGCCGGTGCCGGTCTCGATCGTCGGGACGGTCGCATCCCGCACAACGGCATTGATCAGGCCTGCGCCGCCGCGTGGGATGACGACATCGACGAGTCCGCGAGCCTGGATCAAGTGCGTGACACTCGACCGATCCTCGCTCGGGAGCAACTGCACCGCGTCGGCGGGCAGTCCCTGCGCGTCCAACGCTTCGCGCAGAACCTTCACCAACGCAGCATTGGATTTAGCGGCGGACGACGAACCGCGCAGCAGCGCCGCGTTCCCTGATTTCAGGGCCAACCCGAAGGCGTCGACCGTGACGTTGGGACGCGCCTCGTAGACCATGCCGACCACGCCGATCGGCACGCGGACCTGCCGGATCTCGAGCCCGTTGCGCAGCGTGGACCCGCGGACGACCTCACCGACGGGATCGGGCAAACCTGCGACCTGACGCAGACCGGCGGCGATGCCGTCGATACGGGCACTGGTCAAGCGGAGTCGGTCGAGCTGCGACTCGGCTGTACCGCCCTCACGGGCGGCGTCGATGTCCTCGGAGTTGGCGGCCAGAACATCGTCGGCAGCAGCAAGCACGGCGTCCGCAGCGGCATGTAAGGCGGCATCCTTGTCGGCGGTCGTCAGTTGAGCGAGCACACGTGACGCGACGCGGGCGCGACGCGCAGCACCGTGGACCGCTTCGCGGACGTCGGAAGTCGCGTTCACCTGCTCGGAGTCGGTTCCGGAAGTGGTTACAGCCGTCATATGTACAGGGTAGCTACCTGATTTCCCAGCTGATTCGGCGGAACACGCTTGGGCGCTTCCCCCGATCCGAACGGCGAAGGAACTAGCCTGCATGGTATGACCACCGCACAGGGGTCCGCCCCGAGAATCGTCGTTCTCGGCAGCGCGAACATGGATCTGGTAACCACGACCGATCGCCTCCCCGCGCCTGGTGAGACCGTCCTGGGCAACACGTTCACCGTCACACCCGGCGGCAAGGGTCTGAACCAGGCAATTGCAGCCGCGCGAGCCGGCGGAGAAGTCGAATTCCTCGGCGCGGTCGGCGACGACACCTTCGCTCTCGAGCTTCGTGAAATTCTCGTCCTGAACGATGTGGGTACCGAGCTGTTGCGTGAGGTCGAAGGACCCAGTGGCGTTGCGATCATCACCGTCGACAGCAGCGGCGAGAACAGCATCATCGTCGTGGGTGACGCCAACTCGACGATCACGAGCCTGACCGACGACGAACTCGATGCCGTGAGCGCCGCAGATATCCTGATCTGCCAACTAGAGCTACCGATCGCCGCAGTGACCGCAGCGGCCACACACGCCCGTGCGCACGGAACGCTCGTCTTGCTCAATCCCTCACCTGTACAACACGTTCCGCGAGAACTCATCGCAAACGTCGACATCCTTGTGCTCAACAAGCTCGAGGCAGAGCAACTCGGCGACGCCGTGCTGGCCGAGATCGCCCATGTTGTGACCACACTCGGCGCGGCCGGGGCGACCTACCGCGGTCCCGATGGAGCCGAAAGTTCCGCAACGCCACCGCAAGTGGATGTGGTCGACACCACCGGCGCAGGCGACGCATTCACCGGAACGCTTGCTGTTGCCTGGAGCCAAGGTCCCGACGAAGCGCTCCGCTGGGCATGCGCAGCCGGCGCGCTCGCAGCAACAACCCTCGGCGCAACGGAAGCATTGGCGCTCCCTGCCCATTCCTGACAATTTCCGGTTCAGGAGTTGATAACAGCAAAGTTGCCTAGCATTTTTCGCATGATGCCACCGACTCAACGGACAACTCAACACAACCAATTTGTGTCGGTATGTGGTGAAACCCTCATGCCATGTTTGATCTCAGCAAGCCCGAGGTGTCGTACATGGTCGGCTTGTTCCAGACCGACGGCAGTCATTACGGCAGCACAACCGCAAAGGGTCGTCTCTCGATCGAGATCTCTTCGAGAGATGCGGTCGTCTTAACGGAGCTGCAACGCCATATTCCGTGTCATTCATTCATCGGTACCCGAACCCGGAATACAAGTTTCCGGGATGCGCATTCATCCAGTTTCCTCCACATATATAGCCAAGAGGCGCGTCAGGACTTCGAACGGTTCGGAGTGCCGGTCGGCAGGAAGTCGGACATTGTCAGTTCTCCAACAGGCGCGTTCTCTAGGCCCGACTACCTGCGCGGAATCATCGACGGCGACGGATCAGTCGGCTTCACGGCGAAGGGCTACCCCTTCATCAGTGTCGTGACCGCAAGTCCGAAGCTCGCACAGCACATATGCAACGAGATTGAGTCGGTGTGTCGGGCAACAAGAACCGCCCATCCCAACAAGCGTGATGGTGTATTCAACATTATGGTTACTAGCGGTTCTGCAAAGTTGCTGGCGAAATGGTGCTACCCGCCAGGTTGTCTGTCCATCCCGAGAAAACGGGACGCTGCGCGAGCGATTGTTTGTTGGACGGCGCCATCAAGTCGTTTCGGTTGCGCCCGGAAGGCGTGGACACCGGCTGACGACGCCGTGCTATTGAACCTCTCCAATATAGAAGCAGCTGCTGCGCTGGAGCGAACTCTCAAAAGCGTTTCCGTACGGCGGTGGCGACTTCAGCAAGAATGGGCGGGTAGGCCGAACTTGTAGTGCAGTGTTTTTCGGCGTTTGACGCGCGGCCTTCGACGAGCATCGAGTGTCGGCGGTCAAGTCTCGCGACGAAACACGGCCATCGCCGCACAGGCCGACCTGATCGATGTTGTGGCAACCCTGCGTCAGGTGCTCTGCGTCAAGGGCTGACCACCCGCCGAGTGCGCACTTAGCGTTGCGTCCTCTCGAAGGATGCTCCAGCAAGTGCGCACTCGGCGGAGTGTCGGCAGATGTCGGTGCACTCGGGCACGATAGGGACCATGACGACCGCCACCACCGATCTCCGCGACGATGCCGAACAGCTCCTGCGTGAACTGGCCGGACCTGCGGCGAAGCTGCGCGAGGATCAGTGGACGGCGATCGAGGCGCTCGTTGTCCAGCGGAAACGTGCGCTTGTTGTGCAGCGGACCGGCTGGGGCAAGTCGGCTGTCTACTTCATCGCCGCGAAATTGCTCCGGGCACGTGGGCACGGACCGACGGTGATCGTGTCGCCGTTGCTCGCACTCATGCGAAACCAGGTCGCGTCGGCTGAACGCGCCGGGGTCCGCGCAGCCACCATCAACTCGGGCAATATGACCGAGTGGACCGAGATTCACGCCCAGATAGCCGCAGGTGAGATCGATGTTCTGCTCGTCAGCCCCGAGCGGCTGAACAACCCCGATTTCCGGGACCAAGTGCTGCCCTCACTCGCCGCGGACGCCGGCCTGGTCGTCGTGGACGAAGCGCATTGCGTCTCCGACTGGGGACACGACTTCCGACCCGACTACCGCCGCATACGCACCCTGGTCGCCGATCTCGGTGACGGCATTCCCGTTCTGGCGACGACTGCCACGGCCAACGACCGCGTTGTCGCCGACGTCGCCGCCCAGGTCGGAGTCGGCGGCACGGACACGCTGGTCCTCCGCGGCACGCTCGAACGCGAGTCGCTGCACCTGTCGGTCCTGCATCTCGACGACGCGACCGAACGAGCAGCGTGGTTGAGCCGGCGGCTCACCGACCTTCCCGGGTCGGGAATCATCTACACACTCACCGTCTCCGCCGCCCGCGACCTGGCCGACCTGCTCACCGACCAGGGCCATCGTGTCTCCGCGTACACCGGCCAGACCGACCCGGCCGAACGCGAAGCACTCGAGATTGCATTGCTGAAGAACGAGGTCAAAGCACTGGTCGCGACGTCGGCTCTCGGCATGGGCTTCGACAAACCAGACCTCGGCTTCGTTGTGCATCTCGGTGCGCCGTCCTCCCCCATCGCCTACTACCAGCAGGTCGGCCGCGCCGGTCGCGCAACCGACCGGGCCGAAGTGATATTGCTGCCCGGCCCCGAGGATCAGCGGATCTGGAGTTACTTCGCGTCCGTCGCGTTCCCACGAGAACATGTGGTGCGCAAGGTGATCGAGGTACTGGATACCGACAAGGCACTGTCGACACCCGCTCTCGAGCCGCTGGTCGAATTGAATCGGACGCGCCTGGAGATGGTGCTGAAGGTACTCGACGTCGACGGCGCGGTGCGTCGGGTTCGAGGCGGGTGGATAGCCACCGGCGAGCCTTGGACATACGACGAGGAGCGATATCTTCGGCTCGACCAGGCCCGCGAGGCCGAGCAGCAGGCCATGCTGGACTACCAGCGAATCGCGACGTGCCGAATGGACTTCCTCCGGAGGCAACTCGACGATCCAGGTTTGTCCGGCGCACCCGAACCGTGCGGACGGTGTGACAACTGCACCGGCGAGGCGCCGAGCACCGACATCGATACCGAGGCACTCGCCGCCACCCGGACACGATTGGACCGCCCCGGCGTGGACCTTCCACCACGCAAGCAGTGGCCGACAGGGATGAGCAAGCTGGGCGTCAAACTGTCCGGCAAGATCGCGGACGGTCCCGAAACCGGCCGCATCCTTGGCAGACTCTCAGATCTCGGTTGGGGCCAGCGGCTCAGGTCGTTGCTCGACGGCCCAGATGCGCCTGTACCGGATCAGGTCGTGGCCGCATGCATCAAGGTGCTCGCAGCGTGGGATTGGGACCAGCGACCCACGTCGGTTATCAGCCTGCAGTCGAATACCCACCCCATTCTGGTGGAGACCCTCGGCCAGCGCCTTGCGGAGGTCGGCAGGCTCACCGATCTTGGCGTCCTACGTGAGCGTCCAGATCACCCACCGGTGTCTGCGGCGAACTCCGCATACCGGGTGGCCGGGCTCGTCGACGCCTGGGACGTACCCGACCTCACGGGTGTCGCAGGACCAATTCTGCTGGTAGACGGGATATCGGATACCGGATGGACGCTCACCATGGCTGCTCGCGCGCTCCGCGCGGCAGGTGCGGAGGCGGTACTGCCGTTTGCGATCGCCAGTCCGAAGTAGTTAGCACCCCAAAACACGTTAGTGTGACCAGCATCACAATTCACGCCTCACCTGCATGAAGTCGGGGCTTCTGGGTATCCCTGTCGGTAGGAACATGACATCCCGCCACCGCGTTGTTACGTTTGGATAACCGATGACCCAGCCACAACGGAGAACGACCGAAAGCGCCTTGCCGGACATGGCGTTACGCAAACCAACGATCGCCGACGGAGTCCGGCTCTGGCAGATCGCAGAAGCGTCACACGTGCTCGACGTTAACTCGAGTTATTCATACCTGTTGTGGTGCAGGGACTTTGACAACAGCTCGATCGTCGCCGAGACAGCTGGCGACGTAGTCGGATTCGTCACCGGCTTTATCCGTCCGCACTCGCCAGACACGCTATTCGTCTGGCAAGTTGCTGTCGACGAAAGCCAGCGAGGCAAAGGCCTTGCAGGCGCGATGCTCGATGCTCTGCTCGACTCTCTTGTAGCTCAATCAGTTTCGCGACTCGAGACCACCGTGAGCCCCGACAATCCGGCTTCGATAGCCATGTTCACCGCGTTGGCACGTCGACGCGGTACCGAGATATCCAAACAAAACCTTTTCGATGCCAACGATTTTCCCGATGCACACGAGCCAGAAGAGCTCTATACCGTCGGCCCGTGGCGATAACCCGAAAGGAATTCAGCACTCATGACTATTGCTGAAAAAACGATTTTCGAGACGCTCGAATCCGACGTTCGCAGCTACTGCAGGCAATGGCCCGCAGTGTTCGCGACCGCGAAAGGCACATGGCTGCGCGACGAAGACGGCAAGGCGTACCTTGATTTCTTTGCCGGTGCAGGCGCGTTGAACTACGGGCACAACAACCCCGTGCTCAAGCAGGCGCTGATCGACTACATCGCAAGCGACGGCATCACCCACAGCCTCGATATGACCACGGTTGCGAAGCGTCGGTTCCTCGAAACCTTCCAGAGCACCATTCTCGAGCCACGCGGACTCGACTACAAGGTGCAGTTCCCCGGCCCGACGGGTACCAATACGGTCGAGGCTGCGCTCAAACTGGCCCGCAAGGTCACGGGGCGTGAGTCGATCATCAACTTCACCAACGCCTTTCACGGGATGACCCTCGGCGCGTTGTCGGTTACCGGCAACTCGATGAAGCGCGCAGGTGCCGGAGTTCCCTTGGTACATGCAACGCCGATGCCGTTCGACAACTACTTCGACGGCGTCACCGAGGACTTCCACTGGTTCGAGCGCGTTCTGGACGATTCGGGCTCCGGGCTCAATCGACCTGCTGCGGTGATCGTCGAGACCGTTCAGGGCGAGGGCGGCGTCAACGTCGCACGGCCGGAATGGCTACGGGCCCTTGCCGATTTGTGCTCGTCTCGCGACATTCTCCTGATCGTCGACGACGTCCAGATGGGTTGCGGGCGAACCGGACCGTTCTTCTCGTTCGAAATCGCGGGCATCACGCCGGACATCGTCACGCTGTCCAAGTCGATCAGTGGCTATGGGTTGCCAATGGCACTCACGTTGTTCAAGTCGGAACTCGACATCTGGTCCCCGGGCGAGCACAACGGCACATTCCGCGGGAACAACCCGGCGTTCGTCACGTCGCAGGTCGCGTTGGAGCACTACTGGTCCGACGACGCACTGCACAAGTCGACCCTCGCGAAGGGCGAAAAGATCGACTCGGTGTTCACCGACCTGGCAACAACTTTCGAGGGTCTGTCCACTCGCGGTCGCGGTCTGGTGCGGGGACTTGCCTTCGACAACCCCGGGCTCGCAAGCAAGGTGTGCCAGCACGCCTTCGAAGCCGGACTCCTGATCGAGACCGCCGGCCCATCCGACGAAGTGGTGAAATTGCTTCCACCACTGACGATTACCGACGACGAGCTCGAACACGGTTTGAACACTATTGTCGAAGCGACCACTGCGGTCTGTCGCTGAGGAGGTTGCCCAGATGATCGTACGGACGACAGCGGAAATAACCGGCACCGAGCGCGACATCTCGAGC
>JBBSKP010000013.1:0-46823 GCA_038256175.1 Mycobacteriales bacterium
AGCCGGTCACAATATTTTCGGACTCGGACTCGGCCTGCGAACGCGAAAGCGCCAGCGTTGCACCGATCATCACGATCACTGTCACGACGCAGACCGCGATGCCGACCGCGTTGGTGCGCAGCCGCTCGTCCAGCACCGTCATCCCGAGGAAAACGGCGGCGAGTGGCTCCGCAATAGTGACTGCGGGCAGCGACGCTGCCAGTGGACCGACCTGGAACGCCTTCTGCTGCAGGAAGACGCCGGTGACACCGGCTCCGACCAGAACCCACGTCTGCCAGCTCGTCAGCACCTCGGCAAGGCCCTTCGCGAACAGGTCGGTGACGTATTTGGTCAATGCCGCGGCGAGGCCGTAGAGCAAGCCGCTCGCCACCCCGAGCGACAGTGCGCGCGAGCCGGCTCCGATTTTCGCGAAGCCCGCGGCGGTCGTTCCGGCCACGACGACAAGCAAGCACCCGAGCGGGATTATCCATTCGTGGAGAGGTGCGTTTCCGTTGCCCTCGGTCGGATTCCCGATCACAAGAAACGCAGCGAGGGCACCCGTCAGTGCTGCGGCCATCGCCCACGTCCGTCGGCTGATCCGGCGGCCGGAGAACCGAGCTGACAGAGGCAGGGCAAAGACGAGCGCGCTGACGAGGATCGGCTGAACGAGTAGAACGGAACCGAGCGCGAGCGCGAGCGCTTGCACCGCATAGCCACCACCGTCGCCGATGATCCCGGCCCACCACTGCGGTGTGCGCACAAGCTCACGGATCAAACCGGAATCTTCAGGAATGGACGATGCGGCACTTTGCTGGGCGACTGCGGCGCACGCGAACAGCAACGCCGCCACTAGAGCGCATGCGACGGAGGCAATCTCGAGACCGGACATATCGCTTAGTGTGGTCCACGGCTGCGACGGCCGTGCGGGGTTGCCGCAGGTCCCGGCCTACGGCTGCGATGGCGCACGGGCGAGCCATCGAGACCCGGCTTCGGCGGACGGTTCTGCTCGCGATCACCAGGTGCGGCGGGCGCTGGTGGAGTCTGCGCGCTCGTATCGGGCCGCGGCACGTTGCTGGGCTTCCGAGCGCCGGTAATCCGAGTGAGTTCGACACTTCCCGGCGACACGTTCACCCCGACGACGTCGACACCGGCCTTGCGGGTCATCTTCTCGACGTCGCGCCGCTCGTCCTCGGTGACCAGCGTGACGACGACGCCGGATTCGCCGGCCCGAGCCGTTCGGCCGGCGCGATGGAGGTAGTCCTTCGGCTCAGCAGGCGGATCGACGTGCACCACAAGGGAAATCCCGTCGACATGGATTCCGCGCGCTGCGACATCGGTGGCAACGAGGACCGGCGTCGTCCCGCCGGAGAAGGCGCTCAACGTACGGGTTCGATTGTTCTGCGCTTTGCCGCCATGCAATGCCGCGGCGTCGACGCCGGACTGCCGCAACTGCTTGGTGACCCGGTCCACCCCGAGTTTGGTGCGGACGAACATGAGCGTCAGCCCCTTGCGAGAGCCGATCTCGGCGATCACAGCGGTCTTGTCCGCCTTGGTCACGAAGAGCAGGTGGTGGGCCATCGTCGTCACCGATGCCGACACGGGCGCGGTCGAATGTGACACCGGGTCGTGCAGGTAGCGCGTGACGAGTTTATCCACTTCGCCGTCGAGTGTTGCCGAGAACAGCAGGCGCTGACCATCTTTCGGCGTGCGATCGAGAATCGTCGTGACCTGCGGCATGAAGCCGAGGTCGGCCATGTGGTCCGCCTCGTCGATCGTGGTGATCGTGACATCGGCGACCGACGCCGAGCCCTGCGCCATGTGATCGGCCAACCGGCCCGGCGTTGCAATCAACAGATCGACACCTCGCGCGAGTTTTTCCGCTTGCTTCTTGATCGGTATACCCCCGACGACGCTGGCGACCCGCAGCCCGAGGGCAACGGCAAAGTCGTCGAGTGCGCGTTCGATCTGCGCGGCGAGTTCTCGCGTCGGTACCAGGACCAGCCCACGCGGGCGCCCCGGCGCGCTCGGCGCGTCGCGCAACAAGGCGAGCATCGGCAGGCCGAAGGCGAGCGTCTTACCCGATCCCGTAGGCGCGCGACCCAGGATGTCTTTGCCCGCCAGGATGTCGGGCGTGACGGCGGCCTGGATCGGGAACGGCTTGAGGATCTCCGCTCGCCGCAGGGCTTGCACGAGCAGGGGCGGAAGCCCCAGCTCGGCAAATGTCGGTGGCGAAGTCACGTGGGCCGCTCCGATTCGTGTGATGGGTGAACGTACCTTTCGTTCGACTGGATCGAACGAAAGGTACATTCGCTCGATCGGTGTTCAGCCTGCGGCGATCTCGCTGCGGTCGCCGCTCCACAACGTGTGGAACTTGCCTTCAGCGTCGATTCGCTCGTAGGTGTGTGCGCCGAAGAAGTCGCGCTGACCCTGCGTCAAGGCTGCGGGCAATCGTTCCGCGCGCAGAGCGTCGTAGTACGACAGCGACGACGCAAATGCCGGCACCGGGATGCCGAGCAGGGTTGCCGTGGATACAACGCGACGCCAGCTGTCGATTGCGGTCTCGATCGCATCGCGGAAGTACGGCGCGAGGATCAGGCTCGGCAAGGTTGGGTTCTCGTCGTAGGCCTCTTTGATCCGGTTGAGGAAGCGTGCCCGGATGATGCAGCCGCCCCGCCAGATCGTGGCCAGGTCGCCGGGGTGCAGGTCCCAGTCGTACTCAGCGCTGCCGGCGGCGATCTGATCGAAGCCCTGCGCATACGCGACGACCTTCGAGGCATACAGCGCCTGGCGAATGTCTTCGGTGAATTGTTCTACGTCCGTGGGCTTTTCGGAAAGTTGACCCGATGCGAGGCCGACCGCTGCTTTGCGCTGCTCACGAGATCCGGACAGTGCGCGAGCGAACACCGCTTCTGCGATACCGGTCACCGGAATGCCGAGGTCGAGTGCAGCCTTGACTGTCCAGCGGCCGGTGCCCTTCTGCTCCGCAGCATCGACGATGACGTCGACGAGTGGCTTTCCGGTCTTGGCGTCGATCTGATTGAGGACCTCGGCCGTGATCTCGACGAGGTAGCTCTCGAGGTCACCGGAATTCCAGTCGGTGAATACGTCGGCAATCTGCTTTGCGCCGAATCCGAGCGCGTCGCGGAACAGGTTGTAGGCCTCGCCGATGAGCTGCATGTCGGCGTACTCGATGCCGTTGTGCACCATCTTGACGAAATGGCCGGAGCCGTCGGGGCCGATGTGTGTGCAGCACGGTGTCCCATCGACCTGCGCGGCAATCGATTCCAGCAGCGGACCGAGGGATTCGTAGGACTCCTTCGGGCCGCCCGGCATGATCGACGGGCCGTTGAGCGCACCTTCTTCGCCGCCGGAGATTCCGGCGCCGACAAAGTTGAGCCCACGTGCCTTCATTGCGGCTTCGCGCCGGATGGTGTCGGTGTAGAGCGCGTTGCCGCCGTCGATGATGATGTCGCCCGGCTCCATGGCCTCGGCAAGTTCCTCGATCACGGCGTCGGTCGGGTCGCCGGCCTTCACCATGATGAGAACCCGCCGAGGCTTCTGAAGCGCCGCGACGAACTCCTCGATGGTTTCGGTGCGAACGAAGTCGCCGTCGGCACCGTGTGCCTCGAGGAGTGCGTCGGTTTTAGCGATGCTGCGGTTGTGCAGCGCCACCGTGTGGCCATGGTTGGCGAAGTTGCGGGCGATGTTGCTGCCCATGACTGCGAGGCCGGTAACCCCGATCTGTGCACGCGCTGTTGATTCCTGAGCAGAGGTCATGGGTTACAGCTTTCCATGCCTACGCGTTGTTGCGGTCGCGTCTTTCGTGTCCGCCGTAGGAGCCTTCGCCGGTGCGTGCCCGGAATCCGCCGGTCGAGCGCGGCGCGTCACTGTCGCGACGGCTGCCCTCGTAGGGCCGACCTTCGCTTCGGTTAGACGACATTGCAGGCCGATCGCCGCGGTAGCCGCCTTCGGTGCGCGGGTTGCTGCCCTGGTAGCCGCCGCCGCTACGAGGGTTGCTGCCCTGGTAGCCGCCCTCGGTGCGCGGACGACTGCCTTGGTAGCCACCTTCGCTGCGCGGGTTGCTGCCTTGGTAGCCGCCGCCGCTACGAGGGTTGCTGCCCTGGTATCCGCCGCCGCTACGAGGGTTGCTGCCCTGGTATCCGCCACTGCCTTCGCGACGCGGTCCACGGCTGTCGAACGAGCGCTCACGGCGATCGCCGCGAACGTTGCTCTCCTTGATCGGCTCGCCGCTCGGCTGCTGCGCGCCGGTGATGGTGCCGAGCTGATCTGATCCTGGTGCGACCGGGACCGACTGTGCCTTCACTCCGGCCATTCCGGTCAGCTTGCGCATCATGTTGCGCTGGTTGGGGAGCACGATCGCCACGACTGTGCCCTTTTCACCGGCGCGAGCCGTACGGCCTGCGCGGTGCAAGTAGTCCTTGTGGTCGGCCGGCGGGTCGACGTGCACGACGAGATCGATGCCGTCGACGTGGATGCCGCGTGCGGCGACGTCGGTCGCGACCAGTACGGGGGTGCGACCGTTCTTGAAACGCTCGAGAACGCGTGTGCGCTGATTCTGGGCCTTGCCGCCATGGAGCGCCTCGGCCGGAATGCCGACGGCGCGAAGACGATCGGTGATGCCTTCACAGCCGAGCTTGGTGCGCGCGAACATGATGGTGCGGCCGTCGCGGGCGCCGATTTCGGCGAGGATCTTGTCCTTGTTGCCCCGATCGACAAGCAGGACATAGTGATCCATGGTGTCGACGCTTGCACGACCGTCTTCGGTCGAGTGGGTCACATGGTCGGCGAGGAACTGGCGAACGAGCGACTGGACCTCGCGGTCCAGGGTTGCCGAGAAGAGCAGGCGCTGACCATCGGTCCGGGTTGCGCCAAGGATCTCGCGCACCTCCGGAAGGAAGCCCATGTCTGCCATCTGGTCGGCTTCGTCGAGCGCGGTGATCTCGATGGCGTCGAGGATGCAGGTGCCCTGGCGCAGGTGATCACCGAGGCGGCCGGGGGTCGCGACGAGAATGTCGACACCGCGGCGCAGATCGCTGACCTGCTTGTTGAACGGGGTGCCGCCGACAGCTGCGCGGACCGTGAGGCCGAGCGAGGTGGCGTACGGGCCGAGGGAATCGACGACCTGGAACGCCAGCTCACGGGTCGGCACCAGGACCAATGCGCGCGGGCGCTTCGGGGCGGGGCGATCGGTGTGGCGCGAAAGGCGCGTCAGCATCGGCAAACCGAAGGCGAGGGTCTTGCCGGATCCGGTCTGTGCGCGACCGAGGACGTTACGGCCGGCGAGAGCGTCGGGAAGGGCCTTCGCCTGAATCGGCGACGGGATGGTGATGGAGTTGCGCGCAAGGGCAGCAACTACGGGCTCGGGCAATCCGAGCTGGGTGAAAGTGATGTGTGCTTCTAGAACAGCAGGCTCGACGACATCAGACTGGACTGAATCGATTTGGACAGCGTTGGACACGCAGGTACCTCTCCGGACATAGGGCACGTCGCGGAGCGGAGCTATTGTGCAGCACCAACAAAGGGACGAGCCAGGGCACAGTTCACCTGTTCGACTCTGCAGACGACGTACGAGAACACGTACACGACTTACGAGAAGATGGGGCGAATGCGCCTCTTCATCAAAGTGGGCCGCAGTGGCGGCCCTCGACCAAGCATACGGGACGAAGGCACTGAGCGCGCCACTGAACGAGTGTGAGCTGGCCTACTACCTTCGGATTTCGGTGCGCCGTCGCTGCTCAGGACTGGAAGAGCCGGCTGAGTTCGACCAGCCACGGAACGGCGAATGCGATGGTGGGAACCACCAGAATCGTGGCCGCGGCGAGGTAGGCGGCCGCGGCAATGCGAACGTCGCCGACCGTACCGCTGAGTCGTTGGACGCGGATCAGCGTCGAAGGCCCACCCGCCGCAAGTGCGCCTTGGGGGGCGGACGATCCGGAGCACGCAACCAGAGCGCGGGCCAGGGGAGTCGGGCCCGTGACTTTGACCGCTGAGTCGTCGGCGAGCAATTCGACCAGTAGCTTCACCGAACCGAGCGCCGACCCGCTGCGCACCCAACGGGGGAAGGCTTCGTTGACCGCAGTGAAGGCCTCCAGCACGAGATCGTGCCGTGCCCGCAGATGGGACCGCTCGTGGCTGAGGATCGCGGTGATCTCGGCATCATCGAGGTTGGCAAATGTGCCCTCGCTCAACACAACACGCTGCCGAATACCGGGTAGGCAATACGCGATCGGCTCGGCGGCGTCGAGCACTCGGATGTTCATTTCGCGGGCACGCGCCGGGCCTGCGGCGCTGCGATCGAGCAGATCTACGAGCATCCGGTGGCGGGCGCGGCGGCGACGGGTACGAACCCCGACTCGCAGGACCGCATAGATCAAGCGCGCACCGATGAGCAGGGTGAGCGCAAAGACCACTACGTAGAAGATCCACAGCGGCACACCGAGGGCGTCGATCTCTTTCATGGGAGCGGTGGTCGGTCGGCCGTCGGGGCCCGGCACCAGCAGTTCGCTGGCAATCGCTAAACCGGAACCGAACGCGGACAACACGGCTGCCAGTGCGATTGCCTGCCAAAGAACGAGAGCTGCTCGCGGTGCTCGATACGGCCACGATGCCCGGCTCAGCAATGCAGGTGCGGGACCTGCGAGCACGAGCGCAAGGACGGCGAAGACCGGAGCAGCGACGTTCATCGCTTTAAGTGTCGCATCCGGCGAGGGCCATCACCCGCGGCCCAGGCAGTTCAGCTGACACGGCTGCCACTCGGGTCCGCGGGGGGCGGCGCCTTCGCGGCCTCCGCTGCTTCGAGTTTCGCCAAGGCTTCGCGCATGGCCGCAGCCTCGTCTGCACCGACCTGACCGACGAAATGCACAAGGGCAGCGGTGCGGCCGTCGGACTGGGCTTGCTGCAACGCGTCGACCATCAGACTGGCGACCAACTGGTCACGACCGTGCACCGGGACGTACCGATGTGCTCGGTCGTCGCGCTGCTGTATCACCAGGTCCTTCTTCGCCAACCGCTGCAAGACGGTCATCACCGTCGTGTACGCGAGTTCACGGTGTGCGGCCAGCGCTTCGTGAACTTGGCGCACGGTTTGGGGCTCGCTGTGCGACCACAAATGATCCATCACTGCCCGCTCGAGCTCACCAAGACCTGCCATCTCACGATTCTACGTAACTCCGACGCAAATGCGTACTACAAGTTGTCGTAAAGCTGGGACGCTCGATGTGGTATTTCTCATACGAGGGTTGTGTCTGTTTCGAGAGGATCGGAATTTGGACTGGCTCACCGAGATGTCGCTGATTTCAGGCCCTCTTCCACCGATCGTGACGGCCGTTGGCCTCGCGGGCGGTGTGTGGCTCCTTTCCGGTCGCCGAGCCTGGTTCACGCGTCGTGCGATTCCGCTCTGCACGACGTTTGCGGTGCTCGCGACGGCTGGCCTGTACCTAGTCGTGGAGAAGTGGTGGCGCCCGTTCCCGGACCCCATCGCGTTGGACATCTACGTCTGGATCGGCATGGTGATCGCCGGATTAGCGCTGGTCGTCCCACGCATCTTCGCGTCGAGTCGGTGGCCGGCCCGCCTCATCTCGGTACTGGCGGTGGTCGCGCTCGCGCTTGCGGCCGGAACGCAGATCAATCTCGTATTCGCCGAGTACCCGACGCTGGACTCGGCGCTCGGACTGCCGGACAAAGGGCGAACGTCGTTCGACGACCTGTCGTCGCACGTGGCGAAGACCGTGTCGGGTGTGCCGCTCGATTCGGTCTGGCACCCACCGGCCGGCTTGCCGACGGACGGCAAGGTCGCGACGGTGTCGATCCCCGGCACTCGGTCCGGTTTCGCTGCGCGGCCGGCGGAGATATACGTACCGCCCGCCTATTTCAGCGACCCGCGGCCGCTACTTCCCGTTCTGATCTTGCTTGCCGGGCAGCCCGGAGCACCGGAGGACTGGCTCAAGGGCGGTCGGCTTGTCGAGACGATGAATGCGTTCGCGGCCGATCATGTGGGTCTCGCCCCGGTTGTGATCGTGGCCGACGCCACCGGAAGCGAACTCGCGAACCCGCTGTGCGTCGACTCGCCACTCGGCAACGTCGCAACGTATCTGAGCACCGATGTGCCCGACTGGATCAAGTCGGAGCTGCAGATCGACCCGAATCGGCGGGCGTGGGCAATCGGAGGGCTGTCCTACGGCGGAACTTGCGCGTTGCAGATGGCGACGAACCATCCGGAGATTTATCCGACGTTCCTCGACCTGTCCGGGCAGGAAGAGCCCACACTTGGTGATCGGCAGCGAACCGTCGATGCCGCGTTCGGCGGTGACCCAGCTGCCTTCGCCAAAGTGAACCCGATGGATCTCATGAAGGCCAGGAAGTATCCAAACTCGGCGGGGGCGTTCGTAGTTGGCGCCGATGACGACCAATATCGGCCGGGGCAGCAGAAAGTGTCGCGCGCGGCACGTGATTCCGGTATGCAAGTGACGTATTCGGAGATTCCGGGCGGCCATAGTTGGTCGGTGTGGTCGGCGGGACTCAAACAACAAATGGATTGGCTTGCCAAGCGGATGGGCTTGATCGCATGACGGAGACCGAAGCACCTGACCGTTCCGCATCGCCGTGGATGCCCGTGGCTCGGGCGTTGCGCCGCTGTACGGACCTGGTTCGTACGAGCGCAAGCCGCGCCCCGGTAAGCATGGTCGCGCTCGTGTTGCTGTGGGTCCTTGCCGTCGCGACCGGGAGTATTCCGCGAATGTCGGCGCACGTGGTGCACCACTATGCGGTCGGCATCGTCCCGTTCGAGCACTGGCGGCTGTGGACGCCGTTCACTTCCGGGCTTTTTGCGCCGAACCTCTTCGGGTATCTGCTCGCGACTGTGTTCATCCTGACCATCGCAGCGCCGGTCGAACGCCGCATCGGTTCACCACGTTTCGCGATCGCGGCGGTCGCCACACAGGTGCTCGGTGCACTGCTCGGGCTCGGTGTGGCCGTCGGCGCGCGACTTCTCGACGAGAGCTGGGGCCTACATCTTCATGTCGGCACCGCCGTCGGGCCGACCACCTGGATTGTCGGCGTCACCATGGTGGCGAGTTCGGAGATGGACACGTTGTGGCGGCGCCGAATTCGGGTCGGTCTGCTCACGCTGCTCATTACTCTAGTGCTGTTCGGTGGACATCTGCAGGACGTGGTCCGCCTCGGCGCTGCGATCGTCGGCCTGGTGATCGGTCCGTGGATCGTCGGTAGGTCGGCCAGAGGTTCGCGACTGATGGGAACCCGGGGCGAAGGTCGGGTGCTGGTTGCGATCATTGTCGCCGCCACCGCGCTCGGTCCGGCGTTCGCGGCCTTGACGCCGGACGCGATCGGCCCGTTTGCCGTGCTGCGCGAGCTGTTTCGTGGCGTTCCGTACACGTCCGACGAAGTCGAAGCACTGTGTGCGGCGGCGCCGAAGGATTTGGAATGTCGGCGCGGCGAACTGGAACTGCGGCTCGGCGGGGTCGGTCCCACCATTCTCAGCCTGATGCCGTCGATGTTTCTGCTCGTCATCAGCGACGGACTTCGTCGTGGGCGTCGGTTCGCATGGATCACTGCGGTCTTGGCACACGTTGTGCTGCTTGGCCTCGCGCTGCTCAACTACCTGGTCCGCTACATAGATCCGTTGGACAGCAACACGATCTTCTACGGACTCGACTCGTCGACGGCGTATCGGACGCTGGCACCGTTCGTGCCTCCGTTGGTGGTCCTCGGCATCTTGGTTTGGACGAGAGGCTATTTCGATGTGCGTGCCCCGAACGGGACGTACAAGCAGTTGCTTGCAGCAATGGCTGCGCTCACGGTGGGGCTCGGTGTCGTCTACATCCTCGGAGGTATGGCGTTTCGTCATCAGTTCGACCCGGAGGCGACGGTGGGAGGACTGGTGTCCGACTTCCCGGAGCGGCTCATTCCGCCGGTCTACTTGCAATGGTTGGACGCCACATTCCTTCCCGACGAGGCCGTTGCCACGCTGCTCTACGAATGGACCGGCGTCGTATTCTGGCTCGCCGCAGGCATTCTCGTCCTGCGAACCTTCCTGGCGCCGGCATACGGTACCGAGACGGACGCCACCGAAAAAGCGCGAAATTTGTTGCGTGCCAGTGGCGGTACCGCGTTGTCCTGGATGACGACGTGGCGTGGCAACAAGTACTGGTTCAGCTTGGACGGGTCGAGCTATGTCGCATATCGGGTGATCGGCGGTGTCGCGCTGACGACGGGTGATCCGGTCGGGCCTCGCGATCGGCTGCGGGACAATGTGGTTGCCTTCGCGGAGTTTGCGTCGTCGAACGGCTGGACGCCGTGTTACTACTCGGTGGGCGGCGAACTCAAACAGATCACCGACGATCTTGGCTGGCGGGCCCTTCAGGTCGCCGAGGAGACCGTGCTCGAACTGTCCGATCTGGCGTTCACGGGCAAGAAATTCCAGGATGTGCGGACGTCGCTGAATCGTGCGACGAAATCGGGGATTGTCGCCGAGTGGATCAACTTCTCCACGGCCCCGTTGTCGTTGGCGGATCAGATCACGGTTATCTCGGAGGAGTGGGTTGCCGACAAGGGCATGCCCGAAATGGGCTTCACGCTCGGTGGTCTCGAAGAAATTCGCGATCCCGAGGTGCGGTGCCTTGTTGCGCTGGACAAGGATCGGACGATTCAGGGCGTCACGTCGTGGCTGCCCGTCTACGACGAGGGAAGAATCGTCGGCTGGACGCTGGACTTCATGCGACGTCGCTCCAACGGTGAGTTCCGTCCCGCGATGGAATTCTTGATCGCATCGGCAGCTTTGCTGCTGAAAGAGGAGGGCGCCGACTTCGTCAGCCTGTCCGGAGCGCCCCTGGCCAAGGTCGAGGAACCTTCTGGCGGTAACGAATTGGATGCCGATCAGAACACGATGTCCGTCGCGTTGGATCGATTGTTGGACGTACTGGGGAAGACGTTGGAGCCTGTTTACGGCTTCCGGTCGTTGCTGGCGTTCAAGTCGAAGTTCCAGCCGAAGTATGTGCCGATGTACATGGTGTTCCCGGATTCGGCAGCGCTACCGAGCATCGGCAACGCGATCGGCCGCGCCTATCTTCCTGAGGTGTCGTTCGGTCAGACCGTCACGTTGGTGCGCACGCTGATCAAGCGGTAGGTCACAAACCCTTCTCGTCGGTGGCTTAGTCTGGTAAGCCTAACCTATCTTTGTTGCCTGTTTCCGACTTGAGGAGTGCTCGATGCTGGATGCTGCGACCGCATATTCGCTGACGCGGACGCGGACCGCCCTGATGGATGCATGTGCGAATCTGCGTCCGTTGTATCCGGACTATCCGCGCGTGTACGCGGTTGCCGCGATCGCCGACGAGGGTAAGCGCCGCTGGTGGCGGCTGGCGGACGGGATCGAATCGGGCCGAATCGACCTGATGTATGCGCGGGCAGTGGGGGAGATGAGCAGTCCCGCCGCTGCCGCCGCGACTGTGGCGACCTCGCTGATCCACTCTGTCGTCGGGCGAGTTGTCGCCCTGGTGGTCCTCGACGGGCGGGCCTGGGATCCCGGGATCGACAACGTCTGGATCCACATGGACAGCGATGGCGGCATCGACTGGGCGGGAGTCGCCGACACCACGCTGCGGGTGTTGCCGGACGACCCACTGGCGGGGAGCCCGGACACCGTGACGTTGCCCTGTGAACGCGCGCTTGCAGTCTGGACCGCGCACCGGTGTGTTTCCTCGCTCGATGCGATCTACAAGCGACTGAACGCATGCACCGGGATCGGCCACAATCGATTCTGGGACATCGTCGGCGAGTCGGTCGTCGGCGCGGCAACGTACGTACCAATCCTTGCGCGTTCCAATGCAAGTGACGGGCAGCGACGCGGACAGGCCTTGCTCGACGCCATCGCTGCGGCCGGTCGACCGGTTCGCGGCGAGAGGGTTGCATAGTTAGGACAGGCTTGCCTATACTCTTGGCGGGACGTATTCGGACCGAGTCGGTGTCCAGAGGGCTGCTGAGACCCCCGGTCCTTCCCGCGACGGGCCCCACGCCGAGAGGCGAGGGGCCCGTCGTCTTATCTCCGCACGCATCGTGTACTGGTTGAAAGATGATGCCGAACGACGTAACGCCCGAACAGATGACTGCTTTCGTCGGACAAGGATTCGACGGAGTGATCGGACTGCAGTACACCGAACTGACGCCCGATCGGGTTCGGGCGCATTGGACCATCGGCCCTGCGCTCCATCAGCCGATGGGGATCACCCACGGTGGTGTCTACTGCTCGGTGATCGAATCCCTTGCGAGCGTTGCTGCGAGCGTGTGGCTCGGCGACAAGGGAACGGTCGTCGGAGTCAACAACAACACCGACTTCCTGCGCGCCGTACGCGAGGGCAAGCTCACCGGCGAGGCGTTGCCGATCCACCGCGGCAGGCTCCAGCAATTGTGGATCGTGACCATCAAGGACGAGCAGGACCGGCTGGTCGCCCGCGGGCAGGTTCGGCTGCAAAACCTCTCGAACGAAACACAGTTGGCGACCTAAGCGCCAGCGCGCGAGGCGACCGACGTCGCCCGCGCTGCCCACTCGACGCCCTAGTGTCAGAATTGCCCACACCACGTGGAGGAGAGGGTATGCGACTGTCGCCGCACGAGCAGGAACGGCTGCTGCTGAGCTATGCGGCCGAGTTGGCGCGTCGACGACGCGCCCGAGGGCTGCGACTGAATCACCCCGAGGCCGTCGCCCTCATCACCGACCACGTTCTCGAGGGTGCTCGCGATGGGCGCTCCGTTGCCGAGCTGATGTCCTCAGGTCGTGACGTGCTGACCCGCGAGGACGTCATGGACGGTATTCCGGAGATGCTCAAAGACGTGCAGGTCGAGGCCACTTTTCCTGACGGGACCAAGTTGGTCACCGTCCACCACCCGATCGGTTGAGCCACATGATCCCCGGTGAATACCTCTGTGCCGAAGGCGATATCGAGATCAATGCTGGAGCCGACCGGATCGAACTCGACGTGGTGAACGCCGGTGACAGGCCCGTTCAGATCGGCAGCCACGTGCACTTTCCGCAAGCCAACCAGGCACTGAACTTCGACCGCGCCGCCGCACACGGGCGCCGGCTCGACATCCCGGCCGGCACCGCGGTTCGGTTCGAACCCGGTCTCGGCCAGCGAGTTTCACTGGTCCCGCTCGGCGGATCACGGGAAGTGCACGGGCTGAGCCTGACGCCGCCCGGCAAACTGGACGGGGTGCGCCCATGACGAGTCTGAGCCGATCACGCTACGCAGAGCTTTTCGGACCGACCACCGGTGATCGGATCCGGCTGGCGGACACCGACCTGCTGATCGAAATCACCGAGGACCGCTGCGGTGGTCCAGGACGTGCGGGCGACGAGGCTGTCTTCGGCGGTGGCAAGGTTCTTCGTGAGTCGATGGGCCATGGCCGGGCAACTCGCGCCGAGGGTGCACCTGACACGGTTATCACCGGCGCGGTGATCGTCGATCACTGGGGAATCATCAAGGCAGACGTCGGGATTCGCGACGGCCGGATCGTCGCACTCGGCAAAGCCGGCAACCCCGAAACGATGAGCGGCGTGCACCCAGATCTGGTGGTCGGTCCATCGACCGAGATCATCGTGGGCAACGGCAGGATCCTGACTGCCGGCGCAATCGACTGTCACGTCCATTTCATCTGTCCGCAGATCATGGACGAAGCGTTGGGCGGCGGCATCACCACCCTCATCGGCGGCGGCACCGGCCCCGCGGAGGGCAGCAAGGCTACGACAGTCACCCCCGGCGCCTGGCATCTTGCTCGCATGCTCGAAGCGACCGACGGCTGGCCGATGAACATCGTGCTCCTCGGCAAGGGTAATACCGTCAGCGCCGAGAGCATGTGGGAGCAATTGCGTGGCGGCGCTTCCGGTTTCAAGTTGCACGAGGACTGGGGATCGACGCCGGCAGCAATCGACGCGTGCCTGACCGTTGCCGACCGCGCCGGGGTTCAGGTTGCATTGCACTCGGACACACTCAACGAAGCCGGGTTCGTGGAGGACACTCTCGCTGCGATCGCAGGACGCGGCATCCACGCCTATCACACCGAGGGTGCGGGCGGCGGGCACGCGCCGGACATCATTACCGTTGCGGCGCATCCGAATGTATTGCCGAGCTCGACCAATCCGACCCGCCCGCATACCGTCAACACCCTCGACGAGCACCTCGACATGTTGATGGTGTGCCACCACCTGAGCTCGTCGATCCCGGAGGATTTGGCCTTCGCGGAGAGCAGGATCCGACCATCGACGATCGCAGCAGAAGACCTCCTGCACGATCTCGGCGCAATTTCCATGATCGGTAGCGATTCGCAGGCGATGGGCCGAATCGGCGAGGTCGTCATGCGAACCTGGCAGACCGCGCACGTGATGAAACGTCGTCGCGGGTCACTGGCGGGAGATTCGAGCGCAGACAACAATCGTGTGCAGCGTTACGTCGCGAAGTACACGATCTGTCCGGCCGTCGCCCACGGTCTCGATGCCGAAATCGGTTCGGTCGAGGTTGGGAAGCTTGCCGACCTCGTGCTGTGGGAGCCGGCGTTCTTCGGTGTCCGCCCGCACGCGGTCCTCAAAGGCGGAATGATCGCCTGGGCGGCGATGGGTGACGCGAACGCGTCGATTCCGACACCGCAGCCGGTGCTGCCGCGGCCGATGTTTGGGGCGGCGCCCAAGGTGGCTGCGGCAACCTCCGTGCATTTCGTATCCGAGCACGCCATCGAGGACGGTCTGGCACAACGAATAGCGTGTGAACGAAAGCTGGTTCCGGTCAGCAACGTTCGCAGCCGCGGCAAGGCCGATATGCCGAACAACGATGCGATGCCCCGCATCGAGGTCGACCCCGACACGTTCACCGTGCGCATCGACGGGGATGTCTGGCAAGAACAGCCGGCCACCGAACTTCCCATGGCGCAACGGTATTTCTTGTTCTGATGCACCTTGCGACGCTACTGACATTGGCCGACTCCCGGCTGCCGACCGGCGGCCATGTGCATTCCGGGGGCGTCGAGGAAGCGATCACATCGCACCTCGTCCACGACATCTCGACGTTGGAAGCGTTCCTGCGTCGACGGATAGCGACGTCGGGATTGGTGAACGGCTCGATCGCCGCCGCTGTGTGTTCCGGTGCTCTCGACCCTGCCCTCGCCGACCACGAAACCGATGCCCGCACACCGTCGCCCGCCGCGCGCCAGGCTTCACGCGCGCAGGGGCGCGGGTTGCTGCGACTCGCGAAGCAGGCTTGGCCCGAACATGATTGGGCAGCCCTCGGCGCCCGACCGCACCTGCCGGTAATGTCCGGAATCGTCGGAAAGATCACCGGCGCGACCGCGCAGGAAACGGCTCTCGTCGTGGTGTACACGACGATGACCGGCGCCGCGACTGCTGCGCAGCGATTACTCGCGCTGGACCCGACTGCCGTTGCGGCCGCTACGTTTCGGCTCGCGACGTTGTGTGACGACACCGCTGTGAACGCCGCGACCGGCCTGTCGAATCTGTCCGATCCGCTGCTCGATGTGCTCGCCCAGCGGCACGCCGAACGCGAACGTCCGCTGTTCGCATCGTAAGGAGAAGCACGAATGCCACCACATCTCATCGACGGTGAGCCGCATAGCCACGCGCACGATCGGCCCAAGCGTGTGCGCCGACCGGGGGAGCCGTTGCGGATCGGTATCGGCGGACCGGTTGGTTCGGGCAAGACGGCGCTCGTCGCCGCGCTGTGTCGTGAACTGCGCGAAGAGCTTTCGCTCGCCGTGCTGACCAACGACATCTATACGACCGAAGACGCCGATTTCCTGCGCCGCCATGCTGTGCTACCCGACGAACGGATCGCCGCGGTGCAAACGGGCGGCTGTCCGCACACCGCCATCCGCGACGACATCACGGCCAACCTCGATGCCATCGACGACCTCATCGAGACCAACCCACCGCTCGACCTGATTCTCGTCGAGTCCGGTGGCGACAATCTCACCGCAACATTCTCGTCCGGCCTGATCGATGTCCAGATCTTCGTCGTAGACGTCGCAGGCGGGGACAAGGTGCCACGGAAAGGTGGTCCGGGGGTGACGTTCTCGGACCTGCTGGTTGTCAACAAGACCGATCTCGCGCCGCTGGTCGGCGCCGATCTCGGAGTGATGGAAAGCGACGCTGCTCGTGTGCGCGCGGGACGCCCCACCGCAATGCTCTCGCTGACCGAAGATCCCTCGGCTACGCCGGTGCTGGCATGGGTGCGAGCGCAGTTGGCGCTGCCCGTCCATGCATAGCGTCCTGCGCATCGTTGCCGAGCCGAACCGGCTGCCACAAATCCAAGCTCGGGGTGGTCTTTCCGCACGCGTGACGGGTCCGGAAGCGGTGCACCTGATCGGTACAGCAGCGACGCCGTTGGGTGGTGATCACATCGAGGTCAGCATCCGAGTGCACGCCGGCGCGCGGCTGACGGTCCGGTCGGTCGCCGCGACGGTGGCGTTGCCCGGCGGCGATGTCGTGGGTTCGACGGCGTGCTGGTCGCTGGCGATCGAGAAGGGTGGCGTGCTCGATTTCGATCCGGAGCCGATGGTCGTCGCAGGCAATGCCGAACATCGTGCGACAACGACCGTCAAGCTCGCGTTATCGGCAACGTTGCGGCTACGCGAGCGATCGCAAATCGGTCGAGTGGGGGAGTCGGCAGGCTTCTGGAGCGGAGCATTGATCGCCGACCTCGACGACATGCCCATGATCCGGCACCGCGTTGAACTCGGCGCGGGTGCTGCGGCGGACGACATCATTGACGCTCCGCGCGCGATCGTCAGCGAACTGATATTTCCCGACGATCGCTCGGTGGAGTGCGACCGCACGCATCACGTTCGCCTGCCGCTGGCAGCAGGCGGAACATTGAGCACGTGGTTAGGTGCGGATCTGCATTCAGAAGTGCGTTAGCCGACCGCTTTTTCTTCCTGTTTGGCTGACTCGGCGAGTTTCTCGCCGTTGGCTTTCTGAATACTTCTTCGTTGCTCCAGCGCCAGCCGGGCGTAGACCTGCTGCTCGGTGATGGCCATCTGACCGCGACCGCTGCCGAGGAAGGTTACGAACCAGGAGATGATCGTGGTGATCCGGCTGCGATAGCCGACGAGGTAGTAGAGGTGCAAGGCCAGCCAGGACAGCCAGGCGATGAATCCGCTGAACTCGAGCTTGCCGATCTGGCATACGGCGTTGAACCGCGAGACCGTCGCCATACTGCCCTTGTCGAAGTACTTGAAGGGCGCCCGAATGGTCGGGTCTTCACCCTTCTGCACCTGCAGCTTGATGTGCTTCGCCGCGTACACGCTGCCCTGAATAGCGCCCTGCGCCATTCCTGGCACACCCGGCACCGACATCATGTCGCCGACCACAAAGACGTTCGGATGGCCCTTGACGGTCAGATCAGGCTCGACGATGACACGTCCAGCACGGTCCAACTCGGTTCCATCGGACTGATCGGCGAGTTGCTTGCCGAGCGGGCTTGCCGCGACACCGGCGGACCACACCTTGCACGCGCATTCGATGCGGCGCTCGGTCCCGTCCTTCTCCTTGATGGTGATGCCCTTGTAATCGACATTGGTGACCATGGCGTTGAGCTGAATCTCGACGCCCATCCTCTCCAGCCGGCGCTGAGCCGCAAGGCCGAGCTTCTCGCCCATCGGCGGCAGCACAGCGGGCGCGGCGTCGAGCAGGATCACGCGAGCGTCACCAGGCTGGATCGTGCGGAACGCGCCCTTGAGTGTGCGGGTCGCCAACTCGGCGATCTGTCCCGCCAACTCGACGCCCGTCGGTCCGGCCCCGACGACGACGAAGGTCAGCCGGCGGTCCCGTTCCTCCTGCGACGTCGTGACCTCAGCGGCCTCGAAAGCGCCGAAGATGCGACCGCGTAGTTCGAGGGCATCGTCGATAGTCTTCATACCTGGCGCGAAGGTGGCGAAATGATCGTTGCCGAAGTAGGACTGCTCTGCACCGGCCGCAACGATCAAACTGTCGAACGGCGTCACGGTCTGCATGCTCATCAGCTTCGAGGTGACGGTCTGTGCCTTCAGATCGATGGTTTCGACGTCACCGAGCAGCACCTGAGCGTTCTTCTGCTTACGCAAGATCATCCGCGTTGCGGGCGCGATTTCGCCTTCGGACAAGATGCCGGTTGCGACCTGATACAGCAGCGGCTGGAACAGGTGATGTGTAGTTTTGGCGATCAGCGTGACCTCGACGTCGGCCTTCTTCAGATGCGTTGCGGCGAACAATCCGCCGAAGCCGGATCCGATGATGACGACGCGATGGCGCCGAGATTCAACCGACTGGATGCTCATATGCCGTGCTCCTCCAGACTCAGACGGCGTCCCATAACTAGACGACCACGCCACAAACCGTAGTCGGGTCGCGCTGAGCTTGCCCGGCAACCTCCCAATTCGTCGTCCGCCGGGCGTCCTGTATCAGCGCCGAAAGCGGGTCGAGGTTGCCTCGTCAGCGGGGTAGAACGCCTCGATCGCGAGTTCGGAGAGCGTCACATCGAGCGGTGTTCCGAATACCGTCGTTGTGCTGAAGAACGCAAGCTCGGTGTCGGGTCCCGCGAATCGGATCGGAACCACAAGCGCGCGGGTGTCGTGTACGCCTTCGGTGTCGTCGCCGGGGTAGTCGCGCAGTTCTCGGTGCAGTGCGCTCAATTCCTCGTCGCCGGTCGCCGCGACCTGATGAGAAAGCCGGTCGAGAATGTGCGCGCGCCACTGGCCGAGGTTGAGGATGCGTGAGGCCATGCCGTCGGGGTGAAGGCTGAGGCGCAACACGTTGATCGGCGGCTCCAGCAGTTCGAGCGAGCACCCCTCGGTGAACAGTGCGACCGCGGCGTTTCCGTCGACCATGTTCCAATGTCGATCCACAACCACGGCCGGATACGGCATGTGTGCTTCGAGAATTTTGCCGATGGCGTCCGCGACGGCAGCCATGGGAATTTCGTTGAGCTGATGCTCCGGATAGGCCGGCGCAAAACCGCCGGCGAGCAAGAGTGAATTACGTTCGCGCAGTGGAATTTCGAGTTGCTCGCTGAGTTTGAGCAACATCGCCTTGGTTGGCCGCGAACGGCCCGTCTCGACAAAGCTGACGTGACGGGCCGACACCTCGGTGCGAAGCGCAAGATCGAGCTGGCTCATCCTGCGCCGTTCGCGCCAGTGGCGCAGCACAACACCGACGCTGTGGGGTGCATCGACCATCGTCATGCCACGACCATAAATGTGACAGGGGTTGCTGCGCCATTACCTGCGGGGTAATCGACCGTGCGCACAGATCTGGTGAAGCTATCTCCAGTCCGGTCGATGGGATCGGCTCGAGCGAATAGTAGAGTAGTCGTGAACAATTTCGAAAACCTTGCGGCACAGTACATCGCGGTCTGGAACGAGGCCGATGGCGACAAGCGTCGGCGTGCGGTCGAGGCGCTGTGGTCGGCGGAAGGCCGATACGTCGATCCGCTTGCTGAGGCACAGGGGATCGCGGAGATCGACGCCACCATCGGAGCGGTCCAATCGCAGTTCGCCGGCCTGCACTTCACCCTCGCTGGGCCCGTCGACGGACACCATGATCAGGCGCGGTTCCAATGGGGGCTCGGTCCGGCAGGTGCGGAGCCGCTCATCGTCGGGTTCGATGTCATCGAGCGCGACTCCGATGGACGGCTGACGCAGGTGCTCGGGTTTCTGGACAAGGTTCCGAATTGATCTTCGTCGAACACGGAGAAAATTTCGCATTCGCCTAGAGCCCGCGAACAATTTCTCCGTGTTCGGCGGGGAAGATCGGACCTGCGATCCGGTCGGCGCCGAGGGTGGCGAACGACGACCATAGAAATGCCGTCAAACGATCGATGAATTCGGCGCGGCTCGACACCGGATTGATGTTCCAATCCTCGGCAGCGAGGAGGATCGCGCCGACCGTCGCGCAGGCCCACGGTCTGGCCAGCAACGGATCGGCGTCGACCCGCTGCAGGAGGACGTCGAAGACCGTCGTCGCCCAATTTGCGGTGTGGGTGAAGAGTGGTCGCCCCTGGACGAGGATGTCGCTGCTGTACATCGCCTGCATCAGTACGGGGTGGAGCTTGGGGTTGGCCTCGACGAAGGTGCAGATGAGGTCGATGAGTTCGCGCAGGAGCTCTCGAACAGGTCGCGGCTCGGCCAGAATGGCGTTGGCCTGCAATGTCATTCGATCGGTGTGGCGTACCGCGAGGGCATGTATGAGGGCTGTTTGGTCGCCGTATGCGGCGTATACCGCAGTTCGGGCGTAGCCCGCCTCGCTCGCGATCTCGGCGAAGGACAGTTGTGGCCCGGAGCGGGCGATCACTCGTTCGGCAGCATCGAGGATCTCCTCGCGGCGCACGCTGGGATCGACGGGCGGACCGGGTGGGCGGCCGCGGCGCCGAGGTGCGGCGCGCGTTTCGGATTTGCTTGTCACGAACACCCCTCCCGGCGTAATGTACGAGCTGAACTTTACAGGGCAACGGCGCCCGTGGCTTCTGATTGCGAGCCTAGTTCGCGGGAGGCCTCGAGCGTCGCTGATCCATATCCTCGAGCGACGCGGAGGTCGCGGTGGTCACAGTTGCGCGAATCGAGTCCGAGAATCAGAACCTGCTCGAAGTCTCGACGACGCGGTTGATCGACAAGGTGTTGCGGCGTGTTCCGATTCGGGACGGTGTCCTTGCCGAGCCACCCGCCGGCAGCGGGCTCAAACCCGTCGTCGGGGATCTTGCGCTGCCCGTCGTCGGAAACGGACTCGGCTGGTTGCGATGGGGCCCGGCGTTGCAATTGGAGCTCTACCGCCGGTACGGCCCCGTCACGTGGTCCAAATCGCTTGGCAATCCTAACGTGCTCGTCGCGGGACCCGAAGCCACACAAGTCGTGGTGAGCAACAAGGACAAAGCATTCGGACAGGGCTGGGACTGGTTTATCGGGCCGTTCTTCAACCGTGGCCTGTTGCTCCTGGAATTCGACGAACACATGTTTCACCGCAGGCTCATGCAGCAGGCATTCACCCGAGACCGATTGCAGTGGTATTTCACCGAACTCGCGGGTATGGCCGATGAGGCGATATCGCAATGGACCCCGGAGCGTCGTTTACCGCTGTACCCGACGATCAAGAACTTGACGCTCGACATCGCTGCGGACATCTTCATGGACTCCGACGTCGGAGGCGAGCGTGCGCGTCTCAACGATGCGTTCATCGCATGCACGCACGCTGCGCTGTCGTTCGTTCGGTGGCCGATTCCCGGCGGTCACTGGCGTGCGGGGCTCAAAGGACGAAAGGTGCTCGAAGAGTATTTCTTCCGGATGTTGCCGGCGAAGCGTGAATCGGTCGACGGCGACTTCTTCTCCGCTCTGTGCCACGCCGTGACCGACGACGGGGAACGATTCAGCGATGCGGACGTGGTCAACCACATGATCTTCCTGATCATGGCTGCCCACGACACGACGACGACCACCGCGACCACCGTCGCGTACTACCTCGGCAAACATCCCGAATGGCAGGACAGGGTTCGTGCCGAAGTGCTCGCACGTGGCGACGCGCCGCTCGACATGGCGACGCTAGAGGGGATGACCGACCTGGAGATTGTGATCAAGGAAAGCATGCGGCTCGTGGCCCCAGTACCGGGCTTGGTGCGAAAGACTGTGCGCGACACGGAGATTCTCGGTCACTACATTCCTGCGGGAGTCACCGTGACAGTCGACCATTGGGTCAATCACCTGCTGCCGGAGTATTGGACCGACCCCAAACGGTTCGACCCAGACCGCTTCAGTGAGCAACGCCGCGAAGACAAGTCGCACAAGTTCGCCTGGATGCCCTTCGGCGGCGGCGTCCACAAATGCATCGGAATGCATTTCGGAATGCTCGAGGTCAAGACGATTCTCGACGCTATGTTGCGCAACTTCGAATGGACGATTCCTGCCGACTACGAAATACCGTGGTCCTACAGCTCGATGCCTTTTCCTCGCGACGACGCACCGATGACGCTGCACCGGAGGTCGACTTAACAAGATCGTTGTGCGGGACTCCGCGTCGTCCTATCGTGGGTTCACACGGGGGCGGAACGAGGCCGCAGTGCACGAGATGTCGATTACGCAGAGCGTCGTCGATGCCGTGTGTGAGCATGCGGCGGGGCGTCGAGTGCGCGAAGTCAAGATTCAGGTCGGCGCTTTGTGCGCGGTGGTACCGGACTCCATGCAGTTCTGCTTCGAACTGGTAACGGAGGGCACGCTCATGGAGGGCGCGCGGCTCGACATCGAGCAACCGCCAGGTAAAGCGAGTTGCCGAGCATGTGGTCGCGACTTCACGTTGACCGACCTGATCCTCCTGTGCCCGTGTGGCAGTGCCGATGTCGAGATTCTGTCCGGCCGCGAGTTGCGGATCATGTCGATGGAAGTGAGCTGAATTATGTGTGCAACCTGCGGGTGTGGCGGCGACGGTCCGGTCGTTACGGTTGCGCACGACCATGACCATGACCATGACCACGACCATGACCACGACCACGAGCATGGGCACGACCACGTGCACGACCACAGGCCCCAGCACAGCCATGTCCACGAGCATGAACATGACCACGATCATTCCCATGGGAACGAGCACAGCCACGACGAACACAGCCACGACCACGCGGATGACGACCGCGCGTCCGCAACCGAAACGATCACGCTCGAGCAGAAGGTTCTCGCGAAGAACGATCTACTGGCGGAGCGCAATCGAGGCTGGCTGGCCGGCCGAAATATTCTCGCCCTGAACATGATGAGCTCGCCCGGAAGTGGGAAGACCACGCTGCTGGAACGAACGATTCGGGAGATGTCGGGCGAACGTCCGATCGCCGTGATCGAGGGTGATCAGGAAACGATGCTCGACGCTGACCGCATCAAAGCAGCCGGTTGTTCCGTCGTTCAGGTGAACACCGGTGCGGGATGCCACCTCGATGCCGACATGATGGCGAAGGCACTCGACGCGCTCGATCCGGCCTTCGGATCCTTGCTCTTCGTCGAGAACGTCGGAAACCTGGTGTGCCCGGCCCTGTTCGACCTCGGCGAGAAGGCAAGGGTGGTCGTTATCTCGGTGACCGAAGGCACCGACAAGCCGCTGAAGTACCCGCATATGTTCGCTGCGGCCGACCTCGTCGTCATCAACAAAATCGACCTGCTGCCGTACGTGGATTTCGACACAGAGATGTGCGAAAAATATGCTCGCTCAATCAATCCCGGTCTGTCGCTCTTGTCTGTCTCGGCCACAACGGGCGAAGGAATCGACGCCTGGTATGCCTGGGTAACGAAATGTTGATCTTTCTTCCGGGGATCGTTGACATATGGCAGCGGTAGTAGCAAGTTAGTGATCAACATCACACAAGTGGGCCGACGGTCGACCCCACTGATGTAGGAGCTCAGCCCTGGCTCCGGAAGGCAGCCCGCTATGCCGACAAAGGAAGCAATAGCCGCAGAAGAGACCTTGATCCACGTCCTATGGATCAACGCAGGACTCAGCTGTGACGGAGATTCGGTCGCTCTGACCGCAGCCACTCAACCCAGTATCGAGGAAATCGCGCTGGGCGCTCTGCCTGGACTCCCCAAGATCGCGGTGCACTGGCCGTTGATCGATTTCGAGTGCGGGCCGCAAGGTGGCGCAGACGACTTTCTCGAGTGGTTCTGGAAAGCAGACAGAGGTGAACTGGAACCGTTCGTCCTCGTCGTGGAGGGGTCGATCCCCAATGAGCAGTTACACGGCGACGGTTACTGGTGTGGATTCGGCAACAACCGGGAAACCGGACAGCCCATAACTACCAGTGAATGGCTGGACAAGCTTGCACCGAAGGCAACCGCGATTGTCGCAGTCGGCACCTGCGCCACCTATGGCGGCATCCACGCCATGGCGGGCAATCCCACAGGCGCGATGGGTGTACCCGACTACCTTGGCTGGGACTGGAAGTCCAAGGCGGGCATACCGATTGTCTGCGTGCCAGGCTGCCCGATTCAGCCCGACAACTTGTCGGAGACGCTGACCTACCTGCTGTACATGGCAACCGGTCAGGCGCCGATGATTCCGCTCGACGAGGCACTTCGCCCGCAATGGCTTTTCGGCAGCACAGTCCACGAAGGCTGTGACCGAGCGGGCTATTACGAGCAGGGTGACTTCGCGACCGAATACGGTTCACCGAAGTGCATCGTCAAGCTCGGCTGCTGGGGTCCGGTCGTGAAATGCAATGTTCCCAAGCGCGGTTGGATCAACGGGGTCGGCGGCTGCCCGAATGTCGGTGGAATCTGCATCGGCTGCACGATGCCGGGATTCCCGGACAAGTTCATGCCGTTCATGGATGAACCGCCGGGCGGAAAGTTGTCCACTACCGCATCCGGCTTGTATGGCTCAGCGATTCGCAACCTGCGCAAGATCACGAGGAAAACCTTGGACAAGGAACCTCATTGGCGCGCCCCCGGTAAGGAATTGACCACGGGTGCCACACGCACTTGGTAGTTCCGTCCTGGCTTAGGCCCCATGCTCTGAGAGGCATTCTCGATGACAACGATCATTCCAAACGCGTCTAGTAAGTCGACGGGTGACGACGGTCTGGTGGAGATGGCGTGGGATCCGATCACACGCATCGTCGGCAGCCTTGGTATCTACACGAAAATCGATTTCAAGCAGAAAGAGGTCGTCGAGTGTCACAGCACCTCGTCGATCTTCCGCGGCTACTCGATTTTCATGAAAGGAAAGGACCCGCGAGACGCGCACTTCATCACTAGCCGCATTTGCGGAATCTGCGGTGACAACCACGCGACCTGTTCGTGTTACGCGCAGAACATGGCGTACGGCGTCAAGCCGCCGCACCTCGGTGAGTGGATCGTCAACCTAGGTGAAGCCGCCGAGTATATGTTCGACCACAACATCTTCCAAGAGAATCTGGTCGGCGTCGACTTCTGCGAGAAGATGGTGTCCGAGACCAATCCAGGTGTACTGGAGATGGCCAATCGGACCGAGTCACCTCACCGGGGTGAACACGGTTACAAGACCATCGGCGACATCATGCGTTCGCTGAATCCGTTCACCGGCGAGTTCTACCGGGAGGCGCTGCAAGTCAGCCGCTGGACGCGAGAGATGTTCTGCCTCATGGAGGGTCGCCACGTCCACCCGTCGACGCTCTACCCGGGCGGCGTCGGAACGGTCGCAACGATCCAATTGATGACGGATTACATCACTCGGCTTATGCGCTATGTCGAGTTCATGAAGAAGGTCGTGCCGATGCACGACGACTTGTTCGACTTCTTCTATGAGGCCCTTCCCGGATACGAGAAGGTCGGGCTACGACGGACGCTGCTCGGCTGCTGGGGTTCGTTCCAGGATCCCGATGTCTGCAACTTCGCATACAAGGACATGGAAAAATGGGGCCGGGCGATGTTCGTGACGCCAGGCGTCGTTGTCGACGGCAAGCTCGTCACGACATCGCTGGTCGACATCAACCTCGGTATCCGAATCCTTTTGGGCAGTTCGTATTACGACGACTGGACCGACCAAGAGATGTTCGTTAACAAGGATCCGCTCGGCAACCCGGTCGATCGCCGCCACCCCTGGAATCAGCACACCAATCCGCATCCGCAGAAGCGCGACATGGATGACAAGTACAGCTGGGTGATGTCGCCACGGTGGTACGACGGCAAGGATTATCTCGCGCTCGACACGGGCGGTGGTCCGCTCGCACGGCTATGGTCGACAGCTCTAGCAGGGTTGGTCGATATCGGGTACGTCCAGTCGACGGGCAACAGCGTCAAGATCAACCTGCCGAAGACTGCACTCAAAGGTCCGGCCGAATTCGAGTGGAAGATCCCTGTGCACGGCAGCAACACGCTCGAGCGCAATCGGGCACGGACCTACTTCCAGGCATACGCGGCGGCGTGCGCTTTGCACTTCGCCGAGAAAGCGCTCGTCGAGATTCGCGCCGGCCGTACCAAGACGTGGGAGAAGTTCGAGGTACCGGACGAGGCGATCGGCTGCGGGTTCACCGAGGCAGTTCGCGGAGTCCTGTCCCACCACATGGTGATTCGCGATGGCAAGATCGCGAACTACCATCCGTATCCGCCGACCCCGTGGAACGCAAATCCGCGGGACAGCTACGGAACTCCGGGACCGTACGAAGACGCCGTACAGGGTCAGCCGATCTTCGAAGAGAACGATCGGGACCACTTCAAAGGCATCGACATCATGCGTACTGTCCGCAGCTTCGACCCGTGCCTGCCATGTGGTGTGCACATGTATCTGGGCGAAGGAAAGACGCTTGAGAAGCTGCACTCACCCACGCAATCCGTCACAGGCGAATGACGGACTCGGATGGCAATCGAAAGGGCCAACGTTTCTGAATTCGACACAGCCCCTTGGCGTGCGGCCGGCGAGCGGATCGAGTCTTTACTCGATGCCAGCTCGGCGGGCGGCGCTGTGGCGCGTGAACGAGCCGAACAGCTCGTTCGCGAGGTTTCCGACCTCTACGGCGCAGGTCTCGAGCGAATTATCGAGATTGCCGCAAGTCGAAGCCATTCGGTGGTCGAAGAATTGGCACGCGACGATCTCGTTGCCAGCCTCATGCTGGTGCACGGCCTGCATCCGCACGATGTCGAGACGCGGGTACGTGCTGCGCTCGACAGTGTTCGGCCCTACTTGGGGTCCCATGGTGGCGATGTGGAACTCATCGCCGTCGACGACGGTGTGGTCCAACTCCGGTTGACCGGGAGTTGCAAGACGTGTCCATCGTCTTCTGTCACGCTGGAGTTGGCAGTGAAAGACGCCGTTCAAGCTGCGGCGCCCGAGACGACCGACATTGTTGTCATTGCAACCGAGGCGCCCGCGGCTGCGGCGGGACTGATTTCAGCGGATTCGCTTATGTCTCATGTTCATTCGGCGCCGCATGCAATGGGCTCGTGGATTGCGGTACCGGAGTTGGCGGATCTAGTGCCAGGCGAGATCGGCGGGTTCTCGGTTGCCGGACTGCCAATTCTCGCGTGCAGGCTCGGCGATGACCTCTACGCTTATCGTGATCGATGCCCGGCATGCACCAATTCATTGGCCGGTGCGCAACTACAACGCCGCTTCGGTGGTGCGATCGGGGACGCGGTGCTGCGTTGTCCGGTCTGTCACGCACACTATTCGGTCAAATCAGCAGGCGCCGCAATAGATAACGAGGGCGATCACCTCGACCCACTACCTATTCTTGTCCGGGATGGCGTGCTGTCGGTCGCAATCCCCGTTACGGAGGCGGCCGAGTGAGCGAACTGATCGATGGCCGCACATCCAGTGGATCTCCACTGGATGTGTTGCGTCGAGTCGTCAGCAATCGCCCGCCGCCGGTGGTGGGCGAGGTGTGCGAGATGTGTGCCGAGCCGATCAGAGACGAGCATCAGCATTTGGTGAGTCTCGCAGCGCGCCAGCTCATGTGCGTCTGTCGAGGCTGCTATCTGCTCTTCACCGACCAGCACGCCGCGCTTCGGTATCGCGCAGTTCCTGACCGGTACTTGACGTTTCCCGATTTCGATCTCCAGCCCGGTCAATGGGACTCGCTGGAGATCCCTGTCGGGCTCGCCTTCTTCTTTCACAACTCCACGCTCGGCGAGACTGTCGCGTTCTATCCCGGCCCGGCCGGCGCGGCCGAATCGGAGCTGCCGCTCGAGTCCTGGAACGAGATCTGTGCGGAGAATCCGGAGCTCTCCCTGCTGTTACCCGACGTCGAGGCACTGTTGATCCGGGTGCCCGAACATGGGGAGGGTGACCCCGAGTGCTATCTCGTGCCGATCGACGCATGCTATGAACTGGTAGGGCGCTTGCGTTCGGTGTGGCGCGGCTTCGACGGTGGCTCGGATGCCCGCAAGGCGATCGGCGACTTCTTCGACGATGTCACGAAGCGCAGCAGGACAGCGAAACTGCCGTGAGCGCGCTGTCTTTCACAGTGCTCAGCGTCGAACCCGACCCATACGCGGCGACGCCAGAGTTCACTGCTCGGTTGCGGATCGATGAAGCATCGGGAGATGTGGTCCACGCAATAGCATTGCGGTGCCAGGTCCGAATCGAGTCGCAACGAAGACGATATTCGGACGCCGAAGCCGAGGGACTACACGACCTTTTCGGACCGAGGGAACGCTGGTCGTCGACCTTGCGAAATTTCCTCTGGATGAATGCCACAACAATGGTGCAGGGTTTCACCGGGTCCTGTGAAGTGAAGCTGCCGTTGCCGTGCACTTACGACTTCGAGGTGTCGGCATCGAAGTATCTCCATGCGCTCGATACCTCCGGCGGCACGGTGCCGATCGAGTTCTTGTTCAGTGGAACTGTATTCACCAAGGGTGAGACTGGTTTCAGCGTCGCTCAGGTGCCATGGGACCGGCAATCGTCGTACGACCTTCCGGTTCAGGCGTGGAAATCGCTGGTGCAAGCGCACTTTCCCAATACCGGATGGGTGCGGCTCGACCATGACACGATTGCGGCGTTGGCGCGATTCAAGTCCGAACGCGGACTGATCAGCATCGAAGATGCCGTGAACGAGCTGCTGACCCGAACGGGGGAGGCGATCGTGTGACGACCCGAACCAGCAGCGAGAGTGTGCGCGCGATCGCAGACGCCGTCCTCTACGAGGGCTATCTGCTCTACCCTTATCGGTCGACATCCGGAAAGAACCAGTCGCGCTGGCAGTTTGGAGTGTTGGGCCCACAGGGCGCCGCAACAGCCGGCATCGGCGAAGAAGCATCGATGGCAACTCAGGTGCTGGTTCGCCCGGCTGCTGTCGGTGCCGGGCGGCTGATCATCACGCTTCGATGTCTACAACTCCAGCATCGCCAGGTCGAGTGCTCGGACGGCGACGGATTTCGGCCTGTCGACGAGCTGATGATCGCGGGGACGAAATGGATCACGTGGGACGAGGCAACAGATCGGGAGGTCGATCTGGGGCCGTACTCGTTGGTTGATATGGCTGCGGGACTCACTATCCCGGTCGAATTCAATGGCGGAGTCGACGCCGAGCCGCTCATAGACGAGAACGGTCAGATGGCGGGTCTCGTGCGTCGCACACGATGGCCGCTGCATGCGCTCCTCACGGTATCCAGCGAGTCGGTGGATGGCCTGCTGCGTATATCCCTCGAAGTTCGCAACACGTCCCAGCCCGCAGCGGACAAGGATGAAGCTATCCGGACCTCACTGATCGGTGCTCACCAGATACTGAATATCGATGATGCGCAGTTTGTTTCGCTGCTCGAGCCGCCGGACGATGCCTGCTCCGCCGCGAAGGAGTGCACACAGCGACGGTGCTTTCCAGTACTCGCTGGTCTGTCCGGCGACACGCACGTCGTCCTGGTGTCGCCGATCATTTTGTACGACTATCCCGAGGTGGCTGAGCAGAGCGGAGGAAGCCTCTTCGATTCCACCGAAATCGACGAGATCCTCAGCCTTCGCATCATGACTCTCACCGACGAGGAGAAAGCGCAGGCTCGCGCTACCGATCCGCTCGCCGCCGAGATCATCGATCGCTGCGATCGCATGTCGCCCGAAGCGATGCAGCAGTTGCACGGCATTCTCCGGGATCCACACGCGTTGTCTCCGCCGAACGGCCGCTTGGTCCCCGAACTCGACGACGAAGTGCCGTGGTGGACCGAGGAAGCTGATGGCAGCGTGCAACCCGACGTCGACGGTGTCCTCGTCGACGGGGTATTCGTCGCCAAGGGCACCATGGTGCGACTCCGGCCCTCGCGTCGCGCCGACGCCCAGGATCTGTTTTATACCGGACAGATCGCCAAGGTCGCGACTGTCCACGCGGACGTCGACGGCGACACTCACGTCGGCGTCGTTCTGATCGACGACCCCGCGGGTGAAATGCACGAGTGGTACGGAAGGTACCTCTACTTTGCTCCTGACGAGATTGCACCCCTTGCGCCAGGAGAAGTTACAGAAAAGGAGATTCGACAATGAGAGTTATCGGAGAGATCGCGACGATAGGAGTGGGGGTCGTAGTTCTTGCCGGTCTAGCGGTAGGAATCTACTCGATTCCGGACATCAAGAGGTACCTGCGAATTCGTCATATGTAGGTGGCGCAGGACCAAGGTGACACCGTGACTGATCGCCGGGTGCTCGTCGCCGGGATCGGCAATATCTTTCTGCGCGACGACGGGTTCGGTCCCGAGGTGCTGCGCGCGATCGCGGAGCATGACTTGCCTCCCGGCGTCCGCGCGGTCGACTTCGGGATTCGCGGCGTACACCTCGCCTACGAGCTGCTCGACGGTTGGGATGCGCTTGTGCTGGTCGACGCTGTGCCGAATCGCGGTGCGCCAGGAACTGTCCGCGCTTTCGAGGTGGACGATCCGGACGCTTTCGGTGCCGGCGAATTCGACGCTCACAGCATGGATCCCGGCGCAGTGTTGGCGAGCCTGAAATCGCTCGGCGGCGCGCTGCCGCACACGGTGGTCGTAGGGTGCCAGGTCGAGGATACGGACGAGGGAATTGGGCTGACAGCTGTCGTCGCAGGCGCTGTCGGCAAGGCGGTCGAGACCGTATTCGAGGTACTCGCCACGATTCTCGGCGTCAGCGTCGCGGGTGCAACGAAGGAGGGCTGAGCGATGTGTCTCGGAATTCCCGGCCAGGTCGTGCGGATGCTGGAGGGCTACGGCGACCAACTCGCGTTGGTTGATGTTGTGGGGGAGCAACGTAAGGTCAACATCGGCATGCTGCCCGAAGGAGTCACCGTCGCAGCAGGTGATTGGATCGTGATCCACATGGGCTTCGCGATGGAGAAGGTCGACGCCGCCGGTGCGGAGGCGGCGATGTCCGGGCTGGAAATGATGGGGCGGCCGCGCGAATAGCCACTGCATTCGGCGGATCAGCCCAGTCGCGGGTTGGTGCGTTCCAATTGCCAGTTCGTCCAGTATTCCAGCCGCTCCGCTTCCTCGGACGTGAGCCGGTCGCAGACGAAATCCCAGTGCACCGCAACGAGATCGCCGACGTGGAGGTCGGATACAAAGGTTCCGCCGGCGACGCGTTGTCGGACTGGGCGATCTCGCTCGGCACCAAAATGCAATGCGCCGTCGAATGTCAACGGCCGCGACCGGACGATCACGTCGTCGGAGCGGACCTCGACTATTGTTCCATGGCTGATCCGGCACGAGTCGAGCACCTGAAGAGGTTGCGGGGCACCGGTATGCAGTAGCCGCGACCAGGGATATACCCCGAACACGTGGAATGTGTGCGTCGGCGCAACCTCATCGAGGAGGTTGTCGGTCAGGTGCTTCCAGTAATGCCCAGCCTGAGCAGCGAATCGGGACAGCAGCGTGCGGCCGAATTCGTCGCGGTCGATGCGGTCCGTCAGTTCGTTGCCGGTCCAGTAAGCGCGGACCACTTCGTCGTCCAAAGGGTCAGCGGCACCTGCCAATTCGGCCACGATCTGTTGATACGGCCAAGCCCCGCTGAATTTCTTGGCGACCGCAGTCAAGTCGACCCCCGGCTCGTTGCCGCACGCGACCGATTCGAGCACTGCGGCATCGGCGGGTCCGCAGTAACCCAACGAATTCGGGGCGTATACGTACTGTGCGAACAGTCGGTGATCGGCCACTCACACCCCTGCGCGTTGACCGACGAGCAGCGAGGTCTCGCGATGCAACCGGCCGAAGTTGTAATAGGCGGCACAGGCGCCTTCGGGAGAGACCATGCAGGTTCCGATCGGTGTTTCCGGCGTGCACGCGGTACCGAACACCTTGCATTCCCATGGCTTGATGACGCCCTTGAGTACCTCGCCGCACTGACATGCTTTCGGATCGGCGACACGTATGCCGGGCATCGAGAACCGTTCTTCGGCATCGAACTCGGAGTAATTGCTATGGACCTTCAAGGCGCTCTGGGAGATGAAGCCAAGGCCACGCCATTCGAAATGTGGTCGTAGTTCGAAGGTTTCGGCCATCAGCTTCAACGCCTGGGTATTTCCTTCCGTCTTCACGACGCGGGTGTATTGGTTCTCGATTTCGCATCGTCCATCGCGGATCTGCTGCAGCAACATATGCACCGACGCGAGGATGTCCAGCGGCTCGAACCCGGCTACCACCATCGGCTTGCTGTACACCTCGGACACGAAGCGGTACGGGCGGGTGCCAACGACGGTCGATACATGGCCGGGGCCGAGGAACCCGGATAGCCGCAGATCGGGGGAGTCGAGGATGGCCTTGATCGGCGGCACGATCGTGACGTGATTGCAGAAGACGGTGAAGTTCTTGACGCCCAATTGCTTTGCCCGGACCAGCGTGACTGCCGTGGAAGGTGCCGTTGTCTCGAAGCCTACGGCGAAGAAGACCACTTCCTTGGAAGGATTGTCGACGGCGATCTTCAACGCATCGAGCGGTGAGTAAACAAATCTGACGTCGGCACCCCGCGCCTTGGCTTCGATGAGGTTGCCCCGCGACCCAGGTACGCGCATCATGTCGCCGAACGTCGTGAAGATCACCGCAGGATGTTCCGCAAGCGACATCGCATCGTCGACACGGCCCATGGGGATGACGCAGACCGGGCAGCCAGGACCGTGCACCAGCTCCACTGTCTGCGGCAACAGATGCTCGATGCCGTGCCGGTAGATGGTGTGCGTGTGACCGCCACACACTTCCATGAACTTGAACTCGTCGGTTCCGGCGAGCTCGGTTATGGACTTCACAAGCGCTCGCGCCGCGGCCGGGTCACGGAATTCGTCGACGAATTTCATTCTGGTTCCTCCTAGGCGATCTGCGACGAGTTGAAGGCGTCGATCTCGTTGACGTAGTCGGCGCCCATCTTCTGCACTTGATCGAGCGTCAACTGCGCTTCGATCTCGTCGATCTTCGACATTGCGAAGCCGACGTGCACGAGCACCCAGTCGCCGACGAGCAAACCTTCGTCGGCGAGCAACCGCACACTGATGATGCGGCGAACCCCGTTGACGTCGACTTTGGCGAGATGTTCTTGCGCGTCGACGATTTCGGTGACCTGTCCTGGTATTCCCAAGCACATGGCGCCTATCCTTTCGTAAAGCGTTTCAGCTCAACAGATCCGGGGGAGCGGATCACCCACGAGCATGTCGACGATGCGGCTGCCGCCGAACGCTGTGCGCAGCGCGACGATCCCTTGCGGTTCGGCCATCACCTCGCCGATGACGGTCGCATTGGCACCGAGCGGATGTGCCCGCAGCGCAGCAATCGCCGCGTCCGCTTCGTCCGGCGCCACAATAGCGATGAACTTTCCCTCGTTGGCGACGTAGAGCGGATCGATTCCGAGCATGTCGCAAGCACCGAGCACCTGCGGCTGGACGGGGAGCTGATCTTCGTCGATAATCACTGCGAGCCCGGCGGTTTGGGCCAGCTCGTTGCAGACCGTGCCGACTCCTCCGCGAGTGGCGTCCCGCATCCAGCGAGTAGAGGGCGCCGCCGCAAGCATCGCTTCCACCAATCCATTGACCGGCGCTGTATCGGAATCGATGTCGGCCTCTATGGCCAGTTCGCCGCGCGCGAGCATGACAGCCATGCCGTGCTCACCGATGGTTCCGGAGACGATCACGCGATCACCCGGCTTGACCAGGTCGGCCCCGAGCCTGCGGCCCTGCGGTATCAGACCCATTCCGGCGGTGGAGATGTACATCCCGTCGGCCGCGCCCTTGCCGACCACTTTGGTATCTCCGGTGATGATCATGACGCCTGCTGCCGCAGCGGATTCCCGCATGTCCGCGACGATCTGCTGGAGCCGACCGATTTCGAAGCCCTCTTCGATGACGAACGCCGCGGACAACCATTGTGGGACCGCGCCGGAGACGGCGAGATCGTTCACAGTGCCGTGTACAGCCAGGTTGCCGATCGATCCGCCCGGAAACTGCAGTGGCTGAACGACATACGAGTCGGTCGAGAATGCCATCCGCTCTCCACTCGGCAGCGTGACGACGGCGGCATCGCCGAGTTGTTCCAACTCCGGGTTTCGAAAGGCCTCCAAGAAGACCGCATCGATCAAGGCGGCCGAGGATTTTCCGCCGGCGCCGTGTGCCAATGTGACGACGGTATCGAGTAATCGGGGGCGCCGTTTTCGGAATGCGTCGATACGTTCGAGGACGCGGCCTTCGCGTTCGGCGGACGTCGCCGGTTCGACTCGGGTGTCTGTCATCGATGCTCTCCTGTCGCCGTACCTGAGTACTGCAGTGCAGTTTTCGCGATCTCGGCCATCCGGTCTTGCATGGCCGACCAGAGTTGATAGCCGACCACGGCGTGACTCTCTTGGATCCGGTGAATGCTCTGCGAGCGGATAGTGAAACAGAAGTCGAGGTCGTTGCTTGTCGACATGCGTCCGCCGTCGTGCCCGGCGAATCCGATCGTGAGGAGTCCGCGCTTCCGCGCCTCGGCCAAAGCCATGAGCAAGTCGTCTGAGTTTCCTGAGGTGGACAACGAGATGGCGATGTCGCGTTCCTTCGAGTGGGCGATGATCTGCCGGGAGAAGATCAGATCGAAGCCGACGTCGTTGCCGAGTGCCGTCACCACTGAGGTGTCGGCAGCTAGCGACCACGCGGCGACAGGTCGACCCAGCGCCGGGCGGCTGAACAATGTCGCCAATGTGGCTGCATCGGTAGAACTTCCGCCGTTGCCCAGAGTGTAGAGGCGTCCGCCGCGTGCGAACCTATCGGCCATCTGGCGGCCGGCCTCGCGTATCTGCGAACCCCACTCGTCCATCGACGCCCGCTGCAACGCAAGGCTGACGGCCGCTTTGCCTCGGGCCGATGACGCCAGATCTACCAGCAGCGATCCCGCGTCGGTCTCTTCCCCGTCGATAAACGGGTACAAGAAGTTGGTGCTCTCTTTCTCCACCATTACCCTTCCCCCAAAATGTCGTCGAGGCGAGCGATCGCCGCACCGCCGTGCACGACGATGAGGTCGTTCACCGCAGGATCTTCGATGAGCATGACGTCGACGTATTCCTCGCCGTTGCTCGTACGGACCAGCGCGGACTCCAACGGCGACGCGGGCGCCAGGACAATCTCGGCGAGACGGCCCTCGTCGCTACATGTCACGCACACCTCGTCGGTGCATTCGGGTTCCTCGACGGTCATCAAGCCGGGATGCTCGAAGCAGACGTGCGTCAGCTCCCAAAGTAGGTGGTACATCAAGACAAATCGGCCCGTTGCCGGAACCATCGGATCGTCCGAATCGACCCACAACGTGTGATTCGCGCAGCCCGCCTCGGGGCGTTCGCCGTACCCGATCCAGATGGTGTCGGCACCCCATGCCGGTGCTCGCCGCATGATGTCGAGTACGTGCGGATTTGCTGCCGAAGCAACGGCGATGATCACATCGCCGGGCCTCGTCGCCACGCGACACTGTGCAACCGGATCCGGCTCGACCAGAGCAACCGACGGCAGCGCGCGTTTGCCCATGATGACCGGGTGCACGAATTCGACGGCGATGTGATGTGCGTGTGGCTCCCACTGCGGCGACACTGCCCATAGCGTGGCACCTGTCGAGAACCTGCGAGCTAGCGCCAGCGCCGCGCTGGCAAGATCCGCAGAAAGGTCCGCGTCGATCAGTTCGACGTCGTGCTCGGTCGCCGTCATGACGGCCCTCCAATCCCAGCCATCGCGCGGCCGATAACTGCCTGGCCGAGCGAGAGGCCACCGTCGTTCGCTGGTACCACGTTGTGGGTGAGAACTTCGAAACCACTGCGCTGCAGGTTTGTTCGCAACAGGGCGAGCAAGAGCCGGTTCTGAAATACGCCACCGGTGAGGCCGATCGTGCCGACCTCGGCGCGGTGCGCGAGATCGCACGCGAGTTGGGCGGTCGCGTCGGCGAGCGCATGGTGAAAACCGAGGGCAAGTTCCGCCGGCGACGTGCCAGCGCGCAATTCGGAGACGATGTCCGATAGCAAACCCTCGAGCCGGAGTTGATCGCCTTCGACCTTCATCGTCAATGCGGCCGGACGGTCCGCCGTTCGGGCCAATTCTTCGAGTTCGATCGCAGCTTGGGCTTCGTAGGTGACGCGGTGCCGCACGCCCAGCAAGGACGACAACCCATCGAAGAGCCTGCCGACACTAGTCGTCCGGACGCACCCGACACCCGAAGTCAATTGCGATGCAACAAGTTCACGCTCCGGACGGTGGAGGGCGTCCGTGCAGGGGAGGCCGGCGACTGCGTCGATCCCGGCCTCGTGCAGCAACGACAGGGCGACTCGAGCGGGCGTCCGCACCGCATTGTCGCCACCCGGCAGCCAAAACGGTTGGACGTGACCTACTCGCTGCGTATCGAGCACATCTGACCCGACGAGCAGAAGTTCGCCGCCCCACACCGTTCGATCGCAGCCGTAACCGGTTCCGTCGAATGCGATTCCGAGAACGGACGTACCGAGGCGCCCGTGCTCGGCGAGCAAGGAGGCCACGTGGGCATGGTGGTGCTGCACGGTGCGCAGCGCGATGCCGGTTGAATCGCTGTAGCGCTGCGCCCATTGCCGGGTGGCGTACCCCGGATGGTCGTCAGCCACCAGCAATTCGGGGACCGCGCGATGCAAGGTGGTGAGCTGGTCGATCGACCGCTCGAACGCACGTTGGCTCTCCAGCGTGCCCATGTCGCCCAGATGGGCCGAGCAGAACGCGTAGTCCTGCCGAGTCAGGCAGAACGTGTTCTTGACCTCGGCTCCCACTGCGAGCACGACAGCTCCCGGTGTGGGGAGCAGTACCGGCAATGGTGCATATCCGCGCGAGCGCCGGATCGGTAGGATGCGCTCATCCGCCACTGTCAGGACCGAATCTTCGCACGGTACGGCTATATCGCGGTCGTGCAGCAGGAACGCGTCGGCAATTCCTGCGAGGCGCCGCAGCGCGTCGTCGTTGTCGAAGCACAGAGGTTCGCCACTCGTGTTGCCCGACGTCATCACGAGTAGCCGCGGCACACGATTCGGTGCTGCACCCGGTACCGCCGCGAAGAGGAGGTGGTGCAGCGCGGAGTAGGGCAGCATCACGCCGAACTCGGCAATGCCCGGCGCGACTTCGGGCACAACGACGGTATCGGCGGACTTGCGCAGCAACACAATCGGGCGTGCGGGCTGTTGGAGAAGTTCCGCTTCGGTTGTCGAGATGGCGCATACTTCGCGGACGGTCGCAAGATCTGCTGCCATGAGAGCGAAAGGCTTGTCCGGTCGATGCTTTCGCTGTCGTAGCAGGCGGACCGCCGCTGAATCTGTTGCATCGCATACCAAGTGGAATCCGCCGATACCCTTGATTGCGACGATTCTGCCGTGGGAGAGCGCATGCTGCGTACGTGCCAGGACCGCGTCGTCACCCGAGAAACGTTGTCCGCCTTCGAGGAAATGCATACGGGGGCCACAGTCGTGGCACGAAATCGGCTGCGCGTGATAACGCCGGTCGGTCGGTCTGGTGTACTCCGAGTGGCAGTGATCGCACATGGCAAACGAGGCCATCGTCGTCGATGGCCGGTCGTAGGGAAGGTCCGTGATGACGGTGAATCGCGGACCGCAATTCGTGCAGTTGATGAAGGGATGCCGGTACCGGCGGTCGGTCGAATCGCTGTATTCCCGCAGGCAGTCCGCGCACGTCGCGACGTCCGGTGGAATGAGCGTGCGCTCGTCGGCGGAGTGCCTGCTACCGGCGATGTCGAAGCGGACGTCTCCCTGGGGCGCAATCGATTCGGTGTGAATGTCGACGACGACGGCGAGCGGCGGTGTGGTCATCCGGAGGCGGTCGGCGAACTGCGCCAAGCGCACAGGGTCGCCCTCGACTTCGATGAACACGCGGGAATCGTCATTGCCGCAATGCCCACGTAGACCCAACTCGCGTGCGAGTCCGGCGACAAACGGCCGGAAGCCGACGCCCTGCACAATCCCGCGAACCAGTATCCGCCGGCGCTCAATACCGCTGCCGACGAGGGAATCTGGCTCTGCCTGGGTCATACCCGAGTCCACATCGCTGTAGTGGCGGCGTCGCCTAGGCTGCGGCGACGTTTGCGCCACTTACGATCTTGCTCCTGGGGCCACGATGCCGCAAGGGAATGGCAGAGCTTGGTGTGACCGTTACTTCGCCGTAGACACCGGCGTCCGCTTGGTCGCGCGGGGCTTGGGATTCGTCCCGTGCGCTGCGGCGGCGTAGCACCACCCGTAGAAGGCGAGTAGCGCCGCCCAGAACAGTCCGACAACGGAATAGGCTGACGTCCAGAGCCAACCGGGTACGTCGTCCTTGATTTCGCGTTGCAGGAAATCGTGTTCGCTGGTGCTGCGCACGGTCTGGCCGTCGATGACCATGACCTGGCGCCCCTTGGCACTCGAGATGGCCGGGTCGTTCGGTGCATAGATGGGCAGTGCTGCCATCTTGGTCGGTGTGGTGTGCAAGCGGATCAGCGTCTTCCAGCTGCCGTACAGGGGCAACGGCTGCGCGGTGCGGTACTGACCCGGCGTTCCGGTGGCGATCATTTCGACTCGCATGATGCCAGGAACAGCGGCAACCGGGTCGGTCGGCAAGTCTGGGGCCGGCGTGCCATGGCGGCCCTGCCATGCGAGTGCGTAGAACCAGATCTTGCCGTCGGTCGCCGCGCTCGGCGGGTCGAGGGTCACCGTCACCTCTGCCATGCACTTCTGGGTTGTCGATCCACACCGATCCGCAGTAAGGCCGTCCTGGTAGGCAAGCTGCACCTTGGCAGAGAAGTCGGTCTGTCCCGGTGGAGCAAAGACTGCCATCAGCCCGACGAAGGCGGCGATGCCAACCAGTCCGGTGGCGTGTCGTTGCCATCCGGCACCACTGCCGATCGTCAGGTTTCCGGTTTGACCCCGCTTCCAGAAGTCGAACAAGCCTCGGCCGGGTGCGACGAACAGTCCGAGCTTGAAGCGATTCAGCCGTTCCTCGATGACGGTGAAGGTGAGTTCGTCCTCGGTTTCCGGCGTGCCAGCGACATCCTGCAGCTGACGGACCTGCCAGACGCCGATCAAGCTCCCGCCGATTGCCGCGAGCGTGCCGACGCCGAGCATCAACGGGAGGACAGATCCTGGAATCGGCTGCGGAAGCGGCATGAAGACTGTCGACCACAGCCATTCGGCGCTCAACCCGACCGTGCCGATCAACACGCCGGAGACCAGCCAAAATGCGAGGCCGCGCTTCGGCGAAATTACTAGTGCTACCAGTTCGACGAGGATCGCCGCCGGCAGGAAGATCAGGAAACGGGCGAGCAGCACGTCGTGTAGCAACGCCGTGGTTCCGAGCATGAACAGGTGGGCAAAGATGTAGACAACCCACGCGAGGAGCGCGCCGCCCGGGCCGAAGTAGGCGCGAACGGCGGTGAAGATCCAGCCCATCAGGAAGCCCGCGATGATGAACTGCGTTGCGACCGGGAATTGCGGCACACCGAGATCGAATTCCATCAGGAACGCGAACGGGACGATGCAGGCGGCGAGCATGATCGAGCCGCGAACGCGCGCACCGAAGCCGAACGCGCCCTCGGCGCCGATTTGGCGCGCTTCGGCCTGCAGCAGCGCGAGGCCGAGTACGCAAGTGACGGCGCCGCCGATCATCATGACGTGGGTCGGGCCCCATTCGGTGACGTCCTGGCCGAACAGTCGGTGCCACAGGTCGTCGGCCGGGAATCCGGCGAGAGCGATCACGCCCGCCCCGATGATCACCATCGAGCCCATGGGAGCGCGGAGTCCAGGTATGAGCTGGATGGTTCGGCGGGGGAGCGTTCCCTTGGCCAAGGTGGCGCTGATGATGCCGATATTGAAGATCGCCAGAAGCGCCAGGAAGATCGGGTAGTGCGACGGATTGGCAAGTGGGCCCTCGTCGCGGCCGTTCTGCATGTGCAGGGCGACGTCCCACCAAACTCCGAATCCGGCGGTCAACAGGGCAACTACCAGCGCATATGAAGGCAACCCGACCCATCGCGGCAAGTTGTCCTTGCTGGCGACCCAATCGGCGAATCGGCTGATCAGCGTCGGCTTGCCAGCACCTTCGCGCCAGATGAGCCACACCGTCGGCAACGTGACGGCCATAGTGATGGCGAACGCGATAAGTACCTCACCGATTGCGGCGCCCCCGGCAGGTGGGGCGGGCGGTTCGACCTGGGCGAAATACATGCGGGTGTCCCCTTATCGTGACGGCAGCGCTGGCGTCGGCTTCCTGGTACAAGTACATCCCGGCCAAGTCGCCAAACAAATGTTACTTCGAGTCACAGATAAAGTACTACACCGTGCTTGGTAAATGGTCGCCTAACTACGGCGCGTTGACCACGACCACCGCGGGAGAACGGGGTGAACAGGGTGAACAGGCCCATTATTTGAGTTTGCTTGCTTCGTAGTCTTGCGGGTGGTTCGCCTTCATCCACGCCCGGAGCGGCCAAAGCAATGCCCATAGGACGAAGTAGAGGGTTCCTCCGGCGAGAACAGCGAATACCCATGCTGGATAGATCAGTATCAAGCAGAACTGCAGGAACTGCTTGACGATGACGGGATAGCCCGTCGGCCTGCGACAACACGAACGGAAGGCGCGCCGACGCGAGAAGTCTTCTCGGCATCGTCGGGAGAGCATCGGCCTCGGCCTGCGTGGAGGTCACGTCTCGTCCGGGCTCCTCGAGCGTTCGGCCCCGTTGTGGCTGTGGCGGCTCGATCTCGTCCGCTGCCGGATCGACTTTGGTCACTGCTTCTCCTCCGTTTGCATAATGTGCTGCTCGAGGATGGGAAAGGCGCATTGGATCACGATTGGAATGTCCGATTCGTCAGGCAATTGCCGCAGCGGATCACGCGTGGCGAGCGGGTGACGCGCTTGCGGCCGAGCCGGCATTGGCTTTGCTCGACCAGGCACTGAGTATCTCGATGTCCAGGTCGGCCTACGCCGAGGTCGCCGATCTGGACACGAAGGCGTTGGAGGTGTGCGGCCGGTTGCCCTCGGATAGCGCCCGGTTCGAGCGAGAAGCGGGCCTCTACCTGCAGCTGGCCTCCGTGACAGCAATCCTCAAGGGGCAGAACGCACCCGAGGTCGTCGAGGCGTTGGAGCGAGCATTCGACGCGGGATCGGCCCAGTCGTCCGGCAGCCAGTTTTCCGCAGCCGCGGCGTTGCACAGCATCATGGTGTGCGGGGCAGGAAGGTATCGCGAAGGTAGCGCGTTGGCCGAGGGGCTGATCGCGCAGTACGCCGCGACCGGAGATCCGATTGCAGGCTCCGGTGGTTACTACATCCGCGCGATGGTCCGCTTCATGAGCGGAGACCTCGACGGATGCCTCGAGGCCGTCGAGTACTTGCTCGAGCACGTGCCGCACGGGGGTGCACATCGGTTGGGGCCATTGGTGAGCTTCGATGTCCGCGCGTATGGCCTTGCTGCGTGGGCGCATGCGCTGCGAGGTGACCTGGATCGCGCAAGGGCACTGGTCTACAACGGAATCGACGTCGCCAATACGCGGGGCGACGTCTTCGGCGGCGCCGTCACACGGACGTCGTTGGTCCAGCTCAACGCGATGACTGGTGTAATCGACGAAACCGTGGAACTTGCCGACGAGGTCCATGCCGAACTCGCCGCGCTCGGAATGGATCAGATCGCTGCCTCACCGCGGATCATCGGGAACTGGGCAAAGGCCTTGGTTCCGGGCGGCGTCGACACCTCCGCCGACATTCGCCGTGCGCTCGATGACCATGCCGCGGGCGGTACGCGCATCCTGACGCCGCTGTATCTGGCGTTGTTGTGCGACGTCGAGGCGGCCGACGGCTCGATCGGTATCGCTCGGACGACTTGCACAGGGCGGAACTGATTGCCACCGCGACAGGGGAGCGGGTGTGGGACAACCAGCTGTCGGCACGCAGGCAGCGCCTGCGTGCCGACAAGCATCGGTCGGATACGGCTAGCTAACCGAGGCTAGTTCGCCGCGACGATCACGGGGTGATCGTGGTCTTCTCGTCGATGGTCTGCGCTGCGGCCTGCAGGATGTCGCCCTGCGCCTCGTTGCTGGTTCCGTTGAGTTGCAGGATGTACAGGCCGTCGGCGCCCGGAATGACGACCGTCTTCTGAGCCGTGACCACCGTCTGGCCTTCGAGGGTGTAGCTGGCAGCGATCTGGTACGCGGGGAAGCTGTCGAGGGTGCTTACGTCACCTTCGCCGAGCAACTCGACCTCGGGGAGGTTCTTGATTTCGCCACCGGCGTTGTCGATCAGCTTCTGGGGATCGACGTCACCCTCCAACTTGGACACGATAGCAATGAAGTTGGGCGGGTAATCGGCGCTCTCGGCTTCGGGACCGGTGTAGATGATTGCGCCGTACGCCCAGTCAGGGGTCTTGTCGCCAGCGGTTTCCCAACCATCAGGGAGCGGCAGGTCGATTGTCGGTGCCCCCGCATCATCAGGATGGATCGGGGTTTCCGTGATCTTCTGGTCCTTGATGTAGTCGGCAATCGTGTAATTGGGACCAGCGGTGTTCTCTGTAGTCCTCGGAGACAGCTTGCTCTTGGGGGCGCCCGACGACGAGGTCTTGGCCGAGGATGCTGCGGCGCTCGTTGCGGCGGCAGAAGTCTTGGAGGATGAGGAGTCTTTGTCGTCGCTGCTGCAGCCGGCCATCGACAGGGTCAGGGTCACGGCGGTCGCGGCGATGGTCGCGGCCCCGAGCTTCGAGTACTTCATGATTAGTTTGTCTCCTGTCGTTCTGCGGATGATCAGGTTCGAGCACACGGCCTCGAGCCGCAGCAATGGATGGCAGAGGAAGACCGCCGCGCACCCACCATGCCAGAACGCGGGGGCGAGCGTACCCAGATCGGATTGGAATCCGATTGGATTTACAAGAGTGCGTTTTCCAAACCGTTTCCAACCCGCGCCGCTAGCGTTTGCCCAAGGATTGGCGGCTATTTCGGATCAGAGGGCGGTATGTATGCGGACCAACTCACTATTGCTGCGGGCAGGAACGGCAGCAACGGCGGCTCTTCTGGTCCTGGCGGGCTGTAGCAGCAATAACGATTCGTCGAACAAGACCGAATCGTCGTCGAGCACGGCGGACGACTCGATCCATATCGACGGTGATATGTCGAACCCCGTCAATACGATTGCAGCGGAGGCGATCTCCGACCTTCAGTCGTACTGGACCACCGAATATCCCGAGGTGTACGGCAGCGACTACACGCCGGTCGCGGGTGGTTTTTTCGCAGTAGTGCCGTCGTCAGGTCAGCTGCCACCGTGCGCGGCCGCCGCCGACGAGATAGCCGGTAATGCCTTCTACTGCCCATCGAAAGACGTTGTCGCGTGGGATGCGGAGGGATTGTTACCGGATCTGCGGGAGCGATTCGGCGATTTCGTTATCCCGATCGTGCTTGCCCACGAATGGGGGCACGCCGTTCAAGCGCGAGCCAAGTTCGAAGGGTTGACGGTGACAAAGGAGATTCAGGCCGATTGTTTCGCCGGGGCCTGGACGGCGCATGCGCTGAAAGAGGGGAAGTACAAGGTCGACGACGCCGACCTCGACGAAGCGCTTGCCGGTTTCCTGTTCTTGCGCGACGAGCCTGGAACGGAGTCGGAGGACCCGAACGCACACGGGAGCGGATTCGATCGGGTGAATTCGTTCCAAACCGGATTCGACGCAGGCGCGATGGGTTGCAAGGGCTACAAGGACGGCGAGCCTCCTGTCATCGAGCTGCCGTTCAACAGCGCCGCCGACGCGCAGAGCGGCGGCGACGCGCCGTACACGCGCCGTACGCCCAGGTCATCAACGGTGTGCCGTATGACTTGGAGGACTACTGGTCGAAGTTGTACCCCGAGCTGACGAACAAGCCATGGACCCCAGTGAAGGGCATCGAAGCGTTCGACCCTAAGAAGCCGCCGTCCTGCGGTGGTTCGAAGGTGACGGACTATGTGCTGTTCTACTGTGTCCCTGACGATTACGTCGGGTTCGACAACGTCGATGCAATCCCGTCGTTCTACAAACAGGGTGGCGATTTCGCGGTGGCTGCCTTGCTCGCTACGCAATACGGCATCGCCGCGCTGACCCGGCTCGGCGACGATTCGGACGCCAAGTTGAGTACGCTTCGCGCTGACTGCTTCGCCGGCGGCTGGACTGCGAGCGTACTGCTTGGCAATCGCGCACAGTCCAGCTCATATCTGATTTCGCCCGGTGACCTCGATGAAGCGATCGGTGCATTACTGACGTTCCGTGGAGCCGATGACGCCGAACGCCAGGGCTCGGGTTTCATACGCGTCGAGGCGTATCGCGAGGGTGTCCTCAACGGTGCGAAGTCGTGCCAGAGTTACCAGCCGAGCTGAGTTGTACGAGTCGCGGGTGATTGGACTCGTAGGTCGCGCGTTCGGCCCGATGCTGATCGAGTTTGGCCGGATTCTCGAGGTCGGCTGGTAGACAGCTGGTAGACCATGCTGAGTGAGTCGCCGCGAACGGTTCACCGGCATGTACACCGCGCAGTAGAACAGCGCCAGCAGAAGCGCAAGCAGTGCAGTGGATCCACGCAGCCACACGGCGCCCGGCAAAAGTAGGAACGCGGTGAAAAGCGGTAGGAACGGCACCATTCCGCGGATCATGTGACGCGTCGTCGCGTGGTTTCCGGTGAGGTCGTTGCGGACCCATTCGCGCATCGAGTCGGGCAGGCGTCGCCCGAGTGTGTATCCGATCCACTGGATCGGGTTCGGGCGGGCGCCTCGTCCGTGCGAGTGCGGTGCGGTCATCGTTCCTGCTCCGTTCGTTCGGTTTCGGTTCGCTGTGATCGGCGGGCTGCGGCATTTACGCGAGTAAGTACGTCGTGCAGCTGTTCTAGATCGGCAAGGCTCACTCCGAGGCGAGCGACCACCGCGGGCGGAATCTTCAGGGCCTCCGCACGGAGCGCAACTCCGGCGTCGGTCAGTGCGACGACGAGGTTGCGCTCGTCGGACTCGCTTCGCCTCCGTGTGATCAGCCCTGATGTTTCGAGCCGCTTCAGCAGTGGGGACAGGGTCGGCGAATCCAGTTGTATGGCGTCGCCGATTGCCTTGACCGACATCGGCGATTGGCCCCACAGCGCCAGCATCACCAGATACTGCGGATGCGTCAGCCCCAGTGGTTCGAGAAGCGGCCGGTACACCGCCAGAACGGAGCGATTGGCCACCGCGAGCGCGAAACAGACTTGGCGTTCGAGGGCCAGCGGATCGGTCTGTGCTGAGGTCGGCATCTGCACTCCTTGATCGTCGGGCAAATCCAAGTGTACATGAATACTTCGTGCATGAACTAGTAGCGGATGAAGTAAATTCTTGTTCTAGCATGAGAGGCATGAGCCTCCCCACGCCCGCGTCGGATCGCACCGCTGTTGTCACCGGCGCCTCCTCGGGCATCGGAAGAGAGATCGCCCTCGGTCTCGCCGTACGCGGGCACCAAGTCGTTCTTGTCGCTCGCCGAGCGGAAAAGCTCGAGGAATTATCCAGTGAGATAACCGCTTTGGGTGTCCGAGCCGATGTCCTCGCCGCAGACCTTTCGGACCGAGCTGCGCGTGCGCAGCTGCTCGACCGCATCGTGGATCTCGGCCTCACCCCGGACATCCTCATCAACAACGCGGGTTTGTCGACGCTGGGCCCGGTTGCGAAGTCCGATCCTGCCGCCGAGCTCAACATGATCGAGGTCGACGTCGCGGCCGTAGCCGACCTGTGCAGCAGGTTCCTTCCAGGCATGGTGCAACGCGGACGCGGAGCGATCCTCAACGTCGCATCGACAGCTGCGTTTCAGCCGTTGCCCGGCCAGGCTGCCTACGGGGCGAGCAAGGCGTTTGTCCTCTCCTACACGCGGAGTCTCTCCGGTGAACTGCGCGGAACCGGCGTGCATGTGACGGCGTTGTGCCCAGGCCCGGTGGACACGGCATTCGGCGAGACGGCGGGATTCGCGAAGGAAGACGCCGAGGCGGCCCTGCCGAGTTTCATGTGGGAAAGCGCCGAGAACGTTGCCAAGACCGGCCTCGACGCTCTCGACAAGGGGCAGACTGTTGCGATTCCGGGTGCGGCGAACCGCGCGGCGGCCGTTTTTGCCCACCTGACGCCGAAGCGCTTGCTTGTGCCGATCCTCGCGCGCAGCCATCCTGGTTTGCGCGAGTGATGCCGAACTCGGACTTTCTGTTCGCAGCCTCTAACGGTTCGCAAAAGAAAGTCCGTGCTCGGTGGCGAGTTCGTTAGATGTAGAGGTATCGCGGGGCAATTGTTCGTGATCGTAGCGTGATGTGTCTGGATTCCAGATATCCGAGCGTATGTGATTTATCTTGTAAACACCATGACGCAAGTAGAAACGAATTACCGGTCATCCTGCACTTTTCAGGTTGCAAACCGAAATGTGACGCGCCTGACAATTCTAATTGGTCTGTTTTGCGAGATGATCTTAAATACGCGCAGGTCAGGAGGGCTTTTATCGGTTTGAAACATCTTCCTGAGCAATCTGAATAACTGCATGAAAAAGACCGCCGTATCACGCTGCGGTCACAACAACTATGCGGAATAGTTGTACGGTCTTCGGCATGCCTGTAATCGTTTCGTTATCTTCTCGACAGCGCGCCGGTCTGCGGAATCCGTTCTCGCGGACGGCCACCGTTGACCATGCCGACTGCGTGGAGTGCGACGCAGCAGCAGGAAGCGTGCGCCCGCGGCGTGAACGTCGGCGCACGACCGCCAAGACGCTCGTCGCCGTTTCCGTGGCTGCAGGAACACTGCTCGCGGCATCGTCGGCTGGTAATGGGCTCTTCCGGATCGGGAGTGCATGATGCCGGTTCGGTGCTGACGCGGTGAGGCACAAGATGTAGGGGGTCCTGGGGTGTAACGATGAGGGTTCCTACACACCTTGTCGACCACCCACAGGACCCATGACTGACACTACCG
>JBBSKP010000014.1:0-44969 GCA_038256175.1 Mycobacteriales bacterium
CGCTCGCTCCACCAGTTCGGCGGAGGCCTGCTCGACGGCCTGACCGCCCATCTGCAGCGACCGGGCGCCGCCGGTGCCGCCGCCGCGGGGCACGATGGCGGTGTCGGACTGCTCGTAACGGATCTGCTCCAGCGGGATGCCGAGCCGGTCGGCCGCGATCATCGAGAACGCCGTCGCGTGCCCCTGTCCATGAGCGGAGGTGCCCGAGCGCACGGTCGCCGACCCGTTCTCGTGGATCTCGACGTGGCCCAGTTCGCTGCCGCCGAACCCGGTGATCTCGACGTACGACGCCACGCCGATGCCGAGCTGACACGGTTTGCCCGCGTCGCGACGCCGGGCCTGCTCGACGCGGGCGCCGTCGACGTCGGCCAGCCGGAGCGCCTCGGTGAGGGGCAGGTCGTAATCCCCGGAGTCGTAGGTGCGCCCCGCGAACGTCTTCCAGGGGAACGCGTCGGGCGGGACGAAGTTGCGGCGCCGGATCTCCTCGGGCGTGATCGCGAGCTCGTCCGCGGCGAGGTCGATGATTCTCTCGAGGAGCGCGGCCGCCTCCGGTCGCCCGGCGCCGCGGAACGCGCCGACCGGGCTGGTGCTGGTGACGACGGACAGGCCGTCGTATCGGATCTTCGGGATGACGTAGGGGCCCTGCGCCATGGTGCGGGTCGCGCCGCTCGCGAAGCTGCCGCCGAACCCGGCGTAGGCGCCGCAGTCGCCGAGAACGCGTGCCCGTAGCCCGGTGATCCGGCCGTCGCGGGTCAGCCCGAGCTCGGCGTACTGCACCTGGCCGCGGCCGTGCATCGAGAGCATCGCCTCGCTGCGGGTCTCGTTCCACGCGACCGGGCGGCTGAGGGCGAGCGCGGCCTGGACGACCGCGGCGTGGTCGGGGGAGATGCCGGCCTTGCCGCCGAACGCGCCGCCCACATGCGGCGCGACCACGCGGATCCGTTGCTGCGGCAGACCGGTCAGCCGGGCGAAGAGCTGTCGCCCGAGGTGCGGGTGCTGCGTCGAGAGCCACACCGTCAGCGCGAGCTGGTGGTCGCCGGTGGGGTCGGCGAGGATCGCGTTGCCCTCGATCGGCGCGGTCGCCACCCGGTTGTTCTCGATCCGGGCCCGGACCACGACCTCGGCGCCGGCCAGCGGGTCACTGTCCGGGTCGTCGTCGAGGCGGCGGATCGCCACGTTGCGGGGGAGTGCGTCGTAGAGTTGCGGCGCGTCCGGCTCGGCGGCGCGCTCGGGGTCCACGACCGGCGTGAGTGGCTCGTAGTCGACGTCGAGGAGCTCGGCGGCGTCCACCGCCTGAGCCAGGGTCTCGGCAACGACCAGCGCGACGGGGTCACCGACGTACTGCACGCGATCGCGGGCGAGGGGAAAGCGGTCGACTGCGTCGTTGGCCGTGGCGAACATCGGCGCCGGCCGGTCGCCGAGGTCGGCGGAGGTGAAGACGCCGACGACGCCCGCGGCGACCGCGGCCTCGGTGGTGTCGAGATGGGTGATGTCGGCGCGGGCGAAGGGGCTGCGCACGAACACCGCGTGCAGCACGTCCTCGCGTGCCTGGGCCAGGTTGTCGACGAAGGTCCCCCGACCGGTGATCAGCTCGGGGTCTTCCACCCGGCGTACGGCAGTGCCGAGGAGGGAGCCAGCCATGCCGGAACCCTACGACCCGTGGTTGAGTCGCCACATATTCCGGTTGAGTTGCCACGAATGGGGATCGAGTCGCCGCTCACGTGAGGACTCGATCTGATTTCGTGGCGACTCGACCCGATTTGGTGGCAACTCAACCGAGCGGGCGATGGGTAAGGCGGGCCTTACTTGAAGCATGTCGACCATTAACGGCACACTGGTGTTGTGGAATTCGTGGAAGACCAGCCGACGCGGGAGCGGGTCATCCGCTCGATCCTCGTCGCCGGCCCCTCCACGGCCGTCGCGCTGGCCGAGCGGCTTGAGCTGACCGCCGCCGCCGTACGCCGTCACCTCGACCACCTCGTCGGCGAGGGGACGCTGGAGGCGCGTGACCAGAAGGTCTACGGCGCCCGTGGCCGCGGGCGGCCCGCCAAGGTGTTCGCGTTGACCGAGATCGGTCGCGAGTCGTTCGACCAGCAGTACGACGACCTGGCCGCCGACGCGCTCCGGTTCCTGGCCGAGACCGCCGGCGACGACGCCGTCATGGAATTCGCGCGGCGTCGCGTGGCGTTCATCGAACGTGACTACGAACGGGTCGTCGCCGACCACCCCGACCTCAGCCCGGCCGAGGCACTGGCCCGCGTCTTTACCGACGAGGGCTACGCCGCGGGAGTCCGCCAGCTGCCGCTGGTGAACGGCCAGGCCGCCGGGGAGCAGCTGTGCCAACAGCACTGCCCGGTGTCCCACGTGGCCCACGAGTTCCCGCAGCTGTGCGAGGCCGAGACCGAGGCGATCGCCCAGATCCTCGGCACCCACGTGCAGCGGCTGGCGACGATCGCCCACGGCGACGGCGTCTGCACCACCTGCATTCCAGCCGGTATCGCCGGTGCACCACGCAAGGCACGACCAGATCAGACACCCGACCAGGGAAGTGAGAAGGCATGACCTCCATCGAAGAGCTCAACCCGGGACTCCAGGGAATCGGCCGCTACGAGTTCGGCTGGTCCGACAGTGACGAGGCCGGCGCCACCGCAACCCGTGGTCTCAACGAGGACGTCGTCCGCGACATCTCCGCGAAGAAGAACGAGCCGCAGTGGATGCTCGACCTGCGCCTGAAGGGCCTCAAGCTCTTCCACCGCAAGCCGATGCCCACGTGGGGCTCTGACCTGTCGACGATCGACTTCGACAACATCAAGTACTTCGTGCGCTCGAGCGAGAAGCAGGCGCAGTCGTGGGAGGACCTCCCCGAGGACATCAAGAACACCTACGACAAGCTCGGCATCCCCGAGGCGGAGAAGCAGCGCCTGGTCTCCGGTGTGGCTGCCCAGTACGAGTCCGAGGTCGTCTACCACTCGATCCGTGAAGACCTCGAGCAGCAGGGCGTGATCTTCCTCGACACCGATACGGCGCTCAAGGAACACCCCGACATCTTCCACAAGTACTTCGGCAGCGTGATTCCAGCCGGTGACAACAAGTTCTCCGCGCTGAACACCGCTGTGTGGTCGGGTGGATCGTTCATCTACGTGCCGCCCGGCGTGCACGTCGACATCCCGCTGCAGGCGTACTTCCGGATCAACACCGAGAACATGGGCCAGTTCGAGCGGACGCTGATCATCGTCGACGAGGGTGCATACGTGCACTACGTCGAGGGTTGCACCGCGCCGATCTACAAGTCGGACTCGCTGCATTCCGCGGTTGTCGAGATCATTGTGAGGAAGGGTGGCCGCTGCCGGTACACCACGATTCAGAACTGGTCGAACAACGTCTACAACCTGGTCACCAAGCGGGCAAAGGCCGAGGCCGGCGCCACCATGGAGTGGATCGACGGCAACATCGGTTCCAAGGTCACCATGAAGTACCCGGCTGTCTGGATGACCGGCGAGCACGCGCACGGCGAGGTGCTTTCGGTCGCGTTCGCAGGTGAGGGTCAGCACCAGGACACCGGCGCCAAGATGCTGCACCTGGCACCGCACACGACGTCGACGATTGTCAGCAAGTCCGTCGCTCGTGGTGGTGGCCGCGCGTCGTACCGCGGGTTGGTACAGGTCAACAAGGGTGCCTACGGCTCGAGGTCCACTGTCAAGTGTGACGCGCTGCTGGTCGACACGATCAGCCGCTCCGACACCTATCCGTACGTCGACATCCGCGAGGACGACGTGACGATGGGTCACGAGGCCACTGTGTCGAAGGTCAGCGACGATCAGCTGTTCTACCTGATGAGCCGCGGTCTGTCCGAGGACGAGGCCATGGCCATGGTCGTGCGCGGATTCGTCGAGCCGATCGCCAAGGAACTGCCAATGGAATACGCGCTCGAGCTGAACCGGCTCATCGAGCTGCAAATGGAAGGGTCGGTCGGTTGAGCGCGGGAGTCGTCGGAGCGGTCGAGGGCGAGAACCCCACAATCAAGCCTATTCAAAACCCTGGCGCGGGCGCCGCGACCAACAAGGGTGAGGTCTTCACGTCGTTCGACGTCAATGCCTTCGAGGTGCCGACTGGCCGTGACGAAGCGTGGCGGTTCACACCGCTGCGCCGGCTGCGCGGGTTGCACGATGGGACAGCGATCGCGAACGGTGTCGCTACCGTCGATGTCAGGTCGACCGAAGGCGTGACTGTCGAGACCGTTGGCCGCGACGACGCGCGCCTCGGTCAGGCCGGCACTCCTGCGGATCGGGTTGCTGCTCAGGCATATTCGAGCTTCGAGAATGCCACTGTCGTGAGCGTTGCGGCGGAGACCGAAGTTGCCGATGCGGTTGTTCTGACCGTGACCGGCCCCGGTGAGGGCAATGTTGCCTACGGCCACACACAGATTCGGCTCGGAAACTTCGCCAAGGTCACTGTGGTGATCGATCAGCAGGGCAGCGGAACGTTTGCCGAGAACATCGAGTTTGTCCTCGGCGATGGCTCGAAGCTGACTGTCGTTGCGGTGCAGGATTGGTCCGACGACGCGGTTCATGTTGCGGCACATCATGCGAAGCTCGGCCGTGACTCGGTGCTTCGGCACACGGTGGTGACTCTCGGTGGTGAGTTGGTTCGCCTGACACCCACCGTGAAGTACGCGGGACCGGGCGGCGACGCCGAGTTGCTCGGACTCTACTTCGCCGATGCCGGCCAGCACTTCGAACAGCGCTTGCTCGTCGACCACTCACAGCCGCATTGCAAGTCCAATGTCGTCTACAAGGGTGCCCTGCAAGGGAATCCGGATTCCGGCAAGCCCGACGCGCATACCGTCTGGGTCGGCGACGTGCTGATCCGTGCGGCGGCCGAGGGTACAGACACGTTCGAACTCAATCGCAACCTCGTCCTCACCGATGGTGCCCGCGCTGATTCGGTCCCGAACCTCGAAATCGAGACCGGCGAGATCGTCGGCGCCGGGCACGCAAGTGCCACGGGAAGATTCGACGACGAGCAGCTGTTCTACCTACGTGCGCGCGGTATTCCGGAGGATCAGGCGCGGCGACTGGTGGTGCGCGGGTTCTTCCACGAAATCATCAACAAGATTGCTGTCGTAGAAATCCGGGATCGACTCGAGGCAGCCATCGAGGTCGAACTCGCTGCTGTTGGCGTCTAAGACTTTTCAAGTAAGGGAACTAGGAATGACAACGCTAGAAATCAAAGACCTGCATGTCGAAGTTGCTAACCCCGACGCGGGCGGCGAGCCGATCAAGATCCTCAAGGGCGTAAACCTGAAGATCAGCTCGGGCGAGACGCACGCGATCATGGGCCCGAACGGCTCCGGCAAGTCGACCCTGTCGTACGCGATCGCGGGACATCCGAAGTACACGGTGACGTCGGGAACTATCACCCTCGACGGTGAAGACGTGCTGGCGATGTCGGTCGACGAGCGGGCGCGCGCCGGGCTGTTCCTGGCGATGCAGTACCCCGTCGAGGTGCCTGGCGTGTCGATGTCGAACTTCCTGCGTACCGCGGCCACTGCAGTTCGTGGCGAGGCGCCGAAGTTGCGGCACTGGGTCAAGGAAGCCAAGACCGCGTTGGCCGAACTAGAGATCGACCCCGGCTTCCTCGAGCGAAATGTCAACGAAGGCTTCTCCGGTGGCGAGAAGAAGCGCCACGAGATCCTTCAGCTCGGCATGCTCAAGCCGAAGATCGCAATCCTCGACGAGACCGACTCCGGCCTGGACGTGGATGCGCTCCGCATCGTCAGCGAGGGTGTCAACCGCTACAAGGAGCGCGAGAACGGTGGCGTGCTGCTGATTACGCACTACACGCGCATCCTGCGCTACATCAAGCCCGATTTCGTGCACGTGTTCATCGCCGGCCGCATTGTCGAAGAAGGTGGCAGTGAGCTCGCCGACGAGCTCGACGCCAACGGTTACGACCGTTTCACCACGGCACCGGCGGGAGCCTAGCAACATGACCGTCCTCTCCGAGACGCTGGATGTCACCAGGATCCGGGCCGACTTCCCGATCCTGAGCCGGACGGTGCGCGACGGAAAGCCGTTGGTGTACTTGGACTCCGGTGCGACGTCGCAGCGTCCGGTGCAGGTGCTCGATGCCGAACGTGACTTCCTGATGACGAGCAACGCCGCCGTGCATCGCGGTGCGCATCAGCTGGCCGAGGAAGCCACCGACGCGTACGAGGGTGCGCGGGCCGATATCGCCAGGTTCGTCGGGGTCGACGTCGACGAGGTCGTGTTCACCAAGAACGCCACCGAATCGCTCAACGTCGTCACCTACGCATTCGCCGACGACAGGTTTCCGCTCGCGCTGAGCGTGGGCGACGAGATCGTCATCACCGAGCTCGAGCACCACGCGAATCTCGTTCCGTGGCAGGAGCTTGCGCGCCGCACGGGCGCGACGCTGCGTTGGTACGGCGTGACGGACGACGGTCGGATCGACCTCGATTCGCTCGAGTTGACCGAAGCCGTGAAGGTCGTGGCGTTCACTCACCAGTCGAACGTGACCGGCGCCGTTGCGCCGGTCGCCGAGCTGGTCCGGCGTGCGAGAGCCGTTGGTGCACTTGTCGTGTTGGATGCATGCCAGTCCGTCCCGCACATGGCGGTGAACTTCCACGAGCTCGATGTCGACTTCGCCGCGTTCTCCGGCCACAAGATGCTCGGACCGTCGGGTGTCGGGGTGCTCTATGGCAAACGTGCCCTGCTCGCTGCGATGCCGCCCTTTCTTACCGGCGGGTCGATGATCGAGACGGTCACCATGGAAGAGACGACGTATGCGCCGCCGCCGCAGCGGTTCGAAGCGGGTGTTCCGATGACGTCACAGGTCGTCGGGCTCGGTGCGGCCGTTCGTTATCTCGAAGCCATAGGCATGGATGCCATTGCTGCGCATGAGCATTCACTGGTGTCGGCAGCGCTCGCAGGACTTGGTGCGATCGATGGCGTACGGATCATCGGACCGACTCGGAATGTCGAGCGCGGGGGAGCGGTGGCGTTTGTCGTCGACGGAATTCATGCCCACGATCTCGGCCAGATACTCGACGACGAAGGCGTGGCCATTCGCGTCGGTCATCACTGTGCGTGGCCATTGCATCGTCGTTTCGGCGTCGCGGCAACGGCGCGAGCGTCGTTCGCGGTGTACAACACGGTCGACGATGTTGACGCGCTGATTGCCGCTGTTCGTAAGGCGCAGACCTTCTTCGGAGTTGTCTGACCGATGCGAATGGAACAGATGTACCAGGAAGTAATCCTGGACCACTACAAACACCCCCATGCCCGCGGGCTGCGCGAGCCATTCGGCGCCGAGGTGCATCATGTGAACCCGACCTGTGGCGATGAAGTCACGCTTCGGGTGAACATCGACGACGCAGGAATTGTCGCGGACGTGTCCTACGACGGGCAGGGATGTTCGATCAGCCAGGCGGCAACGTCCGTCCTTACTGATCAGGTCATCGGACTCTCTGTCGAAGATGCGCTGAAAGTGGTCGACGCGTTCAACGAAATGATCGGCAGCCGGGGTACCGTCGAAGGCAACGAAGACTTGATCGGCGACGGCATCGCATTCGCAGGTGTGTCCAAGTATCCGGCTCGCGTGAAGTGCGCGTTGCTCGGGTGGATGGCTTTCAAAGACGCCGTTGTTCGAATCAACGAGAGGCAGGCATCATGACCGAGACACAGGCAGCGGAGGCATCCGCCGAGCCGACGACCGAAACGCCCGCCGAGGCGCCGGCCCTCACCGCTGAAGCTCTGAAGTTGATCGAGGACCTCGAAGAGGCGATGCGCGACGTCGTCGATCCCGAGCTGGGTATCAATGTCGTCGACCTCGGTTTGGTCTACGGCATCTCGGTCGACGACGAGGATGTCGCACAGCTCGACATGACGTTGACATCCGCTGCATGCCCACTCACCGACGTCATCGAAGATCAGTCGCGGAATGCGTTGGTTCGCAGCGGGCTGGTCAACGATCTGAAGATCAACTGGGTCTGGGTTCCGCCGTGGGGTCCGGACAAGATCACCGAGGACGGCCGCGAACAGCTGCGGGCCCTCGGCTTCACGGTCTAGCTACTCGACCGACCTACTCGACGACGGCCTTGATGCGATTCAGGGTCGTGAGCATTCCATTCCTGTTGGTCTTTCCGCGTGTCCAGCCGGCAAGGAACCAGTAGATCCGCAGCGGCGGCGACTTGTGTAGCTCGAACGACTCTGTGACATCGGTGCCGTCGCCGTTCGGTTCGAATCGATAGCTCCACGTGTTGACGGGCATACCACCGGGTCCGAGCACCGTAAAGGCGAACTCGCGGCCTGGCTCACACGTGACGATTCTGCAGACGGTCCAGTACATCGGACCGCGTCCGTTCCGCTTCACATGTCCGCGAAACTTGGTGCCGACCGCCGGGCCTGTTGCACCGCTGAGCCACTCCGCCTCCAGCGTCTCCGGGCTGAACTTGCCGGTGTTGGTGATGTCGCTGACGAGCTCCCAGATCTTCTCGGCGGGAGCTGACATATGGACCGTTACGGAATCGCGCATGACACGACGCTACCGATCGCCGGATACAAGGTCCCGCGCAGTGTCGAATTCGTCGAGGCACTGCCGATGTCGGGTGCCGGTAAGATTCTCGAGCGCGAACTGCACAAGCAGCATTGGGACGGCAGTGCACACCAAGTGTCGTAGGAGACCGGATCGAGAACAAGAAGATCGACACTAGAACCACACGCCCCGCCCGCGGAACGCGGCCGGCGAATCGGCGTCAGTTGATTCTCGATGCGGCAAGTGATCTCTTCTATCGCAACGGCTACGCAAATGTCGGTATGGGGGACGTCGCCGAAGCTGTGGCCATCGGTCCATCGGCGCTCTACCGACACTTTCGCGGCAAGCAGGAAATGCTCGCGACAGTTCTCGGCGACGCGGTTGCGAAGGTCGACCTTGCGCTCGTTGAAGCGGCGGCGAATCCATCCAGTAACGTCGCTGGTGTCCTCGCGGCAACCGCACTCGAGGGGCGTACGGGCGGTTTGCTTCGCCGTCGGGAATCGCGTCACCTTTCGACAGAGGCCCGCGCCGACCACCGCCGGGATGCCCGAAGGATCGTCGCGCAGCTGGGCGATTTGATTCACATTCGACGCCCGGAACTCACATCGCGCGATGCGGACCTGCTTGCGCGGTGCGCGCTTTCGGCGGCAAACAGCATTTCCTTTCACACGCTCGCACTGCCGGAAGCTGAATTCACCGCGCTGCTGACCGAGCTGATCGCCTCGGTGATCGATGCGGATCTTCCTGCGGGAGAAGCGGTTCCCCGCCCGGAGCAGACTGGCACGTGGTCCGTCGCCCGCTCCCGTCAAGAATCCATACTGATCGAGGCAACCACACTCTTTGCCGAGGACGGGTTTTCGGGTGTCAGCATGGAAGACATCGGTGCACGGGTCGGTATCGCGGGGCCGAGTATTTACAATCACTTCGCAAGCAAAACGGATATCTTGTCGGCGGCCATGACGCGTGGCGGCGAATGGTTGCGAATGGACATGATCCGTGCGCTTGCGAGTGCCACGGACCCGCGCGACGGTGTGCTTCGGTTGCTGCACAGCTATTGCGAATTCGTCTTCGCGAACCCGCATCTCGTTCAGATTCTCGTTTCGGAGTCGGTACACCTTCCTGATCCTGACGCAAACCGTGCAGTGCAGCGGGAGTACATCGCCGAATGGGTTCAACTCATGCGGGATGTGCACCCGTCGATGGACGCGGTGCGAGCGCGTATTCGAGTGCAAGCAGCGCAAACCATGATGAACGATGCCGCATTGACACGGCACACGCGCGAGTACCCGGGCATCGCTGTGGCGCTGGAGTCCATTGGCGCCGGGCTGCTCGGAATCACGGATTAGCTGAGTGCGCGCGCCTTCGTTGCGGACGTCTGCGCGGTGAGCAGTCCGACGAGGAGATCTACGATCTCGTCTGCGTCGAGTTCCGAATTGCCCGAGGCGTTTTCGCCGTCGCACGCACGCTCATAGTCGGCGAGCAGCGCGAACATCGTCGTACTCATGGCGCGCAGGCGGCCCGTGCGACGTTCGATCGGGGCCTGATCGCCGAGAGCCTGATCTCCGAGAGCTTTGTCGAGGCGGGTCGTGATGATGCGCGACGCGGACCTGTTCGTTCCGGTCAGGCGCGAGATATCGGTAACGACCGGATGATTTCGCACGACTTCGAGGAAGCGGAGATAGTGCGTCGCGCCTTCGCGACGCGGGATCTCCAGCAGGGGAGCTGCGAGCGTCCAGACAAGGGTGCGCATGTCGTTTGCGGTGCCGTCGACCTCGGTCTGTGCGAGCAATTCCATTCGCCGTTGCTCGAGAGCAACCATGCGACGTTCGACGATCGCGTCGATCAGCCCTGCCCGCGACCCGAAGTAGTAGTGCACGGCAGAGTTGTTGCGTTGCCCCGCCAGCACTGCAATATCTCGCAGAGGAACGTCCGCACCCCGCTCCGAGATCAGTCGTTCTGCGGCGAGAATCAACGCGTCACGCACATCGGATGGTGCCATTGTTCGAGGTTAAAGGTTGAGCACTCGATGTTCAAGCGGAGCATTGAGCATATTCAGCGGATGCGCTTAACTCGCCGGGTGAGCTGGAGGACAATATGAGTCTTGTCGAAGGTCCGATCTTTCAGGTGGCCTGGGTGGTCGACGATATTGCGGCAGGAGAGCAGTATTTCGGCGACAAGTTGGGCGTCGAGAAGTGGTTGACGATGCCCAATGTTCCGTTCAGCCCGGAGTTCTGCACATTCCGTGGCGAACCGGCGGAGTACGTCATCGATGTGTCGATCGGCTATTCCGGTGGGCAGCAGCTCGAGCTGATCCGACCGGTCTCGGGCGCCAACTTGTATGCCGAATTCTTGGAGCACAACGGGCCTGGCATTCACCACGTGGGCTGGGTGCCGGACGACTACGAAGCGGCGCTGGCACGGGCCCGTGAACTGCGGATAGATATCCCGCAGCAGGGCGGCTTCGGTGAGCTCGGCATGGAATTCGCGTATCTCGAAGGAGGCGCGCTCGGTAGCTATGTTGAACTGATGTTTTTGTCGCCCACCATGCGGGCGATGTTCGATTCACTTGTGCCCAAGGGTTTCTCGAATCCGTGGCAGGTAGGAACGCAATGAGTGATACCGAAGTACCAACCGTGATCAGCGCTGATTCGGTCGGAGATTGGTCGGACTCGGTCGATGTTCTGGTGGTGGGCATGGGCATCGCCGGGTGCTGCGCGGCCATCGCCGCGGCCGAGGCCGGTGCGAACGTCCTCGCACTCGAGCGGGCGGGTGCGATCGGAGGAACGTCAGCGCTTGCCGGTGGGCATTTCTACCTCGGCGCAGGAACAGCTGTTCAGGAGGCGACCGGTCACGCCGACTCGGTCGAGGAGATGGTGAAGTACCTCGAGGCGGTGAGCCCGGAACCCGATTCGGCAAAGATCCGCGCGTACTGCGAGGGCAGTGTCGAGCACTTCGAGTGGCTCGAATCTGTGGGCATAGAGTTCGAGCGCAGCTTTTACCCCGGAAAGAATGTCGTGCAGCCCGGCACCGAGGGGCTGATGTTCACCGGAAACGAGAAGGTGTGGCCGTTCCGGGGTCAGGCGGTACCGGCCCCGCGTGGACACAAAGTTCGGGCGCCGAGCGCGACGGGCGGCGCCGAGATGATGCGAACGTTCCAGCGGCGGATTACGCAACTCGATATACCGGTCCGCTTCGATACTGGTGCGACTGCCCTTGTGGCGGATCAAGCCGGACGCATAGTCGGCGTACAGTGGCGCGCGTTCGATGAGGTCGGCACGATGCGCGCGGGTTCGGTCATTCTCGCGGCCGGCGGCTACGTCATGAACCGGGACATGATCGCGGCCCACACTCCGCGCCTGAACGCGCGGTTCATGCCGCTCGGCACCAGGTACGACGACGGAGCCCACGAGGTGCCCGATCGAGTGGGCTGAACTGACGATGGTCGGTGTGTCACCGGTGCTTCGTGAACTGTTCGACTACCTCACCTCGGAAGGACTCGATGCGGCGCGCCGAGAGCCGAGGCCGTGATCTTCGACCTGTTGACGCCGGTGTCGGTGATTCCGGTGGGCGCGAAGATGCCGGACGATGCTCGCGCCCGCAGTATTGCCGAACGCCCCATGGCCGAGCCCGCCGACGATCGAACTCTCGGTGAGTTCGCCATTGTCGTTGCTGCGAGCGAACGCACGCTGGCGAGGTTGTGGTCAGCGGAGACGGGATTGGGATTCGGCCGGTGGCGTACCCAGGTCCGTTTGGCCGCCGCACTAGCGTTGCTCGCGGAGGGCATGCCGCTCGCTGGTATCGCGCATCGTGTCGGTTACGCCTCGGCGAGCGCCTTCGTCGCTGCGTTCCACCGGGAGGTAGGTGTATCGCCCGGCCGGTATTTTGCGGCCACGGATTGACCGACGAGGTCACGCGCCTTTGCGTGCGCTGGTCGCGGCGGCTTTCTTCGCAGGAGCTTTCTTCGCCGCTGCCTTCTTGGCGGGCGCCTTTCTTGCGGGCGCCTTCTTGCCGTCGGACTCTGCTGCCGAACCCGTATCGGACTTTTTTCCTGATGCAGCATCGACACTGCGCTGCAGCGCGGCAACGAGGTCGACAACCTCTGCGTCTTCTTGCTCTTCTTCGTGCTCAGCGGCAGGAATAACCTTCTTGCCGCCACTCGCGATGGTTTCGTCGAGCATTTTCTTGAGCTCGATCTGGTAGTCGTCGGTGAACTCGTCTTGGTCGAATTCGCCCGACATGCTCTCGACCAATGTTTCGGCCATCTTGATTTCTTGCGGCTTCGGTTCCGCGACGCCGTCGAGCGAGGCAAATTCCGCTGCGCGAACTTCGTCCGGCCAGAGCAGGGTTTGCAGCACAAGGACACCGTCGCGAACGCGAAGCGCCGCGAGCCGGGTCTTTTGCCGCAACGTGAAGTGCACGAGTGCGGTCTGGTCGATCTTTTCGAGTGTCGTTGCCAGCAGCACATAGGCTTTCGGCGTCGCTGAGTCGGGCTCGAGGTAATAACTCTTGTCCAGCAGGATCGGATCGATCTGTTCGGATGGCACGAATTGCAGCACCGGAATCTCGTGCTTCTCCGCTGCAGGGAGTTTCGCGAAATCTTCGTCGGTGACGATTACCCGATCGCCATCCGGCGAGTCGTATGCCTTGTCGATGTCCGCGTACTGCACGGACTTTCCGCAGACCGTACACAACCGGTCGTACTTGATCCGCCCGCCGTCCTTCGCATGCACCTGGTGAAACTTGATGTCATGGTCCTCGGTTGCCGTGTATACCTTCACCGGGACATTCACCAGCCCAAAAGCAATTGAGCCCTTCCAAATCGACCTCATATGCCCATGATGGCCGAATCGGCGCGATATGGCGAGCCATTGCGCGCCCGGAGCGTCGACTTGACTGCGACCCGGCGCAGGTCGGCTGGCAGATGGGCAAATTGGTTGCCCATCGCCGAAACGTTGCCAACGACATCGGTGCGACCCGAAAGATAGGCGCGCTGCAGTCGTGGCGGCAAGTCGAAGAACGCCGCGAAGAACGGGCCGACCTGGTCCGGTTGCAACGCCAGCAGTGTGCGCAAGCCCGCGTGACGAAGTCCTTGGACAGTGCGGGCGGTCCACGGCCACAGCACTTCTCGTGGCTGTCGCCCGGCTGCGATCGCGGTGGCGAGATTGTCAGCAAGCCCAAGTGCGGCTGCGACGCTGTACCCGGTTCCCGGATGCAGCTGCCCGCCCTTCGAGCCGAAAGTGGTTGTGACACGCGCGAACAAATGCGGTCGGGTGGATTCGACACCGAATCGGACCCGCTCCGAGCGTTCTGCCCCGGTCAGCACGACGCCACGGTTGCGGAGCCGCGTTTCCAGCCGAATATGCAAGGACCGCAAACCAAGTGCCGGGCGACCGACCAGACACGTCTCCTCGAGCAGCACCTCGTCGGGTGATAGGGGAACCGCGTAGAGAAACGACGGCGGATCCGTTGGACCGGTGCCGTTGTCGCGACGCCAGTCCATGAACCACGCATCGGCGGCGCCGAGCACGTGACGTGCCACTGCTGTCGGTACGACCAGGCCGTAGGCGGTCTGCTGAGCCAGTTCGGGCCGGTTGGTGGTGCCTCGCGCGTCGACGACCACACCCGCGTGCAGCGTCGATCCATCGGCGAGCGTGACGACCTGCCGGCCGACCGTCACAGCGGAATTCGCGACGATGCGGGCGCCTGTGATGGCGAGGCAGTCCTGCAATGCGGGGGTGTCGAGGACGCAGTACGTCCGGTCGATGTACTGGTGGTGTGTGGTCCAGACCGACGGCCGTGCTGTTCGGCTTGCGACCGTGTCTGGGCCGAGCCACGTTGGCAATTCGTCGGCCCAGGCCGCATAGGTCGGCGTCCAGCGTCGATCAGGGTGAGGATCGACTGCGAGAACGTCGAGTCCCGCGTGCACGCAACGGTGTGCCACCGAGCGACCGGCCGGTCCAAGCCCGAGAACGATCACATCAGCGGCGGAGGCGTTGTCCACCTAGCTCGCTGTCCTCATTGTCATTGCGCCGAGCGAGACGACGTATTCGTCTGTGCTGTCGTCGAACCCGACAGCGTAGGTAGTGGGGTAGTAGCCGCTGTGTTGGTATGCAGCGGGTTGTTTGATCTCCTGCTCGAGGGTCGGTCGGGTCTGCAACCAGGCGCGAGTGATCATCGGCTCGATGAAGATGAACTTTCCGTTCCACGAGCCCTGCATGAGGATCTGCTCGAAGTTGTACTGACCGGGGATCTGTGGCTCGGTTCCGTCGGTCCAGTGCAGTCCCATGCGCGTGGTCGTGTTCAGGATCGGGAGACCGGGCGGCGGAACATAGTCGCGCGGAATATAGCGCGGCTCAGGCAGGTTCGAGGAACGCGGAATGAAATCAGGTGTGAACAGGTCGATTTCGTCGACTTCAGCCATACTGACTTCGTAGAAATGCATGTCGAAGTGTGGTTTGCCGTACAGCGCTTCCGGGGTGTGGCCATGCGGATTCCAGTCGAGCATCACGTGTTCGAACACGGTCGACGACGCCGCGCTCGGCAGCTCGAGCATGAAATGCTGTTGCGTCTGGGGCAATCCGTCGAGGGCATGTTCGGAAATTCGCAGAGCGACTGCGGTGGGGTTACCTGAACCGTCGACTGTCGCACAGCTTTTCGCCGTACCGTCTCCGACTCGTTGCTCGGGCGCACAGAACTCGCCGCTGACGTTCGAGTCGTGATTGCCCGAACCGCTGAATGCCAGTGTCGTGCAGAGCGCGAGCAGCGCACTCGACGCACGAACCGCCTTGGTGAACCCCACCGTCGCGCCTACAGTCCGCCGGTTGCCAGTAGGCCGCCGTCGATGCGGATGGTCTCCCCGGTGATCCAGGAAGAGTCATCCGAGACCAGGAAGCCCACGAGGCCTGCAACGTCCTCGGGTACGCCGAGGCGCTTCATCGGATACGGCTTGGCGGCCTCCTCGTCGCCGGCGGCGTACAGCGCGGCTGCGAAGTTCGTCTTCACGACACCGGGAGCGACAGCGTTGACCCGGATCTTCGGCGCCAGCTGCCAGGCAAGTTCCTCGGTCAGCCTGATCAACGCTGCCTTCGATGCGCCGTATGCGGCGATCACACCGGTCGAACGCAGGCCCGCGACGCTTGCCAGGTTGACGACCGCACCGCCGTGCTCACCCATCCACGCGCGGTACGCCTGCTGGATGTAGCCGAGAGCGGCGACGACGTTGACATCAAATATCTTGCGGACGCCGTCGAGGTCCGCTTCCATCAGCGAACCGTAAACCGGGTTGATACCGGTGTTGTTGATCAAGATGTCCAGCGAGCCCAGTTCGGCAACCGCGAGGTCGACTGCCTCGGCGCGTGCCGCCGCATCGCCTGAGTTGCCGGCGTGAGTGATGACCTTTCCGCCGAATCCCAGCGCCGAGAGTTCGGCCGCGGCTTCGGCCAGCGGCTCAGGCTTACGGGCGGTGATCAGCACGTTCGCGCCCCGCGATAGAAACTCAGCGGCAATGGCCTTGCCGATACCGCGGCTCGCGCCCGTGACGAGCGCGCTCTTGCCTTCCAGATCCTTGACATTGCTCATCCGAGGGACGTTAGCGGAGTCACTCCGCAGATGGCCGAGAGCGTCCTCGTAGCGCGGTAAAATGGATAATTCTGGGCCGTGCACTCGGTGCAGTCGACCGAGACAGCCGCTACCCCCTCGTCAGGAGACTCGTGTGATTACCGCCACCGACCTAGAGGTCCGTGCTGGCGTACGCACCCTCCTGTCCGCACCGGGCACGGCGCTTCGCGTCCAATCGGGCGACCGGATTGGGCTGGTTGGCCGCAACGGAGCAGGTAAGACGACCACGTTGCGCATCCTTGCCGGCGAGAGCGAGCCGTATGCCGGAGCTGTGATCAGGTCCGGCGACGTCGGCTATCTGCCGCAGGATCCCAAAGAGGGCGACCTCGACGTTCTTGCCAAGGATCGTGTGCTTTCCGCGCGCGGTCTCGACGTCTTGGTTCGTAATCTCGAGAAGCAGCAACTGCTTATGGCCGAAAAGGTTGACGAAGCCGAGCGCGACAGGGCGATCCGCAAGTACGGCCAGCTCGAAGAGCGGTTCTCGTCCCTCGGTGGATACGTTGCCGAAAGCGAAGCCGCTCGGATTTGCAACAGCCTCGGACTGGCCGATCGGGTGCTCGAACAGCCGCTGCGCACACTCTCCGGTGGTCAGCGCCGCCGCATCGAGCTCGCGCGCATTCTGTTCGCGGCGTCCGACGGTAGCGGCGGCCGCTCCGACACGACACTGCTGCTCGACGAGCCGACCAACCACCTCGACGCAGACTCGATCACCTGGTTGCGCAGCTTCCTGCAAAGCCACGACGGCGGCCTTATCGTGATCAGCCACGACGTGGATCTGCTCGCCGATGTCGTGAACCGCGTCTGGTTTCTCGACGCCGTGCGCAGCGAGGCTGATGTCTACAACATGACGTGGCAGAAGTACCTCGACGCTCGATCGACCGACGAGCAACGTCGCCGTCGTGAGCGCGCGAATGCCGAGAAGAAGGCCGGCGCACTGCGAATCCAGGCCGCGAAGATGGGCGCGAAGGCAACCAAAGCTGTTGCGGCACAGAACATGGCGAAGCGCGCCGACAAGTTGATGGCTGGACTCGACGACGTCCGCGTGTCCGACAAGGTCGCCCACATTCGGTTCCCCGAGCCTGCCCCGTGCGGCAAGACTCCGCTGATGGCCGAGAACCTGACGAAGGTGTACGGCTCACTGGAGATATTCACCGGCGTCGACCTCGCAATCGACCGGGGAAGCCGCGTCGTCATCCTCGGGCTCAACGGTGCAGGCAAGACAACTTTGCTGCGCATTCTCGCCGGCGTCGAGACGCCCGAAGCCGGCACTCTCGTGCCGGGACACGGCCTCAAGGTCGGGTACTTCGCGCAGGAGCACGACACCCTCGACGACAGTGCGTCGGTGTGGGACAACATCCGGCACGCCGCCCCTGACGCGGGGGAGCAGGACCTCCGAGGATTGCTCGGCGCGTTCATGTTCACCGGCCCGCAGCTCGATCAGCCCGCCGGCACATTGTCCGGTGGTGAGAAGACTCGACTGGCATTGGCCGGGCTGGTGTCGTCGGCTGCGAACGTGTTGCTTCTCGACGAGCCGACGAACAACCTCGATCCGATCTCGCGCGAGCAGGTCCTGGATGCGCTGCGCAGCTACGCCGGGGCAGTGGTGTTGGTGACTCACGATCCGGGTGCGGCCGAAGCGTTGTCACCGGAACGCGTGATTTTGCTTCCCGACGGAACCGAAGACCATTGGTCCGCCGAGTATCTCGAGCTTATTCAGCTTGCTTGACGATTTGAGCAGCTCAGGCTGTTGATCAGCTCCCGGTGAGTGTCTAGCCTGGATATACGCTGGTCTGCAGACTGGAGGGTGCCATGGTTGACGGTGATGGTCTCCCGAAAGGCGCGCGTGTAACGGGCAAGTCTCGCGACAAGTTGCAAACGCAACTGAAGAGACAATACGAAGCCGGCGCGAGCATTCGCTCGTTGGCTAGCGCCACCGGCCGGTCGTATGGCTTCGTCCACAACGTGCTTGTCGAATCGCATGCGCAATTGCGTAGTCGCGGTGGGGCAAACCGACGCAAGGCAATGAGCTAGTTCCATTCGGAGCGAGCTGCCATCGCCCTGCGTCGTTGCTGCATGCGCGCTACTCGACGCGCTGCCGGCGTACGGATTCCTCGACGAGGTTCAGCACAGCCGACAGGTTGTCGCTCGCATGCCCAGAAGCGATGCGGGCGATCAGTCCGTCGAGGACCAGATCGAGATAGCCGAGCAGGACTTCCGTCGGTACGTCGTCGCGCAGCCGACCCTCCGCCTTGCGTCGTTCGAGGCGCGCGACTGTAGCCGCGGTCAATTCCTCTGACCGCTGTTCCCAGTTCTCCCGGAACTCGGTATCCGTCCGGAGCCGCCGTGCGATCTCCAAACGCGTTCCGAGCCAATCGAACTCCTCGGGACGAGCGAGCATGTCACGCATCACCTGGACAAGGCCCTGGGTCGCCGCGACTTCGGCCATGCGGCCGGCGTCCTCGTGTGCGAGCGCAAGGAACAACGCGTCCTTGTCTCGGAAATGGTGAAAGATCGCACCACGCGAAAGGCTCGTCGCCTCTTCGAGTCGGCGCACGGTGGCGCCTTCGTATCCGTACTCGGCGAAACAACGCCGAGCACCGTCGAGGATCTGGCTTTTCCGCGCTGCGAGGTGGTTCTCACTGACCTTAGGCAAGCAGGTCTCCCTTCGGTCGGCTCGTGAGTCTTTCCGGAGGGCGGGCCCTCCGGAAAGACTCACGGGCGCGGAGCGCCTATGCCTTGACCATGTTCCGCAGCACGTACTGCAGAATGCCGCCGTTGCGGTAGTAGTCGGCTTCACCTGGGGTGTCGATGCGGACAACCGCGTCGAACTCGACCTTGCTGCCATCGGTCTTGGTGGCCGTGACATGCATGGTCTTCGGTGTCGTGCCTTCGTTGAGCTTCGCGACGCCCTCGATGTCGAAGGTCTCGGTGCCGTCCAACTTCAGCGACGCCGCAGATTCGCCTGCGGGGAACTGGAGTGGCACAACGCCCATGCCGATCAGGTTCGACCGGTGGATGCGCTCGAAGGACTCGGTGATGACGGCCTTGACGCCAAGCAGACTGGTGCCCTTGGCTGCCCAGTCGCGTGAGGATCCGGAGCCGTACTCCTTGCCGCCCAAGACGACCAGCGGAATGCCGGCTTCCTGGTAGTTCTGCGATGCGTCGTAGATGAACGCCTGCGGTCCGCCGTCCTGGGTGAAGTCGCGGGTGTAACCGCCCGACACGCCGCCTTCGACAACAGAGTCCAGCAACTGATTTCTCAAACGGATGTTTGCGAACGTTCCGCGAATCATCACCTCGTGGTTACCGCGACGGGAGCCGAAGGAGTTGTAGTCCTTGCGCTCGACGCCGTGCGAGTCGAGGTACTCGGCTGCCGGTGTGCCCGACTTGATGTTGCCTGCGGGGGAGATGTGGTCTGTAGTGACCGAATCGCCGAGCAGCGCAAGCACGCGTGCGCCCTTGATGTCCTCGACCGGAGCCGGGTCGGCGGGCATTCCGTCGAAGTACGGTGGCTTCCGGACGTAGGTGGAGTCAGGATCCCAGTCGAACGTCTTGCCGTCCGGTGTGGGCAGTCCACGCCAGCGCTCGTCACCCTTGAAGACGTCCGCGTAGGACTTGGTGAACATCTCCTTGCTGATGGAGGTGTTGATGGTCTCCTGGATCTCCTTGCCGGAGGGCCAGATGTCCTTCAGGAACACGTCGTTGCCGTCGGTGTCCTGACCCAGCGGGTCGGTCTCGAAGTCGAAGTCCATCGTCCCCGCGAGTGCGTAGGCGATGACCAGCGGCGGCGAGGCCAAGTAGTTCATCTTGACGTCGGGGGAGATGCGACCCTCGAAGTTGCGGTTACCCGAGAGCACCGCGGTGACCGAGAGGTCGTTCTCGTTGATCGCCTTCGAGACGTCCTCGGGTAGCGGTCCGGTGTTGCCGATGCAGGTGGCGCAGCCGTATCCGACGAGGAAGAAGCCGAGCTTCTCGAGGTAGGGCCACAGTCCCGACTTGTTGTAGTAGTCGTTGACGACCTGTGAACCAGGAGCCATGGAGGTCTTGACCCACGGCTTCGACGTCAAGCCCTTCTCGACGGCGTTGCGGGCCAGCAATGCTGCGCCGAGCATGACCGACGGGTTGGACGTGTTGGTGCACGAGGTGATCGACGCGACGACGACTGCGCCGTGATCAAGTACGAAGTCGCCGTACTCCTCGCTGTGCACCGCGACGGGCTTGCTCGGTCGGCCGACAGCGCCGTTAGCGGCCGACGCGACGTCGATTGCACCATCGTCGGCGAAGGACAGTGTTGCCGGATCGCTTGCTGGGAAGGACTCTTCGACAGCTTCGTCCAGCTGGGTGTGCGGAGTCGCAGCACCAACCTGGCCCTCGTTGTCGTTGGTGTAGTTATGAATGTCCTTGCGGAATGCGGTCTTCGACTCGCTGAGCAGGATTCGGTCCTGCGGACGCTTCGGTCCTGCGATCGAAGGAACCACGTCACCGAGATCGAGCTCGAGGTACTCCGAGTAGACAGGTTCACGATCGGCGTCGTGCCACATGCCCTGCTCTTTGGCGTATGCCTCGACCAGCGCAAGCTGCTCCTCGCTGCGGCCGGTGAGCCGCAGGTAGCTCACGGTCTCCTCGTCGATCGGGAAGATCGCTGCAGTGGAACCGAACTCGGGGCTCATGTTGCCCAGCGTCGCGCGGTTCGCAAGCGGGACCTCAGCAACACCCTTGCCGTAGAACTCGACGAACTTGCCGACGACGCCGTGCTTGCGCAGCATGTCGGTGACGGTCAGCACGACGTCGGTCGCGGTGACGCCGGGCTTGATCTCGCCGCTCAGCTTGAAGCCGACGACGCGGGGGATCAGCATCGAAACAGGCTGGCCCAGCATCGCGGCCTCGGCCTCGATACCGCCGACGCCCCAACCAAGTACGCCCAGGCCGTTGACCATCGTGGTGTGCGAGTCGGTGCCGACACAGGTGTCGGGGTAAGCCTGTGCGACGCCCTCAGAATTACTGCGGACCATCACGGTCCGCGCGAGGTGCTCGATGTTGACCTGGTGAACGATGCCGGTGCCCGGGGGGACGACCTTGAAGTCGTCGAACGCGCCCTGGCCCCAGCGTAGGAACTGGTAGCGCTCACCGTTGCGCTGGTACTCGATGTCGACGTTGCGTTCGAAGGCGTCTGCGCGCCCGAAAACGTCGATGATGACGGAGTGGTCGATGACCATTTCCGCAGGCGCGAGCGGGTTCACCTTGTTCGGATCGCCGCCGAGCGCTTCGACTGCCTCACGCATTGTCGCGAGGTCGACGATGCAGGGCACGCCGGTGACGTCCTGCATGATCACGCGCGCGGGCGTGAACTGGATTTCGATGCTGGGATCGGCGGAGGGATCCCAATTGGCAATGGCGCGAATGTGATCGGCCGTAATGTTCGCGCCGTCTTCGGTGCGAAGTAGGTTCTCGGCGAGGACCTTGAGGGCGTAAGGAAGTTTCTCGGCACCAGGCACGGCAGAGAGTCGGAAGATCTCGTAGGAGTTGTCTCCGACTTCGAGCGTGCCCTTGGCGCCGAACGAATCAGTAGTTGTCGTCACGTCAGCTCCACTCATGTGTGAGGGTCGCCGCCGACGGGGCTGTGTCGACGGTTCAGGTGAGGCGGTGGACCGTGCACGTGGCTCCGGACCTCCGGAATACAGCCTAACAGTACGCTTGTCCTATGAAACTCGGGGGTGGAATCGCGCACCTTCACCTACCGGTTTCCCAGCCGCCTTCGCGTAGGGTTCTCTCGAACCATCGCCTGCCCCCGACCAATCGGACGAAAGATGTCTGTGTCCTTCACCTCGGTTTTCACCCCCGCTGCGGCTGACCTGCCTCCCGACGTCGACCTCGACGTCGTTATCGCAGAGCTCAACGACGATCACGTGTCGGCACCGAGCAAAGACGAAGACAGTCTTGTTGCCGCCGTGGCGCAGGCCAAAGCTCACGGTATCGACCTGAGCATCGTCGTTATTCCCAAGAACCCGCGCCACGATTCGCAATTGCGCGATCTGGCGACCGAGGTCGGCAAGCACGAGAGCGGCACCGTTGTTGTGCTGAGCCCGGACTGGATCGGCACTTACAGCGATTCGATCAGCCGGGTCAAGCTCGAAGCAGCTGAAGATCCCGCGAAGTACACCGGCGGCAACTCCACACTCGCGGCCGACAAATTCGTCGGCGAGCTCATCCAACCGAGTCTGCCCTGGACTGCGATCACCTGCGTTCTGATCGGCTTTACGGCAGCGGCCGTTGCGGGGCTGTATGTGCTGAAGTCTCGTCGCGCGCGCACCCGAAGCACCGACACCGTCGAGGCTGTTCCCTCGACTGACTAGCGGATATCGCCCCGCACCCCACCGGGTCAGGGCGCATTCGATGGGCCGCATATCGACCTGATTCAGCGCTTTCTGTATTCGCCGGGACCGCTGGCGTCGCATATCTCCGCAGGTAGGGGCCATCGAATTACTCTTTTGTAATTTGTGACAAGAGTTTCCTTTAGTGCGGAAAGTGTCGTACGGTGCCATTGACACTTGTTGGGGAAGAAGTGTCGCTACGAGCACGATGCGTCCGGTGTTGCCGTTGAGTCGACGGTGGGACGTAAATGTGTTCCGTCGGCGCGTAGGCGTTCGGCAGGCGTCGCATCCTCCCCTGGAGTTACTGGACCGAGGGAGAGATCAGTGAGGCGAAGGTCGAGCGTTCGCGGCTTGTCGCGCACGGGAACAACCCGCGGCCGGTCATGGTCATCGGGTGCAGCGCGCGCAATAACCGGGTTGATCGTTGCGGCGGCTATGGCTGCCGCGGTCCCCGGCCAATCCGCGGCGGTGCCCCCGCCGCCTCCGAATCCGAGCGATTCCGACATCGCGCAGGCAGACACGCACGTGCTCGCCCAGCTCGGCGCGGTCGGTGACCTCATCAATCAGGTCGTGTCGGCCAATGCTCAATTGGCCCAGCTCGATGATGAAGTCGCGACCAAGCGCGAAGAAGTGAACAAAGCGCTCGTCGATCTCCAGAACGCGCGCAGTGCCGCTGACGTGGCCGCCGCTGCGGTCGGCATGTCGCAACGAGCGCTTGCTGACGCCGGCGTGCAGATCCAGCAGTCGCAGCAGCGCTTCGATCAGCAGGCAGCGAAGACCTACACCGACGGCAACGGCGGCGCAGCGTCCATCGCCTCCTACTTCGGCGCGAAAAGCCCCGAGGACGTGCTGGACCGCGCTCAGTTGCTCCAGCTGATCTCCGATGGGCAGACCGCGGTTCTCGACGGCTTGCAACGTGCTCGCACCGAGCAGGCGAACCGCGACTCCTCCGCGCGCAAATCGAAGCAGGACGCAGACGCCGCCGCAGCCGACGCGCAGTCGAAGAAGGGGATGGCTGAGCAAGCGATCGCGGTCGCGCAGTCTGCACTCGAGCAGCAAGCTTCCCGCAAGGCTGCCATCGAGAGCCAGCGTGACTCCGCGCAGGCACAACTCGACTCTGCTCGCTCCAACGTCGCCGGCCTACAGAACCAGCGCGAGGCGTACTCGAGCTGGGACAACCAGCGTCAGGCTGAGCAGGCGGCGATACAGGCCGCCACCGATGCAGCCAAGCAGATCGCGTTGCAAGCGGCCGCTCGCGTGGCTGCCAATCAAGCTGCACGCGATCGAGCCAAGGAGCTGGCAACCGGCCAGCGGCCGCACACTCAGGTCGATGAAGACGAGGAATCAAGCAGTGACGACAACAGCGGCGACGAGGACGAGAATTCGCCGCCGACTCGCAGCAAACCGCGATCGTCGGTGCCCACACTCACCGGCAGCTCAGCAGTGGAGACCGTGGTCGACCGCGCGATGGCGCAAATCGGAGTGCGGTATTCCTGGGGCGGCGGAGACGAGAATGGACCGACGAAGGGCATTCGGGACGGTGGCACTGGCGATTCGTATGGAGACTACAAGAACGCAGGTTTCGACTGTTCAGGGCTGATGATCTACGCGTTCGCCGGGATCGGCATTTCGCTTCCGCACTACAGCGGCTATCAGTACACGGCGGGCGAACAAGTTCCCGCTTCGCAGAAGCAGCGTGGCGACATGCTCTTCTGGGGCGCGAACGGTAGTCAGCATGTGGCGCTCTACATCGGTAACGATCAAATGATCGAAGCTCCTCAATCAGGTGATGTGGTCAAGATTTCGCCGGTTCGAGAGAGTGGCATGATGCCGTACGCGGTCCGCATGGTGGACTGAACGGACTTGCGATCAAACAGGAAATTGCCACCGAAATCGTCCAATGGGGACGCCGGTAGCGGCGCAATCGGTGTACACCTGGAATAGTTGTGGCGGTAGCGGAATCGAGCACGACCTCCTAGGTGAAAGCGGTGGATTCTTGGTGACCTCATCTGACCGGGCGAGCGAAGCGACGGAGAATCGTTCGAGCGGTGAGTCGACGCTCGCGAAGGACGTGGCGACCCTCGAGAAAGCCATCTACGAGGTCAAGCGCGTCATCGTCGGTCAAGACCGACTGGTGGAACGTCTCTTGGTCGGTGTGTTGGCCCGCGGACACGTATTGCTCGAAGGTGTTCCCGGTATCGCCAAGACCCTCGCGGTCGAGACCTTTGCAACAGTGGTCGGCGGGACGTTCTCTCGCGTGCAGTTCACCCCCGACCTCGTGCCGACCGACTTGATCGGTACCCGGATCTATCGCCAGGGTCGCGAGGAGTTCGATACTGAACTCGGTCCTGTTGTGGCGAACTTCGTCCTCGCCGACGAGATCAACCGCGCACCCGCCAAGGTGCAGTCGGCCCTGCTCGAGGTGATGGCCGAACGGCACGTCTCGATCGGTGGCAAGACCTACCCGATGCCGGATCCATTCCTCGTGATGGCAACGCAGAACCCGATCGAGAGCGAGGGCGTCTACCCGCTGCCCGAGGCGCAACGCGACCGCTTCCTGTTCAAGGTTCTCGTCGACTACCCGTCGGTCGAGGAAGAGCGCGAGATCGTGTACCGGATGGGCGTTGTTCCGCCCGTCGCGAAGCGGATTCTCGATGCGGCGGAAGTGGTCCGCTTGCAGAAGGTTGCCAGCGGCATTTTCGTGCACCACGCGCTTGTCGACTATGTCGTTCGGGTAATCCAAGCGACGCGAAATCCCGCGCAGTTCGGTCTCAACGATGTCGCGGACTGGATCGCCTACGGCGCGTCACCGCGTGCGAGCCTCGGCATCATCGCCGCCTCGCGTGCGCTCGCGCTCATTCGCGGCCGTGACTACGTGGTGCCGCAGGATGTTCTCGAGGTGATCCCGGACGTGCTTCGCCACAGGCTCGTGTTGTCCTACGACGCGCTTGCCGACGAGGTGTCACCAGAAGACATCATCACCCGCATCCTGCAGACCGTCGGTCTGCCGCAGGTTGCCCCGCAGGCCGTTGCGCCTGGTGCCCCGGTGTACGCCGGGCCGACGCCGCAGCCCACACATCCGCAGGCCGGACCTCCGCAGGCAGGCGCGCCGGCGGGTGGTGTCGCGGCGCCGACGTCACTCACCAAGTCGCAGTGACGGAACACGCTCCGCCGTCGTTCAAATCGGGTGAGCTCACCGACCCGAGGCTGTCCGCAGCCCTGAAGACACTCGAGCTCACGGTCCGGCGGCGCCTGGACGGTGTGCTGCACGGCGATCACCTCGGTCTGATTCCGGGCCCCGGATCCGAACCTGGTGACGCGCGGCTCTACCAACCGGGCGACGACGTACGCCAGATGGATTGGTCGGTCACCGCGCGGACCACGCATCCGCACGTTCGCCAGATGGTGGCTGACCGTGAGCTCGAGACATGGATTGTCGCAGATCTGTCCTCGAGCATGGATTTCGGCACGACGGGCTGCGAGAAGCGCGACCTCGTTGTCGCTGCGGCCGCGGCGGTCACCCATCTGACAAGTGGCGGCGGAAACCGGATCGGTGCGGTCGTCGCGACGGGGGCAACTCTGACTCGTATCCCCGCCCGCAGTGGCCGGGTTCATGCGCAGTCGATGCTGCGCAAGATCGCAACGACGCCGCACGCACCTGACGGTGTTCGAGGCGATCTGAAGGGCGGCATCGAATCGCTGCGCCGCCCGCAACGCAAACGTGGACTTGCCGTCATCATCTCCGACTTCCTCGGGCCGATCGATTGGCAGCGCACACTCCGCGCGATCTCGGCGCGCCACGATCTCCTCGCAATCGAGGTACTCGATCCTCGCGATCTGGAATTGCCCGACGTCGGCGACGTCGTTCTGCACGATCCCGAAACCGGCCGCACCCGGGAGTTCAGCGTGAGCCCCCAACTGCGTGCCGACTTCGCGGACGCGGCGCAGCAGCACCGCGACGAAGTCGAGCAGTCGTTACGCAGTTGCGGCGCACCTGTTCTCACGCTGCGAACCGACCGTGACTGGATCACCGACGTCGTTCGCTTCGTCTCCACTCGGCGCCACAGTTTCGGCGCCCCTGTGCACCGGGTGCCACGCCGGTGAGCTTGTCGCAATTCTCCGCCCCGATCTGGCTGTTCTTCTTTGCGATCGTCGCTGCGCTGGCAATCGCGTACGTCGTTGCCCAGCGCCGCAAGCACAGGCACATGTTGCGATTCACCAACATGGAGCTACTCGAGAAGGTGGCACCGGCGCGCCCCGGCCGGCTGCGCCATGTGCCGATCGCGCTGTTGCTTGCAGGTCTGTTGCTGTTCACCGTCGCGCTTGCCGGACCGACCCAGGACAAACGCATTCCCCGCAACCGGGCAACGGTGATGCTCGTGATGGATGTGTCGCTGTCGATGGAATCGACCGATGTGAAACCGAGCAGGCTTGTGGCTGCGCAGGAAGCGGCCAAGTCGTTCGCGGAGGGGCTTACACCGGGTATCAACCTCGGTCTCGTTGCATTCGCTGGAACCGCGTCAGTTTTGGTCTCCCCGACGGCCAATCGTGGCGAGACGAAGGCTGCGATCGACCAGTTGAAGCTGAGCGAGCGCACAGCCACCGGCGAGGGCATCTTCACCGCTCTGCAGTCGATCGAGACCCTGGGTGCAGTGCTTGGCGGCGGCGACGAGCCGCCGCCCGCGCGCATCGTGATGATGTCCGACGGTAAGCAGACCGTTCCGGAGAGTCCTGACGATCCCCGTGGCGGCTACACCGCCGCTCGAGCCGCGAAGGCCAAGGGCGTGCCCGTCTCGACAATCTCCTTCGGCACCAGCTACGGCACAGTCGATATCCCGAACGAATCGGGCGGCTCGGAACGCGTGCCCGTGCCGGTCGACGACCCGTCCTTGCGGGAGATTGCCAATCTGTCGGGCGGGTCGTTCTTCACGGCGTCGAGCCTCGAAGAGTTGACCGAGGTCTTCGATACGCTCGAAGAGCAGATCGGTTACGAGATCACGCGAGGCGATGCCAGCCGGCCCTGGCTGGTGCTCGGTGTACTGGTGACGGCAGCCGGTTTGGCGGCCGCATTCGCGCTCCGCCAGCGCCTTCCCTGAGGGACCCCCACTCTGCCCGCGACGGCGAACAGATAGGTTATGCACATGTCGAACCCCACCTCGCGCTCGGTCCTCGTCACCGGCGGTAACCGTGGCATCGGTCTTGCGGTCGCAAAGCGGCTCGCTGCCGACGGACACAAAGTTGCTGTCACACACCGCAGTTCGGGCGCACCTGACGGCTTGTTCGCCGTCCAATGCGACGTCACGGACAGCGAGTCGATCGATCGCGCGTTCAAAGAAGTCGAGGCCCATCAGGGTCCCGTCGAGGTGCTCGTCTCGAACGCGGGCACGAACGACGACACGCTGTTGATGCGGATGAGCGAAGAGCAGTTCACCAGCGTCATCGATGCAAACTTGACGGGCGCGTTCCGCGTCGCCAAGCGTGCAAACCGGGCGATGCTCCGCGCGCGCTGGGGCCGGCTTATCTTCCTCGGCTCGGTCGTCGGTCTCGGCGGTGCTCCCGGACAGGCCAACTACGCGGCGTCCAAGGCTGGCCTCGTCGGTCTTGCACGGTCGATCACTCGTGAACTCGGATCTAGGGCAATCACGGCGAACGTCGTCGCTCCCGGGTTCATCGACACCGACATGACGGCTGCGCTGGACCAGAAGTGGCAGGACCAGATCGTCAGCGCGATCCCGCTGCAGCGGATCGGTCTGCCCGAAGAGGTCGCAGCAGTGATCAGCTTCCTCGCGTCCGATGATTCGAACTACGTCTCCGGCGCGGTCATCCCGGTTGACGGCGGACTTGGCATGGGCCACTAGGCAGAGCTGTACCGGCCTTCCACACACCTCGGCATCTAGGAGACACCACAATGGGCGGACTGCTCGAAGGCAAGACCATCCTCGTCACCGGCATCATCACCGACTCGTCGATTGCGTTCCATGTGGCAAAAGTCGCACAGGAACAGGGCGCCAAGGTCATCATCACCGGCTTCGATCGGTTGCGGTTGATCGACCGGATCGCGCAGCGCCTGCCGCAGCCCGTCCCGCCTGCGGTCGAGCTGAACGTGCAAGACCCAGAACACCTCGAGACGCTCGCCGATCGAGTTCGTGCGCTCGCCCCTGAAGGCGTGGACGGCGTTGTGCACTCCATCGCTTTCGCACCGCGCACGTGTCTCGGTGCACCGTTTCTCGACGCACCGTGGTCGGATGTCGCGGTAGCAGTTGAGGTTTCGGCGTATTCGTACGCAGCGCTCGCGAAGGCGCTGCTGCCGGTGCTCAATGACAACGCGTCGATCGTCGGTATGGACTTCGATCCGCGCACTGCCGTTCCGTTCTACAACTGGATGGGTGTCGCGAAGGCAACACTCGAGTCGGTGAACCGCTACGTCGCACGCGAGGTCGGCGACCGCGGAATCCGGTCGAACCTCATCGCTGCCGGACCGATCAAGACACTTGCGGCGAAGGCGATCGCGGGAATGGCGACCGGCCCGGGCGAGCAGCTCAACCAGCTGAACACCGCATGGGATGCCAAGGCCCCGATCGGCTGGAATGTCGACGACCCGACTCCTGTCGCGAAGTCGGTGTGTGCGGCGCTCTCCGATTGGTTGCCCGCCACCACTGCCTCGATCATCTACGTCGACGGCGGCGCCAGCCACATGGGTGGCTAACTTGTACGACGCACTCCTCGTGCTCTCGTTCGGCGGTCCGGAGCGGCCGGATGACGTGCTGCCGTTCCTCGAAAACGTCACGCGGGGCAGGGGAGTGCCGCCCGATCGGCTCGCTGCGGTGGCGGCGCACTACATGCACTTCGGTGGTGTGTCGCCGATCAATGCGCTCAACCGTTCCATAATCGGTGCCGTCGAAGCCGAGTTGGCTTCGGCCGACATCGATGTCCCGGTGTACTTCGGAAATCGCAACTGGCATCCGATGGTCGAAGACACGCTGGCGCAGATGCACGCTGACGGTGTCCGCTCCGCCCTGGTATTTCCCACATCGGCGTGGGGCGGGTACTCGGGCTGTCGTCAGTATCACGAAGATATTTCCCGTGCCAGGGAAGCGGTGGGTGCGGATGCACCCCATTTGGTCAAACTGCGCCAGTATTACGACCACCCGCTGCTGATCGCGAGCTTCGACGACGCAATCCGCAGGGCCGTCGCGGAACTTCCGGAGGAGGGGCGCGCTCGAGCGCGGCTCGTGTTCACCGCACACTCCGTGCCGGTTGCCGCGGATGCCGCGGCCGGGCCACCGGAGGACGGTGGCAACCTGTACAGCCGTCAGGTCGCCGACGCCGCGCGGTTGTGTGCTGCCGCAGCGGGATTCGACAGCTACGACTTGGTCTGGCAGTCGCGGTCCGGCCCGCCGCAGGTGCCGTGGCTTGACCCCGACATCTGCGATCATCTGGATGCGTTGTCGGACAAGGGTTTCGACGCGGTGGTTGTGTGCCCGGTCGGATTCGTATCCGATCATCTCGAGGTGGTCTGGGATCTCGATACCGAAGCGAAGGACAAAGCCGCCGAACTCGGTATGGCCTTCGCACGTGTCGCGACACCCGGAACCGACCCGCGGTTCGCACAGCTGGTCGTCGAACTCGTTCGCGAACACACCGTTGGATTACCGATGCGTCGCTTGGGGATCGAACCGCTCTACGGGAGCACAGTCGATGGTCTCCCATGCCGCTCGGGATGTTGCGAGCGCGTCGGTCGAGGCGCTTGAACTAACCCAGGCCTAACCCCGGCCGACCGCGGCGCGCACGCTCGACTGCACCGCAACCAGCCGAGCCGAGCGGACCGAGTTCCACAGTGGCCGCAACAACTCTTCGCGGGCCAGCGCGCCTGAGGCCGACGGCGCTGCCGTCGTCGATTCATCTTCTGCGACAGTCAGAATCGCCGCAACGTGGTCAGCTGAATCGAGTACCCGTCGAGCGCGAGCCGGGATGGACTCCGGGTATCGGTGCAGGGCGTATTCGGCGAGTTCGGCTTCGACATCGGCACGTGGATCGGACGTACTCGACTCCAGCGCAACGCTATGCAGCTTCATCAAGGTTGCGGCAGCCTCGCGCACCGCTTCGCGCATCTCATACTCGGCTTCGCCGAGGCCGACCTCGGTAGCGGGGCCGGGCGGCACATCGACGCTGAATGCCGTCCACCCGAGGACGTCCTCCTGCAGCCACGACGGCACATATCCGGTGCCGGGTCCGCCGGGCGGGCCGACGAGCACGCCTTCACCGGCTTCGGTTGCGGCGACGGCGAACTCCGAGCCGACCGGCAGCCCACGGACATCGCCCGGCACCGGTAGCACCAAGCGGATCTCGCAATCCGCACCGGTAGCGGATTCGCGGATGGTCTTGAGCAATGCAGTCAGTCCTGTGTCGACCGGGTCGGGCCACGGCAGGCCCGTTCGCCCAGCGATTACCGGATCGCCCGCGCCGACCGTATGCATCGGCGCCCATGCCTGCAATGCGTCGAGCACGTCATCGGGCGCGCTGAGACCTGCGAGCCAGGAACTGGCCCACACGGCGAGGGTGGCACTGGGAGAACACATACTGATCGAGCATAGGTCGGCGTGGCGGTACGCGCGCGCTCGGTGTGATCGCCTAGCGTGATCCGGCGTGACAGCGCGCAACAGATACGGCGACATATTCGACGGGCACGCCCGAGCTCGCAAGGTGGCGGCGCCGAAAGTACCGGCAGAGCGAGACCTCGTCGTCGAGGACGCCGAAACCGGTTTCTGCGGGGCTGTCGTCGGATTCGAGCGGACCTACGACGGTGAGTTCGTCCGACTAGAGGACGGACGCAAGCGGACTCGGCTCTTTGCGATGCGGGAGGCGGCCTTCCTGATCGACGGCAAGCCGGTGACTCTGGTCAAACCGTCGGCAAAGCCACCAACGCAGGCGAGCGCGCGATCGGCATCGGGCTCGACCAAAGTCGAGGGTCTGCGTGCGCGAGTAGCACTCCCGAGCCGGATCTGGGTCGAGGGTGTTCACGACGCGGCACTCGTGGAACGGGTGTGGGGCCATGACCTTCGGGTCGAAGGTGTCGTGGTCGAGCACCTCGAAGGGCTCGACAATCTCGGTGAGCGCCTCGGCGAGTTTCGCCCGGGACCCGGGCGTCTGGTCGGTGTGCTGGTCGATCACCTGGTGACCGGCTCCAAAGAGTCGCACCTCACAACTGGGTTGGGACCCTACGTCCGCGTGACAGGTCACCCCTACATCGACGTCTGGGAAGCGGTCCGGCCGAAATCTCTCGGCATCGAATCCTGGCCGAAGGTGCCCCGCGGTGAGGATTGGAAGACGGGCGTATGTCGGCGATTGGGCTGGGGGAGTCCGCAAGACGGATGGCGGCGCGTGTACTCGGCGGTCAATTCCTATCGCGATCTCGAGGCGCCGCTGATCGGTGCCGTCGAGAGGCTCGTTGATTTCGTCACGGCCACCGCGACGGAGGGATCTGGCTAGAGTGGTGTGGTGGCCGCAATTATTTGGTTCGTAGCCGGAGTCTTGCTGGCGGCTGCCGAGGCGCTGACCGGCGATATGTTCCTGCTGATGTTGGCTGGTGGGGCGCTGGCGACGGCAGGGTTGACGGCGGTCACCGATTTTCCGGTGTGGATGGATGCCGTCATATTCGGCGTGGTTTCGATCGCCCTGCTCGCCGTGGTTCGACCAGTCTTGTTGCGCCGCTTCGGTGCTCCGCCTCCGATGCTGACAAATGTCGATGCGTTGTCCGGCAAACACGCGCTGGTGCTCGAAGAAGTCGGCCAGCACGCTGGCCGAGTGAAGTTGGACGGCGACGTGTGGACGGCGCGCCCGCTCGACAGTACCGAGGTGTACCCGCCGGGGACCACCGTCACCGTGATGAAGATCGACGGCGCCACCGCCGTCGTGTGGAAGGGACCGTAATGGCTGCGCTCATTGTTCTCGGCGTCCTTGTGCTGTTGGTCGCCGTAGTGGTTTTCAAGGCGATTGCCCTTGTGCCGCAGGCGGAAGCTGCCGTGATCGAGCGGCTCGGCCGGTATTCCAAGACGGTCTCCGGACAGCTGACGTTCCTCGTCCCGTTCGTCGATCGGATCCGCGCGAAGGTCGACCTGCGCGAACGTGTCGTGTCGTTCCCTCCGCAGCCGGTGATCACGCAGGACAACCTGACCCTGCACATCGATACCGTTGTGTATTTCCAGGTGACCAGTCCACAAGCCGCGGTCTACGAGATCAGCAACTACATCGCCGCAGTGGAGCAGTTAACGGTGACGACGTTGCGCAACGTGGTTGGCGGTATGACGCTGGAAGAGACTCTGACGTCGCGTGATTCGATCAACGGACAGCTGCGCGGCGTACTCGACGAAGCCACCGGCCGCTGGGGACTGCGCGTCGCGCGGGTCGAACTCAAGAGTATCGATCCGCCTCCCTCGATTCAGGAATCGATGGAGAAGCAGATGAAGGCGGATCGTGAGAAGCGCGCGATGATCCTGAATTCCGAAGGTATCCGCGAATCGTCGATCAAGACCGCCGAAGGGCAGAAGCAGAGTCAGATCCTGGCGGCCGAGGGTGCCAAGCAGGCGTCGATCCTGTCGGCCGAGGGTGAACGGCAATCCCGGATTCTGCGTGCTCAGGGTGAGCGCGCCGCGAAGTACCTGCAGGCGCAAGGCCAGGCCAAGGCGATCGAAAAGGTCTTTGCCGCAATCAAATCAGGCAAGCCGACGCCCGAGTTGCTCGCGTACCAGTACTTGCAGACGCTGCCGTTGATGGCGCAGGGGGACGCAAACAAAGTGTGGTTGGTGCCGAGCGACTTCGGTGATGCGCTGAAGGGTTTCGCGAAGACCCTTGGGCATCAAGGCGACGACGGCGTATTCCGGTTCGAGCCCAGCGCCGAAGAGGAGAACCTGCCGAAGCCCGAAGACGACTCCGAAGAGGTCGCCAGCTGGTTCGACACGACGACCGATCCCGCGATCGAGCAGGCCGTGCGAGCTGCTGAAGCAATCGCGCGGCAGCCGGTCGATACGTCGTACCGGGAAGAATTGCAGCATCGTGAGCGGCCGCCGTTGTCTGGGCAATGGAGCGATCCCGATCAGCTTCCGCCACGCCAGGACTAATTCAAGACAGGCTAATTCAAGACAGGTTGATTCAAGACAGCATGCCGCGGCCGACCCCGCCGACCGCTATGGCCCACAGCACGCTGGTGAACGTTCCGATGATGAATTGTTCGGAGGCATGGGGTTCGCGCAGGTCTGGGTAGCGAGCCAGTCCTTTGACTGCTAGCACGATTGCCATGCCCTCCGGCCATCCCGCCAGAATTGCACCGGCCACGGCGGCTCGTTCGAGAATACCGATGATGCGGCCGCCTTGCAGTGGCCCGCCCGCCACGGCCTGTGCGCCGGCATCGGGCTGCCTGCGGGCTATGCGGAAAACGGCAGGTGCCAGCGGGAGGCCACCGAGGGCGGCGGCGACGATCACCAGTACCGCCGTCGCGGCGAGTGCGAACCCTTTCACCTGGCGAGTCTCCGCTGCCGCGATTGCGGCGCCGGCGAGAGCAGCAACTGAGACGAGTGGTGCGACCCATTCGGGGATCGGTTTGCGGCCCAGTGCCAGCGGTGCGACTGCAGCGACCCCGAGGAGGATCAGAGCAAGGATTGTCATGCGGTGTTTGCCTCATTCAAAAGTCGTGCGGCGAGGGACCTCGCCGGTCCTTCGGCCTGCCAACCTGCCGTGGAGAGCCGTTGGGATACGGCTTGTTTGCTGATTCCGAGCCTATCGGCAGCCTCCGACTGAGTTCGGCCGAGACGCATCTGTGCGACCGCGTCATGGCCTTCTTCGGATCGCCGCGCCACGAGTAGCGCCAGGAGGGTCAGGACAGCTTCTGCATCTGCCGCCGCAGCGGTATCGGTCCCCTCGACGGCGACCCCGGCGATTGCGTTCTTCGCGCGGGTCACGGCGACGCGGGCGGCCTCGAAGGCCGGTCCACGGCCGGCTCTCGTCGTCGGCGGGAGCGGTTCTTCCACTGGACCGATGCCGATCCCGACACTCCAATATCCGTTGCGTACCAAGTCGAGCGTCACGGCGACCACCACATTCGGGTCGTCGCTGACTGCTTGGATCTCGTCGCCTGCGGTGCGCTCGAACTGTCGGACCATGCGGTGCTCCGCGAGGTCGGTGAGGACGGCTTCGACACGGTCCACATCGCGTCGGCTGCGGCGCTGATCGACTGTCATCACGAACATAGGTAAAGGCTATAAGCTTGTTTAAGATAAATCAAGCCTCAAGGCTTGACTGAGATAAATCAAGGCAATTGGATTGACGCGTCGTTCTCAACTTTCCAGCGCGCGTCGACAATCAACCCGACTACGCCGACTGCCATACACAGGCCGGACAGGACGAGAAGTGCCGGATCTGTATCCCCGGTCAAAGCATCGCCGAGCACGACGACTCCGATTGTGCCTGGAATCACACCCAGCACTGTGGCCATCAGGTACGGCGCCATCCGAATCGAGGAAATGCCGCAGCAATAATTCGTCACTGAGAAGGGCACAGGGGCAATCAGTCGAAGGGAACCAACCGCAAGCCAGCCCCGGCGGGCAAGGCGGTCGTCGACGGCCCGCATTGCGGGGTGGGTCATCCTTGCGGCAAATGTCTCTCGACCGACCGCGCGAACAAGCAGCAACGCGAGCAACGCACTGACCGTTGACGCTCCTACCGCAAGGAAAATGCCGAGTACCGGGCCGAAGAGCAACCCCGCACTCAGCGTGAACGCGGTCCTGGGAAACGGCGCGACGGTGATCAATGCGTGCACGAGAAAGAAGCAGAGGGGGAATGCGGGTCCCACCGAATCTGCCCACCCACGGATCTGGTCGACAGTCGGATGCGGCACGAGGACCGCCGCAGCGACCAGCGTTACACCGAGGATGAGGACGACGCAGAGCCGGGGATCACGAAGTCTCCTGCTCACGTCGATAAAGGCTACCCGCTAGTAGGGCAGAGGCACGGCCGGAGCGAATGAGAATGGCAGTTAGCATCTAGAGGACCGTGACCATAGTTGGGTCGATGTAGCTCCAGTGGAATAAGGACATCACAAGTGTCGATTGGTTCAGATTCGAAGGCTGCCCCGTCGAAAGACGGCTTTGCGCAATGGCAGCGTGGCGTCGCCGGAGTCCTGGCGAAAGCCCGCAAAGTCGACGCAACCGAGCTTCCCGAAAACCCGGAGAGGCTGCTCGACGTCACGACTTACGACGGCGTCACCGTCGCGCCGCTCTACACCACGCGCAACGAGGGTCCCGAGACCACGCTGCCGGGTGAATTCCCATTCGTGCGCGGCCGCGATGCATCCCGCGACGTCAACCGCGGCTGGGACGTGAGTGCCCGGTTCGACGACTCCACCGATGCCGCAGCGGTCAACACAGCGATTCTTGCCGCGCTTGAGAACGGTGTGAGCGCTATCTGGCTCGCGATCGGCGGGCCGAGCATTCCCGCTGCAGCGCTGCCTGCTGCGCTGACGCAGGTGCTGCTCGACCTCGCACCGCTCACCCTCGATGCCGGCGTCGACACCGCGGAAGCGGCGACGCACCTTTTCGCGCTGCTCGATGAACGCGCGGCCGCGGGCGACGGCGCAACCGATCGCGCCGCCATCTCGGTCGGACTCGGTGCCGCGCCACTGACCAGTCAGTTCGCGGCTCGGCGAGACGTCGAACTGTCAGCGGCCGTCGCGCTGGCCGCGCAGTCGGCCGGTCGGGACGAGACGGTTCGCGCGATCACCGTGGACGGCACCGCTTTCCACAATGCCGGCGCAAGTGACGCCGAGGAGTTGGGCGCTGCTGTCGCCGCAGCTCTCGAATACCTCCGAGCGCTGACAGCGAGCGGGTTGTCGATATCCGCTGCGCTCGGCCAGCTCGAGTTCCGCTTCGCTGCGACCGACGACCAGTTCCAGACCATCGCGAAGTTCCGCGCGGCACGCCAGCTGTGGTCCCGCGTCGCGCAGGTCTCCGGCGCCTCCGAATTCGGTGGTGCACCACAGCATGCCGTGACTTCTGCACCGATGATGACCCAGCGCGATCCCTGGGTGAACATGCTTCGGACGACACTCGCCGCATTCGGCGCCGGCGTCGGAGGCGCTGACCGGGTGACAGTGTTGCCCTTCGACGTCGCCGTCCCGGCAGACTCGCTCGAGATATCGAAGTCGTTCGCAGCTCGCATCGCTCGAAATACTCAGCTGCTGCTGCTCGAGGAATCCCACCTGGGCCGCGTGCTCGATCCGGGTGCCGGCTCCTGGTACATCGACACACTCACCACCGAGATCGCCGCGAAAGCATGGGAGTTCCTCCAGCAGATCGAAGCGGATGGCGGATACCTGGCCGCGCTCGAATCGGGCACGGTCGCCGACCGGATCGCGTCGACGCGGACACAGCGCGAGTCCGATGTCGCGCACCGCACGACGTCGATCACCGGCATCAACGAGTTCCCGAATCTGGGTGAGAACCCGTTGCCGGCAGATGCAGGAGCAACACTGCCTGGCGTAGCTCGCTACAGCGCGGCATTCGAAGCGCTACGCGATCGGTCCGATAAATACTTGGCGGACAACGGATCCCGACCGAAGGTGCTCCTCGCTGCGCTGGGGCCGGTATCCGAGCACAACGTGCGCACCACCTTTGCGACGAACCTGCTGGCATCAGGCGGGATCGAGGCGATCAACAGCGGAATGCTCGACCTCGGACACATTTCCGATGCCGTGCGCGATGCCGGAACCACCGTCGCAGTGCTCTGCGGTAGCGACAAGCGCTACGTCTCCGACGGGATACCGGCCGTCGATGCGCTGCGCGTCGCGGGCATCAGCACGGTCCTCCTCGCCGGACCGGACAAGACATTTGCCGAAGCGCAGGGTGCCGATCGCCCCGATGGCTTCCTCACCGCACGGATCGACGCAGTCTCGGCTCTTTCGGGTCTGCTGGACACCTTGGGAGCGAAATAGTGACTACCCGCCAAATCAAGCACGTGATCGGCAGCTTTGCCGATGTGCCGCTGTCGGATCCGGATTTTCCGGCGCCGACCGCCCCGACATCGGATCAGGTAGCCGACCATGTTGGCGCGGCTGCCGCGGCGAACCACTACAGCCCCGACCAGGTGGTGTGGTCGACTCCGGAGGGCATCGACGTACGGCCGGTGTACACCCGAGCGGATCGGGATGCTGTTGCGGCGGAAGGGTATCCGGTCGACAGCTTTCCCGGCGCTGCGCCTTTCCTGCGCGGCCCGTACCCGACGATGTACGTCAACCAGCCGTGGACGATTCGCCAGTACGCCGGCTTCTCGACGGCCGCGGACTCCAATGCCTTCTACCGCCGCAACCTGGCTGCCGGTCAGAAGGGGCTCTCGGTCGCATTCGACCTGGCGACGCACCGCGGCTACGACTCCGATCACCCGCGCGTCCAAGGTGACGTCGGAATGGCCGGTGTGGCAATCGATTCCATCCTCGATATGCGCCAGCTGTTCGACCACATCCCGCTCGACAAGGTCAGCGTCTCGATGACCATGAACGGCGCTGTGCTGCCCATCCTCGCGCTGTATGTCGTTGCGGCAGAAGAGCAGGGCGTCACGCCGGACCAGCTGGCCGGGACCATTCAGAACGACATTCTCAAAGAGTTCATGGTCCGCAACACCTACATCTACCCACCGAAGCCGTCGATGCGGATCATCTCCGACATCTTCGCGTTCACCAGTGCGAAGATGCCGAAGTACAACTCGATCTCCATCTCCGGCTACCACATCCAAGAGGCCGGTGCGACAGCTGATTTGGAGCTGGCGTACACGCTCGCCGACGGCGTCGAGTACATCCGCGCCGGGCTGGCCGCAGGCATGGACATCGATACGTTCGCGCCCCGGCTGTCGTTCTTCTGGGCGATCGGTATGAACTTCTTCATGGAGGTCGCGAAGCTGCGCGCCGGTCGTCTCCTGTGGAGCGAGCTCGTCGCGAAATTCGAGCCGAAGAGCGCGAAATCGCTGTCACTGCGCACACATTCGCAGACCTCGGGCTGGTCGCTCACCGCGCAAGACGTATTCAACAACGTCGGACGTACCTGTGTCGAGGCCATGGCTGCGACACAGGGCCACACCCAGTCGCTGCACACAAACGCACTCGACGAGGCACTCGCGCTGCCGACTGACTTCTCGGCGCGCATCGCCCGCAACACGCAGCTGCTGCTGCAGCAGGAGTCGGGTACGACTCGTCCGATCGATCCTTGGGGCGGTTCGTATTACGTCGAATGGCTGACCCACCAGTTGGCGAACCGTGCCCGCGCGCATATCGCCGAGGTCGAGGAAGCTGGTGGCATGACACAGGCGATCAACGAGGGCATCCCGAAGCTCCGCATCGAGGAAGCCGCTGCTCGCACACAGGCTCGTATCGACTCCGGTCGCCAGCCGCTGGTCGGTGTCAACAAGTACATCCCCGACGAGCTCGACAGCATCGAAGTCCTGAAGGTCGAGAACTCCAAGGTGCGTCGTGAGCAGATCGAGAAGCTGGAAAGCCTTCGCGCCGAACGAGATCAGGCTGCATGTGACGCCGCGCTTGCCGACCTGACCCGCGCCGCCGCCTCGACCGAAGGTGGAATGGAGAACAACCTTCTTGCGCTCGCGATCAACGCAGCGCGCGCCAAGGCAACTGTCGGTGAGATATCCGATGCGCTGGAGAAGGTGTACGGGCGTCATCAGGCCGAGATCCGAACCATCAGCGGGGTATATCGCGACGAAGCCGGAAAGTCGGTAAACATCAGCACCGCAATGGAACTCGTCGAGAAGTTCGCGCAGGAAGACGGTCGTCGGCCGCGTATTCTCGTCGCGAAGATGGGCCAGGACGGCCACGACCGTGGGCAGAAGGTGATCGCAACCGCGTTCGCCGACATCGGCTTCGACGTCGACGTCGGCCCGCTATTCCAGACACCCGAAGAGGTGGCTCGGCAGGCCGCGGACAATGACGTGCACGTAGTCGGTGTGTCGTCGCTCGCTGCAGGTCACTTGACGCTCGTGCCGGCCTTGCGGCAGGCGCTTGCCGACGTCGGTCGTCCGGACGTCATGGTCATTGTCGGTGGCGTGATTCCGCCAGGCGACTTCGAGGAGCTGTACGAGGCAGGCGCCGCCGCGATCTTCCCGCCGGGAACCGTCATCGCCGACGCTGCGATCGGGCTACTCGAAAAGCTCGCCGCACAGCTGGGTCACGACCTCTCCAGTGGCTAGGCCGGCCATCGACATCGACGCGCTGGCACAGTCGGTTCGCAAAAACGAGCGATCTGCTCTGGCGCGCGCGATCACACTCGTCGAATCGACCAGGACCGAGCATCGCGAGCTGGCTCAACAGTTGTTGCTGAAACTGCTGCCGGATTCCGGTCAGGGCGAGGGAAGCGACGGGAAGAAGTTCCTGTCGCACCGGGTCGGGATCACGGGCGTACCGGGGGTCGGCAAATCGACCTTCATCGATGCGCTCGGAATGCATCTCATCGATGCCGGGCATCGGGTCGCGGTATTGGCCGTCGACCCGTCGTCCACCCGGACGGGCGGATCGATACTCGGTGACAAGACCCGGATGCAGCGGCTTTCGGTCGAAAGCAACGCCTATATCCGACCCTCGCCGACGTCGGGAACACTTGGCGGTGTCGCGAAAGCGACGCGGGAGACCATCGTTCTGCTCGAGGCGGCAGGGTACGACGTCATCCTCGTCGAGACCGTTGGCGTCGGTCAGTCCGAAGTCACGGTCGCGAACATGGTGGACTGCTTCTGCTTCTTGACCTTGGCGCGCACCGGAGATCAGTTGCAGGGCATCAAGAAGGGCGTGCTCGAGCTTGCCGATGTTGTAGCCGTGAACAAGGCCGACGGCAAGCACCTCACCGAGGCTCGCGGCGCGGCACGGGAACTTTCGGGCGCGATCCGGCTCATCTATCCGCACGATGCACTGTGGCGGCCACCGGTACTCACGATGAGCGGGCTCGAAGGCTCCGGACTCGACGAGTTCTGGGAAACCGTACTGCGGCACCAGAAGGTACTGACCGAAGCAGGAGAGTTCGACGAGAAGCGTCGCCGCCAGCAAGTCGATTGGACCTGGACGATGGTCAACGATCAGCTGTTGCGACGACTTGCCGACAATCCGCGGGTGAAGACAATTCGTAGCTCGGTGGAACAACAGGTCCGCGAGGGTTCATTGACCGCGGCGCTTGCAGCTGAGCAGATACTGCAGGCGTTCGACTCCTGAGCGCGTAGTCGATCTAGCCGGGAGCGATCCCGAACATACGGCTCGCGTTCTCGTAGCAGACGGCGCGAATCCAATTGTCGTCCATGCCGAGGCGGGTCAGTCCCGTCAAGGCGTCGGCGTAGCTGTAGGGAATGTTCGGAAAGTCGCTGCCGAATAAGATTCGATCGCCGAGGTCTGCAAGGCGGCTGTGCTCGGTGACTGGGAACGGCCGGTCGTCCGCAAGGAAGTCCGTGAACACCATGGTGGTGTCCAAACGGACGTCGGGATATTCCTGAGCGATGTCGAGGAAATCCGAGTACTCGGGCAGCCCCATGTGCGCGATGATCAGTCGAAGCCGTGGGTGGCGCGCGAGAACGTCCCGGATCGGTTGCGGCCCTGTGTATGTGCCTGGTGCAGGTCCCGAGCCGCAATGAATGACAATTGGCATGCCGCTGGCTTCCAGCAACTCCCAGACTGGGTGCAGGAGCGGGTCGTTCGGGTGATAGTCGCCGACTTGAATGTGCGACTTGAAGATCCGGGCGCCCGAGGTGATCGCATGCTCGACGTAGCTGGCGACGCCTGGCTCGGGGTAGAACGTCGCGGTGTGCAGGCAATCCGGCGTGCGCTTCGCGAAATCGGCGGACCACTCGTTGAGCCACGCTGCCATATCCCGCTTGTGCGGGTAGATCATCGCGGTAAAGGCGCGAACACCGAAGGCTCGCAACTGGTTCACGCGCTCGTCTTCGTCCATGCGATAGCGGATCGGCCAGGCGCGTCCGGTCAGCGGGCCGGCGGAGTCGAAATAGTCCCACACCTTCTGCATCACCCGTTCCGGCATGAAATGGGTGTGCACGTCGATGATGCCGGGCAAGTCGAACTTGCGGCAGAATTCCGCTACCTGGTCTACTTCCGCGTTCACGTGGCCTCCGCCGGATACACATCGCGGGCAAAGGATCCGACGCGATCGATCAGCCGGTCGAAGAACACCGCCGGGTCGGTGCGGGTGGCTATGTCTACATTTGCCGGCCGGCCCCACATTCCTGTCAGATCGGCCACCGTCATCCCGCGGGTCAGCGTGCCCACGAGTTCGACGTCGACAGTCGCAGGTCGGGTAGCGACCAGCGTCGGGTCGAGTGCGACCGCGGCGGCAAACGGATCGTGCATGTGCGCAAGAAATCCCTGTTCGTGATCCCGGTGGAAACCCATGTAGAAGCGCACCGCGTCCGACATGTGGCGAATGATTGGATTGTTCGCGTTCGATCTGGTCGTGTCCGGATCGGATATCGAAATAGTCTCTGCCGGTTGACTTCCGGCCGTCTCGGCGAGCTTTGCGATGTGCTCGGGTGTCATCTCGATGGTCTCGGTGATGTCGAGCGCGCAGACGATCGGCCTGCAGTCCGATGATGCGTCCGAGAACGCGTCGAACACGATTTTCGCCGCCTCGGGATCGACCGACACGTTCCATTCCGCAGTGGGTGTGGTGTTGCCTGCGTAGTTGAAAGCCCCACCCATGATGACCAGCCGCGCAAGCAGTTGGGGCAGTGCCGGTTCGCGGCGCAATGCGAGGGCGAGGTTTGTCATCGGACCGGTCACCAATCCGACGACTTCGCCCGGGAACTGGCGCACCGTGTCGACCCAGAGGTCGGCAGCAGTCCGGTGCGACAGGGGGCGCGCTGAGGGCGGCAACTCCGCGTATCCGATGCCTTGTGGTCCGTGGGTGTCCTCGGTGGTGACCAAGGGAATTGAAAGCGGTGTGGCCGATCCGAGTGCAACCTCGATCGGGCCTGCTTTGCACACATCGAGCCAGGCGAGGTTATTTGCCGCGACCTGCGCTGCGGGCACATTTCCGGCGGTCGACGCGATGCCGAGGATCTCCGCTTCGGGGCTGGCGAGCAGGTAAAGCAGGGCGAGGGAATCATCGATGCCGGTATCGACGTCGATAATTAGCTTTTGCCGTGCGACGCGGGAATTCACGAGTCCATCCTGCATCGGCGCTGACCGGCGTATTCGTTCACCCCTGCCACGCAGGTTCGTCGGCGCCCCACGGGCGTGCGGGGAACGGATAGTCGTCGTACGCGGCAAGGGCGGGGCGCGCCACGGTGACGGCGCCGTGGGTGACGAGCGCAGCGCTGGTTGGCTGGGTCGCCGCCGCATGCTCCCGTGCCCGTCCCGGCAAGGCCAGTAGTGACGCAGCTGTGCGCGCGAGGGACGTTGCGACGTCTCGACCGCAGCCGTCGGTTCTCCGTGCTGTGAGAGCGTCGATGATGCCGGCGGCGAGGAGGTACCCGGTGGCATGGTCGAGCGCCTGCGCGGGCAAGGCGCCCGGTGACCCGGATCCTTCGATGAGCGAGATCCCCGACGCGGCCTGGACAATGCTGTCGAAGCCACGGCGGTCTGCCCACGGTCCGGTATCGCCCCACGCGTTGACGCGGCCATGCACAATCCCAGCGCTGTCGAGGCTGAACCTTTCGAGTGCGCCCCGCCGATATCCGGTGACGAGAACATCTGCGGTGCCGATCAATTCGCGCGCGATCGCCAAGTCGGGTGCCCGTCGCAGGTCGAGCAACGACGACCGTTTACCCTGGCCGTTCTCCTGATGCTGCCAGCCGATCTCGAGGAGTTGTGGTGGATCGATTCGAAGGACGTCGGCACCGAGCAGGGCGAGCGCGCGAGTGGCGGTTGGTCCCGCAATGACGCGGGTGAAATCGAGCACCCGGATGCCGGCGAGTGGAGCGGCGCCGTCGGCTGGTGCGACAGGGGCGCGATCGATCCTGGTGGTGATCCCGACCAGTGAGCCGGCTGCGGCCGCGCGGCCCTGCTCACTCGCCGACCATTCGGACTCGTTTCGCACTCGCACGGCGATAGCGCCCGCGGCGACAGCGCGGGCTTCGATGTCGGCAGCGGTGAGCGCGCCGATACGAACCGCTGTCGACTGCCGGTCGGCGTCGTCGGGAAGGTCGAGCGCGGCGAGCAACCGCGATCGGTGGTGCGGGTAGTTGCCGTGTGTGCGGACCCAGCCGTCGGTGGTGCGGAAGAAGCCGGACAGCTCCGCGAATCCGGAGATCGGCTCGCCGTCGATGCGCATGACTCGGTCGCCGGTGAACGACGCCGCGATCCGTTCGGCCCGCAACTCATACCGTTGTTCGGGCAGGTCCCTTGCCCGGCAGTATCGATTGATCGCCGTGGCCATCGCTGCGACAGATCCAGCCGCCAGTGCCCATGCTGGAAGCGCGGCGTCGAGGTATCCCTCGCTGTTCGATGCCTCGATCGAGGCACGATCACTGGTCAGACCCAGCGACGATTCGTATTCCTGCAGCAGTATCGAATGCTCGGCCACCTTCGGAAGGTACTCGAATTCCCTTGTATCGAACCCGTCCGGTCTCGGATGCTGGACAGTTGAAGTAGACACTCGAACTCAGACACTGGAACTGCATCGCGCTGGTAGCACCGACGGATAGGGGCCGAAGTGGCAAATCGAGATGAGCCCGCGTTCGTTGCGAAGAAGGCGAAGATCGACGGCAACGGCAAACTGGCCGAGGCGTTCTACGAGAAGGAATTGAAGCGACTGCAGAAGGAACTGGTCAAGCTGCAGTACTGGGTGAAAGAGAACGGTTTGCAGGTGGCGATCGTCTTCGAAGGGCGTGATGCTGCAGGCAAAGGCGGCGTGATCAAGCGCATTACCGAGTCCACCAACCCGCGTGTCATTCGGATTGTCGCTCTTGGCATTCCCACCGAGCGTGAGAAGCGGCAGTGGTACTTCCAACGCTGGGTCGCGCAACTGCCCGCAGGCGGCGAAATCGCGCTGTTCGATCGAAGCTGGTACACCCGCGCGATCACCGAGCGTGTGATGGGTTTCTGCACCGATGCCGAGTATCAAGAGTTCCTGCGTTCGGGCCCTGAGTTCGAGCAGATGTTGGTGCGCTCGGGAGTCATCGTTCTCAAGTACTGGTTCTCGGTGAGTGACGAGGAGCAGGAGCGGCGGTTCCAGAAGCGGTCGAAGGATCCACGACGACGGTGGAAGCTGAGCCCGATGGACATCGAGTCGCGTGACAAATGGGTCGAGTATTCGGTGGCCAAGGACATGATGATGGAGCGCACCGACGTCCCGGAATGCCGGTGGTACACCGTCGACGCGGACGATAAGAAGCGTGCCCGGCTCAACTGCATAGCGCACATCGTCAACTCGGTGCCATACGAGA